>NC_017167.1:2186833-2499238 GCF_000219875.1 Alicyclobacillus acidocaldarius subsp. acidocaldarius Tc-4-1
CCCGCTCCGTGACCCAGAACAAACACAAACCGCACGGAAGCGATGAGAAAGATGAGAAGACAGACGAGCTCAATCGCCAGAAGAATGAAGTTGGTTTTCGCCTGCAGCGTGATGCCCAGGACGTTGACTACGGTGTTGAAAAGGACGAAGAAAAGAAGCCATACGAAGGTAGGAACGCTCGGCACGAGCCCGTGAAGCCAACCCGCCGAGAACGCGTACAACAGGGACGGTGCGAGGAGGTAGTCCGCGAGGATCATCCATCCGGCGACGAAGCCGACGTGCGGATTCAGGCCTCGTTGCACATAAGAATACACGGATCCTGCGATGGGAAATTGGGCACTCATCTGCTTGTAACTGAGCGCGGTGAAGACCATGGCGACAATCCCGATGATGTACACGAGGGGAACCATGCCAAAGCTCTGTTGCGCCACATAGCCATAAATCGCCATAGGCGCAATGGGAACCATGAAAATCATGCCGTAGACAATGAGATCCCGCAAGTGAAGGGATCGCTTCAATTCCTGGCGATAGCCGAACGTTGAGGGGTCCCGATGCCCTGGAGCTTCCATGCGCCACGCTCCTCTCCTGGATGTCAACGAGGCTATTATCCTGAAACTCCTCGAGCAACGTCAATGAAATAAGAAATCGCCCTCAGCCAGCGGCCGAGGGCCAAGGAGAAGGGGACAATCGCCTGAGCGTCGTGGCATCGGGTCAAGCTGCGCTTCAGAACACCTTCTTGCTACCCTGATACTCTTTGAGAATCTCAACCGCCTCGCGAAACCGAAGCGAGTGAATCACCTCCCGCTCGCGCAGGAACCGAAGGCTGTCCTTGATGTCCGGATCGTCCGTGTTGTCGATAATCCACTGGTAGGTAGCCCGCGCCTTTTCCTCCGCTGCGATGTCCTCATACAGGTCGGCAATAGGATCGCCTTTCGAGGCGATGTACGCCGCCGTCCAAGGATTCCCCGCCGCGTCGTGGTAAAACAGCGAGTAGCCGTGATTGACGTAGTGATCGCCGAGCCCCGCCTCCCGGAGCTGCTCGGGCGTCGCATCCTTCGTCAACTTGTAGACCATCGTCGCAATCATCTCGAGATGTGCGAATTCCTCGGTGCCGATATCGGTCAAGAGGCCAATGACCTTGTCTGGGATCGAGTACCGCTGGTTCAAGTACCTGAGTGCGGCGGACAGTTCCCCATCGGCTCCGCCGTACTGCTCGATGAGCATCTTGGCGAGCCTGGGATCGCACTTGCTCACGCGAACCGGATACTGGAGCTTTTTCTCATAGATCCAGATGACCGCCTACCCCCCACTCCGAGCTAGACCTGCCACGGCCACGGCGTCTCAGACCAAGCCCAAGACGCCCCCGTGGCGGGGCTCAAGCCGTACTGATGCAGAGGACCGAACGCGGACTCGAACTGGGTCATGAGGTTGTGCTTCCGTTTCTGAAACTGCTTGAATTGGGCGAGCGCCTGCTCGTCGTCCGGGTGCGTGTCCAGATACAGCGTCAAATCGACCAGCACGAAGTCGATTGCCTGAAGCTCCTGAAGATACTGATAGTAAGCCTTGGGAAGAGGCTCTGCCGTCTCACTCACGCCATCACGTCCTCCTCACGCCGGCGGATATGGGCTGTCGTATTCCGGCCACAAGGTGCCCTTCCGAAGCGCTTCCTGTGGTGCGAACTGCTTGCGCGCGCTCTTCTGCACCGGATGCATCACTTCAGGCGGGACGTCGAACCATTTCACCCGCGGGGAGCACGGGTCAAATGGGCTGCGATAGTTCACATACGAGCGCCACTCGGGCGAAGTTCCATCCACCGTCACCCCATCCCTCCTTCAGCACGATTCGAGAACATCTATATGCGCCGCTGCACCGTTTCAGACGTTTGGACAATCGGGAAATTCCGGGGAACTCGCCGCCGCTTCAATGGTTCAACGCAAGCGCCACGAGGATGCCGACAATCGCGCCGCCCGCAATCTCGCTTGGCTTGTGGCCCACTTGTTCGTTCAGCACAGGCCAATCGACGAGCCACCATGGCCCCTTGGCGACGCGAAGCGGCTCCACAGCGCGCGATGGACCTTCGGGCGGGATGGCCGAACGGGAGGCCGCACGCAGCGAAGCCTGCGCTTCTTCCGCTGCACCTTCGGACGACCCTTCGGAGGACGCCGCCTCTTCCTGGGGTTGCATCAGCAAGTGTTGACCGCGCAGGTCGTGCAGCAGGCGATTGAGGACCGCGGCCTGCCGTCCGGTCTGCCAGCGGACGCCAGCTGCGTCGTACATCACAACGGCAGCGAGGAACAGGCCAATGGCGACGACCGGATCCGAGCCACCCAGATGTAGCCACAGCTGCACGGCGAGCGCGACCACCGCGGCCGTATGCGAGCTCGGCATGCCACCCGAGTTTTTGACCTGGCTCCAGTCCCACGATCGCATCTGGATCATGACGAAGATGGGCTTCAGCCCCTGGGCGACCACCATGGCGAGGAGCGGTGCCGCCCACAAACTCGACACGATGTGAAGCAACGCGCCCCCTCCTCAGATCGCGCCGTTCGAAGCCTGCCGATAGGCTTCATACAGAAGGATGGTTCCGGCCATCGCCGCGTTCAAGCTCTCGGCCTTGCCCGCCATGGGGATGGCCACGCACCGCTGTGCCCATTGGCGCACAGCGTCGCTCACGCCGCGGGCCTCGTTGCCAATGACCACCGCGACTTCGCCCGCCATTGGCGCCTCGTCGCACCGCTCCCGCGCATCCGCAGCCGTCGCCACGACGACCCCATCGGGATGGCGATCACGCCACGCCCTGAGATAAGCCTTCGCATCGCCCGCGACGGCATTGACGCGAAACAGCCCCCCCATGGAGGCTCGGACGACCTTCGGTGCGTACGGATCAACCGTTCCCGTGCCAAATACGATTTCCCCAAAGCCGAACGCTTCAGCGCTGCGCACGAGGGTGCCCACGTTCCCCGGATCCTGGATGGCATCGAGGACGAGGACGCGAGGACCATATCGTGGCTCAGCTTGCGGAATCGCCGCCACTGCCATCACGCCCTGAGGCGTCTCGGTGTCGGCCACGGCCGCAAAAGCCTGAGGCGACAACTCGTACCGACGGCCGTCCGCCTTCGGATGGCGCCACAGGGGCCCTGGAGGCTCGTCCGATGCGACGTTCCACAGGAGCGCCTCGAGGCGAAGGGGACTGTGCAGCAGTTCCGCCACGAGGCGCTCGCCCTCCACGAGGAACAGGCCCATCCGTTCGCGACCTCGACGCGTCTTGAGCCGCGCCCATGCCCGAACACGGTCGTTGTGGGCAGATTCGATGTACACGATGACAACCTCCGAGGACGAGATCGACAAAAAAGCCCGGTCATACGACCGGGTGTGTCTGTCACGCGTGGGCGTTCAGGCGCTCGCGAGCAACGGAGACCAACTGCGAGAACGCCTCCTTGTCCGTCACGGCGAGATCCGCGAGCATCTTGCGGTTCACTTCGACGCCCGCCAGCTTCAAGCCGTGCATGAAGCGGCTATACGACAGCCCGTGGGGCCGAACCGCTGCGTTGATGCGCTGGATCCACAGCCGGCGAAAGTCGCGCTTGCGCTGCTTGCGGTCCCGATACGCATACATCAGCGACTTCATGACCTGCTGCTTCGCCGTGCGGTACAGCGTGTGCTTCGAACCAAAATAACCCCTTGCCAGCTTCAAAATCTTTTTATGACGACGGCGTGTCACCACGCCACCCTTGACGCGAGCCATGTCCAACAGCCTCCTCGAATGGTGTTCCCGTCACGGTGCCGCACCGCGCATCACCGGGTGCGAAAGACCAGTTCGTCACTTATAGGCGACGAGCTGCTTAATCCGCTTCAAATCGCTGCGCGACACAAGCGTCATGCCGCGCAGGCGGCGCTTGCGCGCGGGCGACTTGTGCTCTGCCTTGTGGTAGGCAAACGCCTGGGTACGCTTGAGAAGCCCAGTTCCCGTGCGCTTGACGCGCTTCTTCAGACCGCTGTGTGTCTTCATTTTCGTCTTGGCCATCTCTTGTGTCCTCCTGTCTCCAATCGCCGTTCCCGCAGTCGACGACAGCCAACCGCACCAGGTCACGAGGTTCACGCACTCGGCTGTTTCGGCGCTAAGATCATCACCATGTGACGACCTTCGAGCTTCGGCGCCCGTTCGACAATCGCGTGCTCCTCCGCAGACTTCGCCAGCCGTTCAAGCAATTCCTGACCGATGTTCTGGTGGGTGATCTCTCGTCCGCGAAAGCGCACAGACACTTTCACCTTAGAACCTTCGCTCAGGAATTTCAGGACGTTCTTGAGCTTGACGTTGAGATCATGTTCATCGATATTGGGCGTCATCCGAACTTCCTTGAGCAGAACGACCTTCTGGTGCTTGCGCGATTCCCGCTCGCGCTTGCTCTGCTCATACTTGAACTTGCCGTAATCCATGATGCGGCACACTGGCGGCTTCGCGTTGGGCGCAACGTTAACCAAATCGAGATTGCGCTCCTCGGCCAATCGCAGCGCTTCGCGCAAGGGCATGATGCCCAACTGCTGGTTGTCCGCGTCCACGACGCGCACTTCTCTGGCGCGAATGCCCTCGTTGACCTGATACCCTTCTTTGCTTATGGGGTGTCACCTCCACCGATCTGCCCCACCACACCAATACGCAAAAAACGCAGGCAACGCCTGCGCTCGATTCGCCTTCGCCCAGCCTTGGTTTGACCGTCCGGCAACCACACGCTGGATTCGGGACCCGTCAGCTTTCGCCGACCAGGTGAGAAGCGGCAGGCTTCTGCTTGGTGTGCAACGGAACGCTTTCATGGTAGCGACACAGCGTGGAAATGTCAAGGGATGAGGACGATGCACAAAAAACGTTGTATTCCGATATGTTTTATACTAAAATCATTTTTCGATCGCGACATTCTCTGGAGGTGATTCCATGGCCAGTTCCGAGGTTCGCATCCTCGATCTCGAAGCGCGCACGCGCGCACGCCAACCCGAGCAGGCGCAACGAGCGTGGACGGCGGCCGCACTCATCGTCTTCGTTCTCGGCTTCGTCTATCTATGGAATTCCGTTTCGCCGACCCACGCCGTCCTGTTCCTCGTGACGGGCGTGCTCGGCGTCGCGCTCTATCACGCCCACTCGTGGGCTCGTTCCTTTTCGGCGTCGGCATGCAGCTTGGCGACGGGTGCGCCTCAGGCACCTTGTACCATACCGGCGGCGGCGATGCCCGCGGCATCCTGACCCTCGTCGGGTTTATTGTTGGGTCGTTCATCGGGTCCATTCACTATGCGTGGTGGATGAACACGCCGAGCCTCGGCAAAATTTCGCTCATTCAGTCCTTCGGTCCGGTCGGAGGCCTCGCTGTGAACTTCGCCATCATGGCGTTCATTTTCGCCGTCGCACTTTGGCTGGAGAGACGGCGCAACGGCGACGTGGAGCCTCTCTTCAGCCGTCAGCCGTGGAATCTGAGCCGGGTGGTCAAGGGCCCTTGGTCGTGGGTAGCAGGCGGCGTCGTGCTCGCCGCCGGCAACTTCGTCGTGCTGGCGCTCTCCGGCAAACCTTGGGGCATTACGTCGGCGTTCGCGCTGTGGGCCGCGAAGCTGAGCGCCCTCGTGGGTTATCCTGTGCAGTCGCTGCCGTACTGGCAGACGCCGCAGAACGCAGCCGCCCTGCATCACAGCGTGCTGCAAAACCTCGAGACCACGGATGACATCGCCATCATGCTCGGGGCCCTCCTCGCCGCAAGCCTCGCGGGCGCACTGACCAAACGGTACCTGCGCCCCATGCCGTGGCAGATGATCGTCGGCGTGCTGGCCGGAGGCATCCTGATGGGCTACGGCGCGCGCATCGCTTTTGGCTGCAACATCGGCGCCTACTTCTCCGGTGTCGCTTCGTTCAGCCTGCACGGTTGGGAGTGGTTCCTCGGCGCGCTGCTCGGCAGCCTTCTCGGGGTGCGTCTGCGACCCGTGTGCCGCCTGCAGAATCGTTGACACGCACCCCTCGCAAGTCCGGCGCCTCTGGACCCTGAGATCCCCGGGGCGCCTTTGTTGTAGAATGAGGGCAGTTCCATCGCGAGGGGGACGCCTGTGGACGACGTGGTGCGCAACAACATCGAGCGGTTTTCGGGTTTCGCCAGCCTCTATGATACCTACCGGCCCGAAGCGCCGGAAACGGTGCGCGCGCTGCTCATCGCCTATCTCGGGCACGAGCCCGACACTGTGATCGATCTCGGCAGCGGCACAGGTCTCTCGACCTTCCCTTGGCGGCACGAAGCCCGGCGCGTGATCGGCGTCGAGCCGAACGACGACATGCGCGCTCGGGCCGAGCGCCGTGCGAAGGACCTTGGCGCCGACAACGTCGTCTTCCTCCCCAGTGTATCCACCGCCATTCCCTGTACCGACGCATCCGCCGATCTCGTCACGTGCTCCCAGTCCTTTCACTGGATGGAGCCCCAGTCCACGCTCTGCGAAGTGGCACGCGTACTTCGGCCAGGCGGCGTATTCGCCGCGTACGATTGCGACTGGCCGCCCTCCTGCTGTCTGGAGACCGACGTGGCCTACGACGCACTTTTGCGGTGCGCGGAGGCGTCCATCGAGCGGCACGTACCGAAGCAAGATCAGGCGCGCAAGTGGCCGAAGGAGCAACACCTCGACCAAATCCGCGCCTCAGGAGTCTTTTCATTCGCCAAAGAAGTGGTCTTCCACGTGGAAACGCGCCTTGGGGCCGACGCGTTCATCGGCATCGCGCTCAGCCAGGGACAGGTGCAAACCGCGTTGCGGCGCCGCCTCCCGGACATCGAGCAGGAACTGTTGGCATTTGAAACGCGCGTCCGCGCCGCCTTCAGAGATGGCGAGAAGCCCGTCTGGTTCTCCTACCGCCTTCGCCTCGGGGTGAAGGCCGCCGCCTCGACGTGACGACGGCCGAGCGTGATCCATTCACGCCTCCACAAGTTTTGCCTTCCGCGCGATCTCGTCCTGGATCTGCCGCACGAACTGATCGAGCGGCATCGCGCCGAGATCGCCCGCGTGGTACTTGCGGACGGAGACCGAGCCCTCTTCGCGCTCGCGCGCGCCGACGACGAGGGTGTACGGGATTTTGTGCGTCTGCGCTTGGCGGATTTTGTACCCGATTTTGTTGTCGCTCACGTCCGCTTCGGCGCGGATGCCTAGCTCGCGCAGTTTGGCTGCGACTTCTTCGGCGTATCCCGCGAATTCATCGGCGACGGAGGCCACCACCACCTGCGTCGGCGCGAGCCACGTCGGGAACGCGCCCTTGTACTGCTCGATGAGAAACGCCACGAACCGCTCCATCGTGCCCACGACGCCCCGGTGAATGACGACTGGCCGATGCCGTTCGCCGTCCTCCCCCACGTACTCGAGGTGAAACCGGTTCGGGAGGTGAAAGTCGAGCTGAATCGTGGACAAGGTCTCGTCCTTCCCGAGCGCCGTGCGCACCTGCACGTCGAGCTTCGGCCCGTAAAACGCCGCTTCGCCCTCCGCTTCGACGAACTCAAGGCCGAGATCGAGCATGACCTTGCGCAACGTGCTCTGCGCGAGCTCCCACATCTCGTCGTTCTGGACGTATTTCTCCGTGTTCTTCGGGTCGCGGTAGCTCAGGCGATGATAGTAGTCGTCGATCCCGAAGTCCTTGTACACGCGCTGGATCAGGCGGACGACGCCGGTGAACTCTTGCTCGATCTGATCCGGGCGGCAGAAGATGTGCGCGTCGTTCAGGGTCATGGCGCGCACGCGCTGCAGGCCGGCGAGCGCTCCGGACATCTCGTACCGATGCATGGTGCCGAGTTCAGCAATGCGAATGGGCAGTTCGCGATAGCTGTGCAGGCGATGCTTGTACACCATCATGTGGTGGGGGCAGTTCATCGGCCGCAGGACCAGTTCCTCGTTGTCAATTTTCATCGGCGGGTACATGTCGTCCTTGTAGTGCTCCCAGTGCCCGGAGATCTTGTACAGCTCGACATTCGCCAGATGCGGCGTGTACACGTGCTGATAGCCGAGCGACTCCTCAAGATCGACGATGTAGCGCTCGATGATACGGCGGATCTTGGCCCCGTTTGGCAACCAGAGCGGCAGGCCCTGGCCCACCTCGGGCGACAGCGTGAAGATCTCGAGCTCCTTGCCCAGCCGCCGATGATCCCGCTCGCGAGCTTCCTGCTGGAGGCGGTTGTACTCGTCGAGATCGGACTTCTTCGCGAAGGCGACGCCGTACACGCGCGTGAGCATTTCGCGCTTCGAATCGCCGCGCCAGTACGCGCCCGCGAAGTTCTGCAACTGGAACACCTTGATGCGGCCGGTCGACGGCAGATGTGGTCCGCGGCAGAGATCGACGAATTCGCCCTGTCGGTACAGTGTGAGCGTCACGTCCTCCGGGAGATCTTCAATGATTTCAACCTTGAACCGGTCGCCGCGATCGCGGAAAAACCGAAGTGCCTCCTCGCGCGAGATGACCTCCCGTTGAATGGGCAGGTCCTCGGCGACAATCCGCCTCATCTCTTCCTCGATGCGCGGGAGATCCTCGGGATGGAAGTCGTGATCGGCGAAATCATAATAGAACCCGTTTTCGATGACGGGCCCGATGGCGCACTTGGTGCCTGGGAACAGGCGTTGCACGGCCTGCGCCATGACGTGCGCACACGTGTGGCGCATGACGTATAGCCCCTCGGGATCCTGCAAGGTGAGCAGCTCGACCTGCGCGCCATCCTCCACTTCGCGGCTGAGATCGACGAGAACCCCGTTCACGCGGGCGACGACGGCTTCCTTGCCGAGCCGAGGACTGATGGACTGCGCGAGTTCCGCATAGGTCGATCCGGCCGGCACCTGCCGCTCGGATCCATCTTTCAACCGCACGGTGATCGCTTGTGACACGGAACATCCCCTCCACATCGTGGTTCTTGGGCATACAAAAACGCCACCGCCCCAATGGGACGACGGCGCTCGCCTCGTGGTTCCACCCATCTTCCCCGCGCTCCATCAGCGACCAAGCGCGGGCTCAACGCCTTAACGCGGCGGACACGGTTCGCGTTGTGACCCGCGAACGGCTTGGGAAGTGGTGTCTTTTGCGCCATCGCGGAGGTGCTTTCAGCCACGGCATCCTCTCTCTGGGCACGACGTGACCGCAAAAGCGCGTCTTCCCGCATCGCCTGAGCTTTGTTCCATGTGACGGGCCCGCCGACGCCGGCGCGCCTTCCCTTATGTATGAAACTACACAACGATTCGGGACGATGTCAAGCGAGCGAACCACCCTGACCTTCTCCCAGTTCGTTCTCCACCGGGGCGTCCGAAGTCCGCTCCGCTTCGGGCGTCAGGCGTCGCCGCACGGCGCGCGGCGACCCAAGGTCGGACGCAAATCCTTCGCAACACGCGGCAGGTGACCAATTCGGGCGACAGGTGGGGCAACCGGGGCACGGGACTGCGCGATGGCCGAAGACGCGGGTCACCGTTTCGGAGAAGCTCGGCCACGGCGCCTCGGGATACGCGTCGTGCACGACAATCCGCCACGGCGACTTGGTGATGAGAAGGGTCATCGCGAGATCTTCGCTCGTCACATCGTCATCCTGCAGCGCCACCAGTTCAATCTGTTCATCCGTGACGATCCCGCCCTCCGCATCGGTAATCCAAACGCCGTCCGGCGTGACGTACACATGCATCTCGGCTTCGCAGAGCGGATGTTCGTCCAGCATGTACCGCAGCATGGAGAGCGACTCCTCATACTCGTCCTCGAGCGCAGAGGCCATCATGCGATCCCGCACGCGATGCGCCAGGTCCACAACCACCCGATGCAGGCGGAAGCGGACAAACGGTTCCAATGCAATGCAGACGGATCGCCGGAAATGGCTCACGAGCGCACGAGCGAGACTCGCCTGCCACTCGTCAAGCGTATGACCCGCCACCGGGCGGCTCTTCAGGCGCGACTCGCAGATCTCAACGAGCGCATGAAACTGGACTTCTTCCGCGGGCCAAAGCGGCTCCATGCGGCACACGCGCTCGACCACGCGCGCCTGAAGCCACTCGCGAGTCAGGACACCCGCGACGAGCTGCGCCACGCGCGAATGAAGCGCGGGCCCGCACTCGCAGACGACGCTCGGGCCAGGGCTCGACACCACGTAGCTTGCCGCACCGCATTCGGTCAAGCGCCCCGCGAGACCCAGACTGTCCATATCGGCTGTCAGTTCGAAGATGAGCAACGCTCCCGCCCCCGGACAACAGATTCCCATTTACATCCATTGTTCCTTCGGGTCGGGAGCTCTATACGCCGGGTACGTCTCCGGTCAGGAGAACGCGCGCTCCAACTCGTCGACGATTTCGCCCACTTTGCGAATGGCTTCGCGGTACGGCTCGGGTTGTCCCATATCGAGGCCGACGTGCGCGAACAGCTCAAGCGGCGTCTTGCCGCCTCCCACGCGCAACACCTCGATCCAGCGCGCCAGGACCTCGCCGTCCCCCGCGAGGATTCGATCGGCGAGGAGGGTGGACGCCGCGAGCCCCACCGCGTACGTATACGAATATAAACCCATGTAGTAGTGTGGCTGGCGCATCCAGTAGAGATCCGCCCCTTCGTCGAGATCGACCGCGTCCTGCCAGAAGTCGGTCAGCACCTCGCGCGAGACGCGGCGAAAGACGTCGGTCGACAGCGGCTCCCCTCGATCCGCGATGGTGTAGAGCCGCCGCAGAATCTCGGCCTCCGTCTGGTGCGTGACGAAGTCGTGGTGGAACGTGAACATCTGCATCATGCGCACCTTGGCGCGGGCGGCGTCGTCCTCCGCACGCCGGATAAGCGCGTTGGCCACCATGTGCTCCATGAGCGTGGACGGCGTCTCGATGAACAGGTTCGAGAACGACAGGTTGGAGGGGCGCGCGTTCTGACACGCGAGGCGGAGGTGAACGGCGTGGCCGAGCTCGTGCGCCATCACGAAGACGCCATACATGCCGCCTTCAAACGGCGAAAACACGTACGGATGGACGCTCGACTCCCCGCAAAACGCGCCGTTCCAGTTGCCGCGGTTGCGCGCCCAGTAAATCCACCGTTCCTCAAACGCGCGCCGCAGAATGTCGCTGTATGTGTCCCCAAGCGGGAGGGATGCCTCCAAGATCAACGACCGCGCGTCGTCAAACGTGAGTTCTGCGTCCGTCAGGCGCACGAACGGAGCCTTCGTGTCGCACAACCTCACCTTCTCGAGGCCCATCACCCTTTTGCGAAGGTGCGCCAGGCGGCGCATGTGAGGGGCGAGTTCCTTCATCATGACGTCCTGGACCATGAAGTAGTGCTCCGGAGGCACCTGATTAGCCGCCATCGTGCCGCCGAGCCTCGTGCTCTGCAACATCTCGAACACACTCGAGAAGCCGCGCAATCGCGCCGCCACCACGTCGTTTCGGATTTTCGCCCCAAGCGACCGCGCGAGCGTATGCTGATACGGCCGGAGCCCATTCACCACGCTGTCGTAGGCTCGATGGCGGAGCACCGTATCGTGAGACGTCTCGATGTGCATGAGAAGCGCGGATGGCGTCACCCCCACTTCCCGCCCGTCGCTGTCCAGGACCGGCTCAAACCGCATATCCCCGCCCGTCGCCGCTTCGTAAATGCCGGAAGGCAGCGAAAAGGCCGACGAATTGGCGGCAAGCACCTTCTCTGCTTCATCGGCGAGCCGATGTCTGCGCTCGCGGTCGATCTCGCCAAAATACGGGGCATACGGCCGCAAGGCTTCGTCCTCCCGCCAAGCGGCGAGGCGGTCCTCAGGAACTCGGCATAGCGCTGCCACCAGCGATTCCGCCGCTTCCCCTGCGCGATCCAGTGCGAGCTGGGCCATCGACATCAGCCGCTGCGCCCCCTGGTCGGTGGCGTCCTCCGCGAACTTGCTCATGGCGTACCGTTCCACGTCGGTGCCGATGCGCAGCATGTCGTCGTGCAGCGCCAACGCGTGAGCCACGTCCGCCGGGCCACCGAATGACTTCGAGGCCACTTCGACAAGATCATCCGCCAACTGGCGCACGCGCCGGACCGCCGCTTCCCACGCCTCCACGCTGGCGAAAAGGGGCGTCAAATCCCACGTCTCATAATCCGGAACTTCACTTCGCGACCTCAGCGCCATATTCGCTTTGCGCTCCCTTCAGTGGCTGACCTCTTCCACGTACATGCGGCTTCGCGCCGAGAACGATTCCCCCGGCGCAAGGACAATAAGGCCGGTCACATCCTGTGGCAGATCCATGTTCGGCGCGTTCACCATGTTCGTCTGCGGCTCCGGGCAGAAAAACGTGCCGCAGCAGTTGTTGTTCCACACCATCCAGTGCCGGTACTTCAGATCCACGTCGTACACGAACGCGAGCCCGAGACGCGCGTCCGTCAGGACCATGCGGTTGTGCCCGTCTCGCGGGCGCGCGGTGTAATGGTTGTCCATCGGCTCATAGAACGGATCTGCGCCGCCTGTCGGCATCTTTTGTTCGTTCTCGTTCAGTGGCTGAAACCGCCCCGTCGGCAGCTTGCGCTCGTCGAGTTCCCAGCGCTCGCCGATAGTCAGCTGAATGGAGCAGGCGTCGGCCGACGACGCTGCGGAGAACGGCACATTCACCGCGGTGTGGAAGCCAAGCATCACCGGCATCGGCTCGCCGCCGCGGTTGTCAATGTGGACGCGCTGCACGAGGCCCGCGCCCGACAGCTCGTAGCGGATGGCGAACCGGAACGTGTGCGGCCAGTGCGCGTACACTGGATGGCCTTCTCCCACCTCGTGGGCCATCTCGACGTACGCGCCCCCTTCGTCTTCGCCCATGTCGACGACAGGCCATTCAATCCGCATGAAGAAGCCGTGCAGGTGATTGTGCGTGGCCTCCTCATTCACCGGGAGGTGATACGCCCTGCCTGCGATGGTGAATTTGCCGTCCCGATATCGGTTTGGCGGGTACAGCACAGGAATGCCATATCGGCCAGGTGCCTTGCGAAACTCGTCCATCTCCGCCTCCGGCTCGCGCAGAAACCGAAAGCCGCGCGCGGTGTCGCGCAGCGCCACGAGATTGCCCCACCCCGGCAACAGGTAGGCCTCATATGGGCCGTGCGTCAGGCGGATTGCGCGCTCACCGCCGTACGTCGTCTCGACTGCGGGCATGTTCGCCACCCTTTCTCATGATGTTCCCTTCGTAGCTATACGCTTTCAAGTCGCGAGATCCTTCTTCTCCGCGTGCCATCTTGCCCGCTCATGCGCGCCCGCTAGAACAAAGACGACGCCCACGCGAACCCCGGAGGGCCGGGGCGCCATGGGCGTGATCGCCAAACCCTATTCTGCTCCGAATCCATCAATCGGCGTCATCGTTCAGGCCCGGTACAGGGACCATACAGCCGGATACAACGCCTGGTACAGCCGATATGCACGCTGGTAGGCGGCCTCGTCCTCGACGACCGGGGGCGTGGTGGACTCGACGCGCACCCACGCGTCCACCGCGGTCACCACGTCGTCGAAAAAGCCCGCGGCGACGCTCGCCAGGATGGCCGCGCCAAAGGCGGGCCCCTCGTTCGCCTCGATCACGGCGACGGGACGTCCGAACACGCCCGCCTGAATCTCGCGCCAAACCTCGCTCTTGGCGCCCCCGCCGGAGACCCGGATTTCTTCCACCGGGAGCCGAAGATCCTGCATGAGCGAGAGCCCGTCAAGCAGGCTGAAGGCCACCCCCTCCATGATGGCGCGGACGAAGTGCGCGCGCGTGTGGCGCGGCGTGATGCCAAAAAAGACGCCTTTCGCCTGAGGGTCGAGGTGCGGCGTGCGCTCGCCCATCAGGTACGGGAGAAACACGAGCCCCTCGCTGCCGGCTGGAACTCGCCGAGCCTCCTCGCTCATGAGGTCATACACATCTCTCCCGGTTTGTGCCGCCACCGCGCGTTCCGCGTCCGCAAACTGGTTGCGGAACCACTGGAGCGAGCCCCCGGCAGACTGCGTCACGGCCATCACGTGCCACTTGCCGGGCACGGCGTGGCAAAACGTGTGCAACCGCCCCTTCTCATCGCGGACGATCTCGTCCGCATGTGCGAACACCACGCCCGACGTGCCGATGGTGCTCGACACAACGCCTTTGCGCACAATGCCGTTGCCGACCGCGCCCGCGGCTTGATCGCCGCCGCCTGCCGCGACAGGCGTACCTGGGCGGAGTCCCGTCCGCGCCGCGGCCCCCTCGCTCACCCGCCCCGAAACCTCGGGCGACTCATACACCTCGGGCAGCCAGGACCGCGGCACTTCGAGCGCCGCCAACATCTCGTCGGACCATCCGCGCCGCTTGACGTCAAACCACAGCGTTCCAGACGCGTCCGACACATCCGACGCAAATTCGCCCGTGAGCCGGTATCGGATGTAGTCCTTCGGGAGAAGCACGTGGCGAATGCGCGCGTAGTGCTCGGGCTCACGTTTCCGGACCCACAGGAGCTTCGTGGCCGTGAAATTCGTGAGTGCCGGATTCGCCACCCACTCGATGGTCTGCTCGAATCCGACAGTCTGATGAATCTCCTCGCACTCCTCCTCCGTGCGCTGGTCCGACCAGAGAATCGCCGGCCGGATGACCTGCCCCGCCTCGTCGAGCAGGACCAGGCTGTGCATCTGGCCCGTGAGGCCGATGCCCGCGATGTCCTCGCCGCGCCGGTTGCTTCGCGCGAGCGCGAGCTGGATGGCCGCGCACGTCGCCTCCCACCAATCCTCCGGGTTCTGCTCCGCCCAGAGCGGCTGCGGCTGTGACAACTCGTAGCCCACGGTGGCCTGGCCGAGCGTACGGCCCTCGCGGTCAATCACGACCACCTTCACGCCGGACGTCCCGACATCGATGCCAAGGAGCGCGTTGCGGTCTGTCGCCATCGCCATCATTCCGTTTCCAGCAGATACTGATTCAATTTCGCCAAAAGGACCTCCTGGCGGCCGGATCGCGTCGCCGTCACGCGCTTATCCAGCACGTAAGACTCAAGGGTTTGCAGGGTCGCGCGCCCTTCCACAATGTCTTTCCCGATGCCGGCCCGATAGCTCTCGTATCGCTCCTCAATTTCCCGCTCGAACACGCGGTCCTCAAGCAGTTTAGCCGCCACCTTGAGCCCGCGCGCGAAGCTGTCCATTCCGGCGATGTGGCCATAGAACAAATCGATGGGCGTCATCGACGCGCGGCGAACCTTGGCGTCAAAGTTGAGGCCGCCCGGCGCCAGTCCGCCATTCAGGAGGATCTCGTACATCGCGAGCGTCGTCTCGTACAGGTTGGTCGGAAACTCGTCCGTGTCCCAGCCGAGCAGCGGATCGCCCTGGTTCGCGTCGACAGACCCAAGAAGGCCGTTGATCCGGGCGAAGCGAAGTTCGTGTTGGAACGTGTGGCCCGCGAGCGTGGCGTGATTCGCCTCGATGTTGAACTTGAAGCGGTCCTTGAGCCCGTAATGATAGAGGAACGCGAGCCCCGACTGAACGTCGAAGTCATACTGGTGCTTCGTGGGCTCCTTCGGCTTCGGCTCAATCAGGAATTGCCCGGTGAAGCCGATCTCGTCCGCGTAGTCCACCGCCATCTGCAGAAGGCGCGCGTAATTGTCGAGCTCAAGCTTGAGATCCGTGTTGAGGAGCGTCTCGTAGCCCTCGCGGCCGCCCCAGAACACGTAGTTTTCCGCCCCGAGCTCCTTCGCAATTTCCAGGCTCTTCTTCACCTGCGCGGCAGCGTACGCGAATACGTCCGCGTCCGGAGCCGTCGCGGCGCCATGCGCAAACCTTGGATTCGAGAACAGGTTCTGCGTATTCCACAGGAGCTTGATGCCCGTCGACTGCATGTATTCCTTGATGAGCGCGACGATCTCGTCCAGATTGCGATTGGTCTCGCGCAAGGTGTCACCCTCGGGCGCAATGTCGCGATCGTGGAAACAGAAGTACTCGACGCCGAGCTTGGTCATGAACTCGAACGCCGCCTCCACGCGGCGCTTGGCCAGATCCATCCCCGTCGCCCCGTCCCACGGCCGGATCATGTTCGGCAATCCGAACGGATCCGCGCCGGACAGCGTGAACGTGTGCCAGTAGGCCACCGAGAAGCGGAGATGTTCCTTCATCGGCTTTCCCAACACTGTCTCTTCGGGGTTGTAGTACTTGAAGCAGAGCGGATTGTCGGATCCCTTGCCTTCGTATGCGATGCGCGTCACTTCGGGAAAATACGTCGCCACGTCCATCACCTTCGCCTCAAGTTCGTTTGCCCAACAAACATATTCTGATCCTAGCAGAGCCCTGTTGGCTTTGCAAGGGGTTTCAATACACCCTCGCATGGCGAGCACAAAGCCCGAGAATGAAGAAAAGGCGCGGAACGACCGCGCCTGGCACGGACTAGCTTACTCAGTGACGCGACAGCCTGGGCCGAACCCGTTTGAGTGGCAGGACGCTCGAGGCGTATTCCAACTGCAATTGGGCGGTCTCTCGCCCAAACGCCACAAACGGAGCCGTGAACGCGAGCAGCACAACCGCAATCCCCAGAAACACGACGCGATCGCCCCCCACGGAGATTACGAACGGGATGAAATAGGTGGTGACGATGCCGCTCATCCCGCGCGCGATCATCTCGGCCAGATACACGCCTCGTCCACGCACCTCGGTCGGATACTGTTCCGCGACGGACAGCTTGGACACGGGGAAAATCCCAAGCCCAAAGAAGGCGGTGAGGAATCCAGCCACGAGCGTCGCCTCTCGCGTCTGCACCCACGCGAAGAGTAGGCAACCGAGCGTGGCGAGCGCAGCGTAGGCGGCGAGCACCCGCTTGCGCCCAAATCGATCCGACAGATACCCCTGGCACACCGAGCCGAACCCCGCGAGGAGCATCATGAGGCCGGTGTCCAGAATGGAATTGGACACGCCGAGTCCCCGCTTCGCCAAGAGCGCTGGTCCAAACACCTGTAGGATGTAGAACAGGATGAGGGCAGCCGTCAGATGCAGAATGACCATGGCACTGCGAGCCAAAAGTGGCGGCCGAAAGATGGCTCTAAGCGTCCGAAGCATGTCGTGTGGCGTCTCGTCCAGCGTCTCCGCAATCACTTCGTCATACAGCGATTCGTCGTGCGGCAACGCCGCCTCTTGCTCCAGGGCCTCCACGAGGCGAGCCACCGGGCCTTGACGCCCCTTGTCGAGCAGATATCGCGGTGACTCCGGGAGCCAAAGGGCAATCGGAACGAGCATGAGGAGGGGCACCCCGCCGAGCAGGAATGGGACACGCCACGCCACGTCCTGTGCATAGTGGTGAAGGGCCCAGACGGACACGAGACTGGGTACGACGTACGCGGCCGTCAGGATCCCGTTGGCGTACCCCACGCTGACGGCGCGCCGACGGTGATTGGTGAATTCGGACAGGATGAGATACGGCATCGGCAACACGGCGCCCTCCCCGATGCCCGCCACCAGCCGCACGAGAAAGAGATCCGCCACGTTCCGCGTGAGCGCACCGAGCATCGTGACCACCGAAAACCACGCGATGCCCATCAGGATGACGCGCCGTCTCCCAAAGCGGTCCGCCATCATGCCGGCGGGGATCATCCCAATCACAATCCCGATGGTCGAGGCGATGGCCAAAAGCCCCGTCTGCCACGTGGCAAGGTGCCACGCCTTTTCGAGCGTCGTTAACACAGGCCCCACAATGCCGATATCAAACGCCTCCGCAAGCCACACGAGCGAGAGGAGCGCGATGATTCCCACCACGCGCGGCGTGATCGGCAAGCGATCCAGCCTGGTCAGGAGATTCACGTCACGAAAATTCGCCATGCTTGTCCCTCCTCGGCAGCGCCGTCATCAGAACCGGTGGACCGTCACTTCGCTCCGCACGAAAAAGCGCAGATTGATGCCTGACTGACCTACACCTTTCGAGATATAATAAGGCCCGGCCTCCGCACGATGCATCCCGGCGTAAATGCCGCGTTTGGCCAGCGGTCCCATCGGTTTCAGATAGTAGAAAAATGGGAGTTGAAACTGTTTGCCGTGCAGATGCCCAGCCATCAGAGCGTCGAACCGCCGCTTGGCCGTCAAGACAAAGGTCGGATCGTGCGTCATCACGATGACGGGCAGATCCTTCTTCACACGCCGGTACGCCGCCCGTTCATCGCTGTTTCGCGTCTGATAGTCGTCGATGCCAACCAGGTTAAACCCGTCGAGCACCACCGATTCATTGCGCAACACCACTACGCCGTGCGCCTGAAGACAGTCGATCAGGGCACCAATCCGGTTGCGGAGCTTGTAATCGTGGTTGCCAAGCACAGCGTACATGGGCACCCCCGCCGTCTGCAGAGCACAGAGAAACGGCAAGAGACGCGCGATAGCCCGCTCCGAATCGACGTAGTCTCCGGTCAGGCAGATATAGTCCGGTCGCTCGGAACGGCAAAGGGCAGCCAATCGCTGCGGCGAGACGCGGTTCCGTTCCACGTGAAGGTCACTCACCTGGAGAATGGTGCGCTGCAGCCCGAGCTGCCAGTTCACCCGCTCCACCTTGAGCCACTGCGTCGGAAGCACGGTGCACGCATAACCCAAGCCGCCAAGTACCGCAAGACCTGCGGCCGCCCACGTCCACATCGGAAGCGTCCCTCCAGCACGAGGAAAAGTCTGTCTTTGCCCAGTGTATACGCCTCCGATGCCAAGCGCTACTCGCGCTCCAGCGGATGGCGCCGCTGTGTTCCGCTTCACGCCTCCACCGAATTCGACGCGCGCTGCCGCTCTCCCTCTATGGATCTCAAAGAAAGTTCAAAAACCGCTTGAATTCTGCCAACAAGGGTCATGGAGATGCGCAGATAGCAAAAGCCGCCAGACCCAACGCCCGGCGGCTTCCAACGAATGCGGCTGACAGGAATCGAACCTGTGACCCCTACCGTGTCAAGGTAGTGCTCTCCCTCTGAGCTACAGCCGCGCACAGCGCTCCCATTGTAACAATCGGAAGATCGGGTGTCAATTCAAAAAGACGTTGATCGCCTTTGCGGGATTCTCGTATGCTATCGACGCGACTCGGATGCTGCCATGAGGCTGGCACATCGGACCGCGACAGCGCAAAGGAGGATCCTTGTGACGACACGCCACAGCTTTTCTTGTTACGCCGACGTGGAGCAGGCGATGCTCGAACTCGTTCAGCGTCATTTCTTTGAGGGGCACTTTCTCCAGACCCTTTGCAGCGGCGGATACAGGGAACCGCAAATTCGATATTTCGCGCTCCAATACGGGTACTACAGCCGCCATTTTCCGCGCGTACTGGGCGCTGCCGTCGCAGCGATGCCGCCCATTGACACGTGGTGGGTTCCCATCGCCGACAACTTGTGGGACGAGGCCGGCCGAGGTCAGCCGGGCCGAGCACACGAGAAGCTTTACCTCACTTTTCTGCGCACCGTCGCCCCGGACGCACGACTGGATGAGCACGGCATTCCCGACGTTCCTATGTCGAGAGCCGTGGAAACCGCCATTGATACATTCATTCAATTTTTCCGGCAAGCCACGCCGCTCCAGGCCATGGCCGCGGTTGGTCTCGGATCCGAGCTGTTCGCCGGTCAGGTGATGGCGCGAATCGGCGAAGGTTTTCGCCATCCCCAGTATCAGCGGTGCGGCCCGGTCAACACCTTGTTCTGGGATGTCCATGCGGACGAGCACGAGCCACGCCATTATCAACTTTGCAAGCAGATCCTGGAGACCTTCACTTCGCCGCGCGATCTCGACGACATGTACGAGACCGGTCGATACATCGCGCTCTCCGAAGCCCGAATGTATGAAGAACTGCACGAGGAAATGATGTCCCTGTAAGAAAACCTTCGCAAAGAAGGGGTGCGCGAATCCGCTCACGGATGCCGCGCCCCTTGTCTTGGGATCACGCCGTCGAATCCCCTGACGTGACCGGCAGGTCCGCTACGCGACCCCAGAGTTCCGGCGCAAACTTCGCGAGATTCACCGGACGCAACGTGTCTCGATCGACAAACGCGTGCCGAGTCTCTCCCCACGCGCACAAGTCGCCCGCCCCATCTGTGACCTCGTAGCGGAAAGCGAGCCGCGCTCGGCTCATCTCCACAAGCCTCGCGGTCACGTGCGCTGTATCCTCAGCGCGCAACGCCTTTTGATAGTGGCACGCGACATCCGTCACGACGACCGTGACCCCGCGATCGTGAAAGTCGTTCATGTAGTGGATGCCGTTTTCCTTTAAAAAGTGCATGCGAGCGATGGAGAACCAGTCAATGTACGACGGGTGATACACGATCCCAGCCGGATCGCACTCTCCCCAGCGGACTTCTAGGGTGGTGACGACGCGCTCTGGCATTACGCATTCCTCCAGGCCTATCGATGCCCTTCGATTCTACCAGACGCGCGTCGCAGGCTCTACGTCACGCCCCCGGAGGACGCGCGAACCCATCGGACGCCTGTTGCGGCGACTGGACAGGACTGGAGCCCTCCGTCCCGGCTCCCGCCACCGAACCGGCCGACGAAGCTCCGGATCCACCCCCGGCTGCGCTGCCGCTCGACGGCGAGGCAGGTGGCCCAGACGTCGCTTTATTGTGCGTCATGAAGATCGCGATCACGGTGACGACCGATGCCACCGCGTTGGCGATGGCGTTGATCTCAGGATCCGTGATGAAAGGAAGGCCGAGTGCGTCCGTGATGAGCTTGGCCGACGCCAATAAGCCGATGATGAGCGTGCTCAGCCGTTTGGTCTGAGCCAGTTGGACCAACGTGTTCCAAACTCTCATCGCGCTTCACCCCCTTTGCCATGTTCTCGTGTATGTCACATGCGCTTTCGGGGTGCAGGCGTTGACACGAGGCGCCGGCACATCTTGCGCTCTCTTTTTGAAAGTGGCTTACGCATCTTCTATAATGAGGTCGCGCCGAGATATACAGGGGAGGGAATCAGACATGGCACAATCGCTCAAGGGATGGAGCGCCATCGTCACGGGCGCTGGCAAAGGCATTGGCAAGGCCATCGCGGAGCACCTCGCGAAAGAGGGCGTGCACCTCGGGCTTATCGCCCGAACAGAAAGCGACTTGAACCGCGTGGCGGATGCCATTCGCAGCGCCTATGGGGTTTCCGTCTACACGCAAGCCGCCGACATCGCTGACCGCGTATCCATCGAATCGGCCATCGGCCGCCTCAAAGAACAATTGGGATCGGTCGACGTCCTGGTCAACAACGCGGGTACAGCGAGCTTTGGCACTGTCGTGGACATGCCCGTGGAGGAATGGGAGCGCATCATTCGCGTCAACCTGCTGGGGACGTATTACGCGACGCGCGCCGTGTTGCCGCACATGATGGAGCGCAATCGCGGCCACATCGTCAACATCAGCTCGACGGCAGGCGAAAAGGGCTCTGCCACGACGTCGGCGTACTCGGCATCCAAATTTGGCCTGCTTGGTTTCACGGAATCGCTGATGTATGAGGTGCGAAAGCACAACATTCGCGTCATCGCCCTGTTGCCGAGCACCGTGAACACGGATTTGGCCCGCAATGTGGGTCTCAAACTGGGGGACGAAGATCATCAGATGCAACCGGAGGATGTCGCCGAACTCGTGGTCGACGCGCTCCGCTTGCCGAACCGCGTGCTGCTGAAATCGGCGACGCTCATCATGACCAACCCACAGTAAAGCGACCCCCCGCCTCAAACCTGAGCGTTTGAGCGGGGGCTCTGCGTCTTTTTAGCCTAACCGCGCGACGTGCCGCTATCGCTTGTAGGTTGATGCTGACTTCCTCCCAGCGCGTTGCCTGTCTCTGCACTGTTACTTCCCAATGCCCGATTGCCGAGATCGGTCCGATTGGTGCCGGAAGCGGCCTCGGAACCGTTCACGGATTGGTTGGTGCTCTCGCCAATGAAGTTCCCGCCGTGCTCGCTGACGGTGTCACACCCGGCGAGGGCGACGGCCACAAGCAACGATAGCCCCGCAACTCCCCAGCGCACGCCATCACACTCCTTTGAGTTTTAGCGAGATCGTGGTTATACTTGCCACGGATTGCTCCGCACATGCGGATTCCGCGCCATTCATCACACAGGAGGTCATCCCATTGAGCGCTGTCCTGCGAAAGCTTCCGCTGTCTCTGCAGCACGTCTTCGCCATGTTTGGCGCAACGGTGCTCGTGCCGATTTTGACGGGATTGAGCCCTGGTGCAACTCTCGTGGCGAGCGGCCTGGGGACGCTCGTGTTCCACGCCATCACACGCGGCAAGGTGCCTGCGTACCTGGGATCTTCCTTCGCCTTCATTGCGCCTCTCACGCTTTACGTCACGCGGCACCACGCACCTGGGCAGGCGGTCACTGGACTTGTGAGCGTGTCCGTCGTGTACTTCCTCTTTGCCCTCATCGTTCGCCTGGTGGGTTTCGATCGCGTCCGCCGCGCCATCCCGTCCGTCGTCGTGGGCCCTGTCGTGTCGATTATCGGCCTGTCGCTGGCGACGACAGCCGTCACAGTGGATGCGTCGACCCACTGGGACGTCGCCATCGTGACGCTGGCCGCGGCCGTGGCGTGCGCCATTGCGGGGCCGCGCGCCTTGCGCATCATTCCCATTCTCGTCGGCATCGTCATCGGATACCTGTACGCCCTGGCCCGCGGATTGGTTCACCTCGGACAAGCCGCCGCGCAAACGAAGTGGATTGAGTTCCCCACCTTCCACGTCCCAGAGTGGAGCCTGGCCGCGATTGCCAGCATGGCGCCCATCGCGCTTGTGACCATGGTGGAGGATCTCGGCCACATGTTCGTCCTGAACGAGATCATTGAGCGAGACGTCACGCGCGATCCGGGGTTCGGCTCCATCTTGTTTGGCAACGGACTCGCGACCCTGATTTCCGCGCTTCTCGGCGGACCTGCCGAGACGACATACGCGGAGAATCTGGGCGTCCTGGCCATGACAAGGAACTTCTCAAGCCGCATCATTCAGGGCGCAGCCGTGATCGCCATCCTTCTCGGCCTTGTCGGCAAGGTAAGCGCGGTGATTCAGTCCATCCCGCCAGCGGTTGTCGGAGGTGTCGGTATCCTGCTGTACGGCATGATCGCGGCGATGGGCATCCGGCACATGATTGAGGCCAAGGTAGACTTGACGAAGACCAAGAACCTCATCGTGGTGGCGGTCATCTTCATCATCGGAATTGGCGCACCTCAAAACGGAATTGCGATGGCAACGGTCGCCGGCCTGTTGATCTACTGGCTGCTGCCCGACCGCACAGCATCCTAAGAAAAGAAAAACCGCCGTATTGCCACGGCGGCCACAATGAAACCCAGGGGGAATGGAAGGGTTCAATATGTAGCATACGCATTTTCGCTTGAAAGTCCATTGAAATTTTGTGACGTCGCACGACAGGGCAGGACAAGTACGCACGAATGCGCCAGGCATATTGGGAAAAAGTTGCCACCGCGTGTGCGGTGGCCAAGATCTTCAGGGGGTTTCAGGGGGGTTCCGCACTTTGACGATATCACCTTCAGCTTGAAGAACGCTCGAAATCCGATTGGGTATCCCGAGATGGTTGCAGCCAACGCCAATCGCCACGCAGACACCCTTCACCTTTTGCACGCATACCCTACAACAAAGTTTTGCCTTGAGGAAACGAAGTGTCCTCCAGGAAACTCATGGACATCACGGGCATCTCAGCGAGGGGGTCCTAGCGATGAAATGGATCTTAGGCGCAGCTGCCGTCGGTGCCGTACTCGCAGCCCGCTCCGCAATCCTGCATGCCACAGGGCCTAGAGTCCGCGTCAGCGGCCGTCGTCGAGAATCCATGCGCCACAAAGGCCTGTGAAATACAAGAGGCCTGCTTCCCACACCCACGCGAGTTGGAGAAGCAGGCCTATGAACTGTGAGGCTGCATTCGTGGCTTCACTCCCTCGATGGATCCAGCGACGCCTCAGAAGCTTCCTTTCACCAGACCGATGACGACCAGGACAAGCATGATGGCGATGTACACCCGGAGTCCCCAGAACACCGCCTTCACCCACCCTTTCACCTGAGCGCGCGCCAGTGGCTCTGTGGGCGAGATCGGCGCTCGAGAGGTGAAATCCATCATCACGTTTTCCTTCCGGTTCATGATTCACACCCCCTCAGAATAAGTGCGGAAAGATCACCGTCAGGCCATACAGACCGTTCAACACGACCAGAAGGCCAATGATGACGAAGCCAGAGACGTTCTGCCACGTGCGGTTGACGTGTTGGCCCATCACCTCGCGGTCATTCAGCAGAAGCATCAGGAACATGAGCGCCGCCGGCATGAAGATGGACGCGATGACCTGCACAATCATGTTCAAGAAGCCAAGGGGCGCGTGTGGAATGAGGACAATCGCGGCCGCAATCACAGCGCTCGCGATGCCGGGCACATAAAATTTCCAGGCCAGGCGCGCCGGCATATTGATGCTCTTCGGCCAGTGGAAGGCCTCTCCCATTGCCCAAGACGTGCTTGCCGTCAATGCGATGGCGGCGATGAGCCCCGCTTCGACCAGCCCGAGCGCGAACAGGCGTTCTCCGACTGGGCCAATCTTGGCGCCAAGCAGATTCAAAATGCCGGTGATGTCCAAGTTCATGCCGTGCGAGCCGTGCATGACCGTGCCAGTGAGGACCATGATGGCGCAGGCCACCACAATCATCGCCAGTGTGCCGAGCGCCGTGTCCAGCTGACCGTGCCGAATGTCCCGCTCGGTGAGCCCTTTGTCGACCACGGACGACTGCTGGAAGAACAGCATCCACGGCGCAATGGTGGTGCCGAAGTTAGCCAACACAATGAACAAAAACGAAGCCGTGAACCCACCGGGTATGTTCCAATTGACAAAAGCATCAGCCACAGCCGACCAGTGCGGCTTTGCCATAAACATGAGCGGGATAAAGATGAGGTTCCCCGCCGCAATCCACAGCGCGATGCGCTCCCACGTGTAGTACCGCAAGACGAGGAGCGCGAACACATCGATAGCGAGCGCAATGGATTCGCTGAGCCAGCCCGGTACACCAAACACGCCCATCCCGATTTTAATCCCGATGAACTCGGTCACGAGCGTGAGCACGTTCGCCACGACGAGATCGATCAGGGAAAACCAGCCCCAGAAGGCCCCGTACCGCCCCCAGATCATCTCCGCATGGCCGCGGCGCGTCACGGCGCCCAACCGGACCGTCATTTCCTGAACAACGTAGGCGATAAACCCTGCGATGATCAGCGACGGGATGAAGAAGCCAATGCCGTACGTGGCCCCTGTCTGCGCGTAGGTAATGACGCCGCCAGCGTCGTTATCGGCTATCATCGTCAACACGCCCGGGCCTATCAGCACCAACAAAAGACGAAGGCGCGCCCAAAAGCCGCGCTTGCTGTAGAGGCGGGCCACTCTGGCCATATCCTTTGCCCGGAGCTCGCGCTCCAGTTCATGCAAATCCTGAGTTGCGTACACATTTGCGTTGCGAGCCATGACAATCCCCCCTGGACGGGCGATGGGCAGGAAGTCCCCACGCCCCAATATGATGCAATCCATAGAAAACCACACAACCACCTGTTTCCAGCACTGCGAACATGGGGCGACTACTCGACGGACTGTCCATACCCATCACCTCCTCCAAGGTTTTGATCATGGCCCAATGAAAAACCCCCTGGCGAACCAGGGGGCACACGCAGCCGTATGCACATCCCCCTGGTTGAGCTTTGGCACTATACGACGTAGGGATCACCCAGCCACGTTAGGTAAAGCCTTAAGCCGGCCATACCTGTTCTACCCATTGGCGTGTCTCCACGTTTCCGGGCAGTGGCTTGTGTTCGTATAGTAGCCTCGCCTAACGAGGAACGCATCTTCACGATTTAGCGTATGTTTCACGCGGTGCGCTGTCTGGACGAACGTCCATCACCGACAACCGCAATTCCTCTGCTTTTGTATCATTCGCCGTCCCATCTGTCAAGATTTCAGCGTGTCAAGAAAGCGTTCTCCCGAAAAAATTCTTTAGGAAACGCTTCAGTAGCACGAACCGAGTCCGTGAAGACAAGACGACGCCATCACGCCTGAAGAGCCGTCTGAACGAGCGTGGCCAGCGTGAGTGCGACGAGCAACCCTACCATCGCCCATCCCCAGATGCGCCCCCACCATTTCGTGCGATACGGCCCCATCAGATCCCTATCACTGGTCATCAGGACCAGAAAGATGAGGAGCGGCGTCATCAGCACACCACCCATGACCTGCGTGACGATGGAAATCAGATTGAGGGGCAGGTGCGGAACCAAAATGGCTAGTGCGGCGATCACCAAACTTCCTGCGTAGATGGCATAGAATTTGGGCGCTTGCCGTACTTTGTCATTGAGGCTCTTGGACCAGCCAAACAGTTCCGCGATGCTCCAGGACGACGAGAGCGACACCGTGATCGAAGCTAAAAATCCCGCGTCAAACAATCCAATTCCAAAGAGCGTTGCACCCACACGCCCCACCGTATGCGTCAGACCGCCGATAATGTCCGAAGGTCCAAGGCTCGTGACATGCTGCAGATGGCCGTACAGAGACGCACCACAGACAATGATGGCAGCGGCAATCACGGCCTGCATGATACAACCGAACGCCGTGTCGATCCGGCCCAACCTGAGCTCGCGGGCGCTGACCCCTTTGTCGATAGCCCCGCTGCCCTGGAAGAAAATCATCCAAGGCGCGATGGCGTTCCCCACCGTCGCAATCACAAACCAGGTCACATCCCCCCTGAGGGAACCAGGGACGTTCCAAGTCGCAAACGCCCTCCCTATCGCCTCAAGACTTGGATGCGTCATCCCCGCTACCACAAGAAAGACGACGTTCAACGCGCCAATGACGAGGGCGATGCGCTCTTTCGTGAAGTAGCCGGTGAACACCACGAACGAGATCACAAAGATCAAGCACAGGAGGTCGGCAATCCACATGGGAATTCCAAGCATCTCAAGCCCCGCGGACATGCCGATGAATTCAGTGATGAGCGTCAACAAATTTTCCAACGCGAGGGTCGTCACGTGATAGTATCCCCAAAACTTTCCATACCTTCGTTGTGCGAGTCGCGAGATGCCTTCCTGGGTCACCGCGCTGAGGCGCATACTCATCTCCTGAACGGTGAACGTGAGGACCGCAAGACACAACACCAGGGGCACAAACAGCCCGATGCCAAACTGGACACCTGTGGCCGTGTAGGAGATGACGCCACCTGCGTCGTTGTCCGCCAATGCGGCTAGAAATCCAGGGCCCAAAAGGATCCAGAACGACCACAGATACCGCCGTACCCCCTTTTTCGGACTCGCTAAGGACATCTGCTGGCCTCTGGACGCGGCATCCGATCGCGCCTCGGCACGCGATGTTGCAGAGCTTATCTCCATACTTGCCAACCCCCTGCTGTTCGCTCCACGTCCACTGGATTGCGTGGTCCATTGAACGGTCTGCCGACGTATCCTATGCACAGGAGAAACATCGCGTGATCCTTCCGTTGCGAAATTCGAAACAAGCGAAACAAGAAGGACCCATCTTCTCTGACATGGTGGATGAAGGTGAAGCATGATGACATCCCTGGAAGAGGCCGTGAAGACCTTGCTGAGACGCCGCTCGATGTCCATGCGCCAGTTGGCCGCCGCTACGGGGATCAGCGTCAGCACGATTTCGAAGATGATCACCGGGAAACAGAGAGTGAACTTGGACTACCTGCGGCGCATCGCAGAGGCACTCGGCGTGCCACCGCTCTCCCTGGCGGAAGCCGCTGGGCTCCCCCTCATCACGGAGCCAATGGCGCCAGCCGATGGCGATGGCCAGGCCTTGATGAACGCGCTTCTCGAGTACCTAGGTCTTGGGAATCTGAATGTTCTACGGACAGAAATCGAACGGGAGCTTGAAAAATATGAAGCATACGCGCAGACGGAGGAGGGGCAACAATTCATTGCAGAAAAATACGATGCCAAACGAGGTCAAATTCAAGGCATCGGGCACTTTCTCCGCGATCTCGACGACATCTACGATCGATTTTCTCGGCCGGACACACCTGAGGATGAAAGGCGAATCTTGGCGAGCGGCATTCTATACTTCTTGCTCGCCACAGACGCCATTCCGGATTATCTGTTTCCTGCGGGATATTTAGATGACGCGATCGCCATACAAATGGTGCGCGAACGACTTGTGCGCCGCCGGGAAATGAAGAGCCAGGGCTCAGACGGATCCTGAAGAGGTTGTCACGAAATGAAAGAAGTTTGAAAGAAAGCCGGCGCTTCACAGAAGCAAACGCGAGTTCCCAGACAGCGTGGAAACCCGCGCCACACAAGGAATGCCGGGAGCGGGACTCGAACCCGCACGGGGATACCCCCAGCAGATTTTAAGTCTGCTGCGTCTGCCTGTTCCGCCATCCCGACAGCTATCGAATGTGTCTCCATTATCCGACGCTCGGGCGAAATGCGCAAGTCCTGGTCAACCTCTGGGTCGCCCGTTGAAACTCCGAAGGCCGGAGCATTCGTCTTGCTTCTCCAACAGCGCGTGGAGGCGTTCGGCATGGAGCAGGAGTTCTTCCGCAGCTTCCATCTCCTGCTCGCTCTGGTCCCGCAGGGCCCGAAGCCCGTCCTCCAATTGTCCAACCGTTTGTTGCACTTTCGCCAACAGACTTGCCATAGAACGCGCCGATTCGGCCATCCGCTCCGACCATGTCCACAGATCGCGAGCCACCGTTCCCACCAAATTCTCATCGAGGCGATGGCGGCTGATCTCCACGCTCAACGTGACCGCCATCTTCCGCAAAGCGTTTGACGCGCTCGCAATCGCCTGACTGCTTTCCCGAACGGAGGCGGAGAGCGGAGAGAGACGCTCCCACAAGCCCCACAGATCTTGCAAAGCGGCTTCAGTCGTTCGGCGGCGCTCAAGCAGAGGCTCCAGGGCCAAAACGAAATCCCAGACGGCCGCGTCGAACGCCCGACAATCCATGGAGGGTTCCATGCCCATCCCGCCCTTTGGGCTCAAGTGTTTTCCTGTTCCGAATTCTTCACCTCGTTTTGACTTCCTTCTTCAACCCTTTGTCCGCTTCCAACCACTGCACGTTTCGCATTCGATCGTTCCTCCTGTTGTTGGAGCACCACGGCATCCAAACGCTTCAGCAGGCGCTCCAACTGCAGCAACTTACCTTCAATTCGGTGCAAATGGCTCTGCATATCATCAATTTCTTGTTCAGCCTTATAGTTAATCGCGAAGTCGATGATGGCTTCGTGTTTGTCACGAGCAGCCTGTCGATTCTGACTCATCATGATGATGGGCGCTTGAAAGGCGGCCAAGAACGACAGGCAAAGGTTCAGGAGAATAAACGGAGGCGGATCGAAGTGAAATCTCCGCGTGCCCGGTACCGCGTTCCACACCATCCACGAAACGAGCAGTGTCGCAAAGATGATGATAAATGTCCAACTTCCTCCAAATGCCGCGATGCGATCCGCCAACTTGTCAGACCACTTCGTCTTGCGCTGATACTCCTCGTCCAACATGGACAGGATGTTTTCTTCGTATAAGTTGACCAGCCGCGCGATGCGCTTGGCGTCGCCCTCATTAATCGGGATGTCGAAACCTTCCAAGTTGGCGTTGTCGTCATCGTGATCCGTGTATACGTAGTAATACCGCTTGGCCATCCACCTCACCTCCATCGTTGAGAGCGGTTCATACGCTTCCAGAGCGCATAAACCGTCCGTTTGCCTTCCATATATTGATCAAGCTGCACGCGGTGGTACTGGTGGACCCATCGCTCCTTATGAGATTCCCAATGCCGCAAAGCATCCGGCTGTGCCTGCAGGCGCCTCGTCCACGCGATGGCGGCTCGGCTATATCGATTTCCCGACTTCGCAATCTGCAAATGCACCGCAGGCCACGAATCCTCCGCCTCGCGCACCCAAAGCAAACGCCCTTTGACCCCGGCATTTCCGCAGAATTGATAGCCGCATTGCTCGAGCGCTTGCCACTCTTCCCTGTGCAAGACGGGTCTGCGTAGCAAGACCAAGACATCGATGGCGTCGTTCGCCATGGCGCCCTCGATCGCGGTCGTGCCGATGTGCCGGATCGAACAATACACGCGCCGATGAAACACGCGGGAGATCAACTCCCGCTCCCGTTCGAACGCCAAAAGGTGCCTCGTGCTGACTACCGTGAGCTCAACGGGCACGCGAACAGCGCCCGGCGCGCGAAACCCGAATTGACGACGGACGAGCGCAACGCCGAGCCACGATAGAAATGCGACAAACGAAGCCGTGATGAACGCCGCGGAGACCGTCTCGTTCTGCGTCGACAGCCACGTGACCCAGGCGTCGTACACGCTGTGCACGACCATGATCAGAAGAATGCGGCCCGTGAGAATGGCCATGAGCGCCAAGATCAAGCCCAAACTGCTAAACATGTACCACGCTTGAAGGCGTTCTTGGGTAAACTCGAGGATGTGGCCGCTTCCGAACGCCAGAGCACTCAGCAATAACGCGGTCACCAGCGCTGACATTCGGACGCTTGGCGTGTCCCACCACCGCCTTAACACAGCGCGGAAGAGCGCGATCACGGCAATCACGCAACTCCAACGCCACATCTCCTCGAGGCCAGCCACCACGCTCACCGCGTAGTCCACCCATGTCACATGGGACGTCACGTTGCTTTGATTGAACCTTAGCGCTGCGCTCGCAGCATCTGCGGTTAGCTCCAAACACCCCATGAATGCAAGGGGAGTCAAACCGTACAAGTAACACCGCGTGATCATGCGCGCAAGGGGGCGCCTGAGTAAAATGCGAGATCGCAGCGGATCCCATGTGCGGAACAGAGCGCGCCGAAGGGAGGGGAGCAAGATCAACAAGCTCAGCACGCTGAGCCCGAGATACACCTCAGCAATCCACAGCACCTGGCCGCCGTCAAACAGATTGGCGAACGTTGCGAACGACGCAAAGAGGATGGCGTAACCCACCTGCCACCCACGCATCTCCGCGACCAAACGTTCGCACAACTCATATAGGCGAGTCACCCAGTCATCCTCCAGCCTCCCCCGCACCCGCGAGGGAGGTTCAACCAGTCTCCGCAACCCATTATACAAGAGCACGCCCTTGCATGTCGCCTGTCACGAGTTCCACTGATGCCTCGGTTTGAACGTCTCGCAACACGTTTCCCTGGACGATCGCGCGTAACTCTCACGCTCCATAACGGCGAAATCGCGGCCGAATTCCTCCCGGAATGATGCGTCGCCGCGCCGACCCACGGACACCATGATGGATGGAGCCGCGCATTCGTCCCCTTCGTGCCAAAAGAGACAGTTCGCAACCGTACACTTTACATCGACCTTCATCTTGCGTTCCCTCCTTCAATTCACTTTCACGCTTAGTCTGGCGCGCATCCCGGCCCCATCATCCGCACAGTGATTGACAAGCGATCCACAAGAAGCGATGCTTGACAGGCATGACGTGGAGACGTCTGCAACCTTTCTCCTCAGAACGCTTGACATCCCGAGTGAAGGGTGTATAATAACCTCAACACCGAACTCCATACGATGGAAGTCTGGATCTTTGAAGCCGGTCGTTCGGCCTCAACGGGTCGGGCGGCTGGCTTTTTCGTTCAGCGTCAGCGCACGGGAGTTCGGAATCTAAAGCAAGTGCTTCTGGTAAGCACCATGGAGGAATTTCGGATGTACGAAGGTACGGTCAAGTGGTTCAACTCGGAGAAGGGCTACGGTTTCATTCAGGTGGAGAACGGGGACGACGTGTTCGTTCATTACAGCGCCATCCAAGGCCATGGCTTCAAGACGCTGGACGAAGGGCAACGCGTGACGTTCGACATCGTTGAAGGGCCCAAGGGTCCGCAGGCAGCGAATGTCGTGAAATATTAATCGGTCACTCAAAAGCCCATGTTGCGACATGGGCTTTTTTTGTGCCATCATTTAGGCGTTGGACAGCTGAATCGTCCCTCAAGGGACGAGAAGTGGGGAGAATGAGCCGATGATCACGATGTTGCTCGGCATTGTGGCCGGCATGATCGGCGTGTTAGAAACGTTGCTCGACGTGGTTTCCCAGCAGGGCTATACGCCAACTGCCGACTGGCATGCGTACGGCGCCATCGCGGTGTCCGCGGTGGGCATCGTGGTTTCGCTGTTCGCTCGTCGTCACCCCAGGATCGCGGGTGTGCTCCTGTACACGTGCGGGGTTCTTGGGTTTATCTTTGCGAAGTGGTCCTATATTCCACCGGGCATCGTGTTTTTCATCGCCGCTACCATCGCGCTCTTTTTTGATATGCGCGAACAGCCGTCGTGACATCAACTCTGATGTAAAACGGGCGGCTTCACCCAGCCGCCCGTTCCTTACCATATCCAGGAAAACTGAACCTCGAGGCTGGATCCGTTCCCCATCGGGATGTCGATGGCCCATTGGTGATGGCCCTTTGGCCAAATCCACTGCGTCCAACCGGAAGTGTCGCCAGGAATCGAAATGGACCACGTAGTTTGGTTTTGCCACCCACTTCCGTTCCCCAAACCCCAGTTCTGGTCCGTTGGAAAGGGGAAACCTGATGCCCCTGGCCACGCACTGGATGGACCCGTGGAATTCGACCATCCGCCACTCGATCCCGGCCACGACGGAGACTCTCCTCCGGAATACGTGGTCGTTGTGAACGACTCGCCGTCTGACCCGATGGAAGATGGTGCGATGCGGACATTCCCGAAGGCGTCCACCATCGCGACCGGCTGAACCTGATTCGAAGACGCATCCAAAGGTTGCCCGTTCACGGTAGCGTCCGTGAATTGAACCGTGCCCGAATCTGCAAGAGGGTACAACCCGCCCCGCACCGTTGACGGATCCTCGCTGATCCATTCCGCGGATGTCCCTATCTTTTGCGCATATACGCTCGAGAGATTCACCGAGATACGCTTGGACAACGTTTGACCCGACGGCGTCACAGCCTGTAGGGTCAGCAGCCACATGGAACCGGTTTGCTGCTGAATGGCTGCCGAGATCTTCGATCCCACAGGGACCGTCATGACCGTGTTGGCCGCAGCAGGGAGCTTCTCCCAAAAAACTTGCACCTGTGTCTGGCCATTTTCGATTTGTTCCAGCGTCCCAATCTGCAACAGGTCTTCCGTCTGGACACCGCCCAAGCCTATCCACTGCGCCGCCATCGAGCCATCGCGGCCTGTGAGGCTGGGCACCGTCCATGCGCCCGTGATGCTCGTGTACAGTTGCGATCCGGCCGGCGTATCGATGTAACCGCCCCAATTCTCCGATGTCTGCGTTCCTGCCGGCATGCTCGTCTCGCTGGTCAAAAACACGTCGCCAGCCTTTTCAGATGCGCCGTCGACCGCATGAACGTGTGTCCAAGCCGCGCCGACGCCCCCCAACAACACGAGGGCTGCCATCCAGCGCCCACGGCGCGGCCGCCGAAAAGCGCGTTTTCTTGCCCCCATGGTACTCACATCCCCTTCGCGAAATCGTTTCTCCTTGGAGCCCTGTCATCTTCAGTCTAAGTCATCTTCCTCGAAAATTGCTAGAAGTGCGAGCCTCTCACCTCGGCGGATCACGAAGGTCTCCGTTGAACGTTAGAAGCGTTGAAAGAAGGATTCCAACCGTTCTTGTTGAAAACGTTTTGATGATGTGAGTCCGCGGGAGGAGGAACGGAAGGTCATGAACTATCGTCTATTGTCCAATGGTATTCGAGTCTCCGAGATCACGTTTGGCTGCTGGGAACTGGGAGGCGGTCAATGGGAAAAGAAGGATGATCACGTGAATATTCGTGTGCTGCAGCGCGCCTATGAACTGGGCATTCAGTCGTTCGACACGGCCGAAGGATATGGACAAGGCCATTCTGAAGAAATCGTGGGTCAAGCACTCGAAGGCGTTCGCAAGGATTGCGTGATCGCCACGAAAGTTTCACCCGGTCATCTACGAAGGGACGACATCCTTCGTTCAGTCGAGCAAAGCCTGAAGCGCCTGCGGACGGACTACATCGACATCTATTATGTCCATTGGCCGAATCGCGACATTCCTCTGTCGGAAACGATGACCACCTTTTCCGAACTGCGAGATCAGAGCGTCATCCGCAGCGTCGCGGTCTCGAATTTCTCGCGGGAACTTCTTGAGGAAGCCATGAGCTACACGCGCGTGGACTGCATTCAGCCCGAATACAGTCTTTTGGAGCGGAGTATCGAAACCGACGTACTTCCCTACTGCCGCGAACACGGCATTGGCGTTCTCACGTACTCGTCCGTGGCAAAGGGAATCTTGACAGGAGCCTATCACTTCGGCGGCTTGAAGCTTTCGCCGAACGACTTTCGTCAGGGCCGCCGCCTGTTCAAGCCCGAGCACCTTGAAGCGGAGAAGCCCCTCGTGCAGTGCGTGAAGAAGATAGCCGATCGCCACGGCGTGAAGCCCGCAGAGGTGGCCATCGCCTGGATCCTCCACCAGCCCGGCATCACGAGCGCAATTGTCGGAACCCAAAGCATCGCGCACCTAGAGGAAAACGTTCGCGCGGTGGACCTCCACCTGAACGAAGATGATCTCCGCGAACTAGATGAAGTGAGCCGCAGCGTGTTGGCGCAAATCGACGGGCCGGCCTCTAGCTCACGATAGGTGGCGGACGAGCCACAGCCAACCATACATGCTTGCCAAGACCGTCAACAGCGTTGGCCACGTGAAGGCAAGCCCCGAGCGCATAAACGCGGAGACCGTGATTCGCACGCCGCGGGACTCCAACACATGCAACCATAGCAACGTGGCGAGTGAACCGATGGGCGTCATCTTCGGGCCGAGATCGCACCCGACCACGTTTGCAAGCGCGAGCGCCACTTGGTCGGAGACGGGCAGTCCAGTATGCTGAATCGCCAAGAGCCCGAGCATCACGCTCGGGAGATTGTTCATCACGCAAGATAAGCACGCCGAGAGCACGCCCATAGCCATCACGCCCCAGAACAGGTTGGCGTGCGACGTCATCTGGACGAGGCGGGTCAACCAATCGGTCAGATGAGCGCGTTCCAGCCCATACACCACCAGATACATGCCCACGGAGAACACGACGATCGACCACGGCGCTTCTCGAAGGACGCGCCGTGGATCGGCCGTCCGCGTGCGCCAACCGGCAATGAGAAACGCAATGGCGATAGCGCCCTCAACGGCGGACACCGGAACATGCGCAATCTCGCTCGTGACATAACCCACCATCATGAAGCCTAGCATCCACCACGAAAATCGGAACATGGTCCTATCGCGGATGGCGCTAGACGGGGCGGGTAAAACCTCGACATCGTAGGACAGGGGAATCTCGCGGCGAAAGTAGAGATAGGTCACGCCGAGACTCGCCCCGAAGGAGATGAGATCCGGCACAAGCATGCGGAGCGCATACCGCAAGAAACCCAGGTGATAGTAATCCGCGGAGATAATGTTGACGAGATTGCTGATGATGAGGGGAAGAGAAGTCGAATCGGCGATGAAGCCGCCGGCGAGCAAAAACGGGATCATCTGCCGCGTGGAGAACCGCAACCGTTTCATTTTCTCGAGCACGATGGGGGTGAGAATGAGCGCTGCTCCGTCATTCGAAAAGAACGCCGAAACCATGAAGCCAAGTGCCAAAATCAAGACGAATGCAAGCCGACCGCGCCCCCCGGCTCGATGCGCGAGGGTCAGTGCTGCCCACTCAAAGAATCCCGAAGCGTCGAGGACGCTGGATACCACGAGAATACCCACAAATGTGAGCGTGGCATCCCACACGATATTCCAGACAGTCCACACGTCGTGCAGCCGCACCACCCCGGCGGCAAGAGCCAAGAGCGCGCCGAGAAGCGCGCTCCAGCCCACGGGTAAACCTCGAGGGCGCCACACGACAAGGACCAAAGTGACGAGGAAGATCGCCAGCGCCATGAAAGCCACGTGTGTCCTTCATCTCCTCATCGAGCACCCTCGGGGCTTGGCGCGTGACCGTACGCTGGAACAGGGCCGCGGCTCGGCGCTGCCCACCGGCAAGCGTTCACAATCACCCGCTGGATGTTCGAGTCGTAATACGTGGGATACGTCTCATGTCCGGGTCTGAAGTAGAAGATTTTCCCTCGCCCTCTCCGAAATGTGACGCCCGAGCGGAATACATCCCCACCCGAAAACCACGATAAGAAGACGATCTCGTCGGGGACCGGAATGTCGAAGTGTTCCCCGTACGTTTCCTCCTTCGGGAGCTCGAAATTCGGCGGAAGTCCTTCGGCAATGGGATGTGTGGGATCGATCACAAACAGCCGTTCCTTCTCATCTTCTTCACGCCAGCGCAGGTCGCAGGTCGTGCCCATAAGGGTTCGAAACACCTTCGAAAAGTGTCCCGAGTGGAGGACAACGAGCCCCATGCCTGCATGAACGCGGCGTATGACGCGATCGACGACGGCGTCCTGCACCTCGTGATGCGCCACGTGGCCCCACCACACGAGCACATCGGTCTCGCTCAGCACAGCCTCGGTCAACCCATGGTCCTGCTCATCCAACGTCGCGGTGCGCACCTGCATCCCCGCGTCGGACAGTGGTTTCGCGATGGCTGCGTGAATGCCGTCCGGATACACCTTGCGAACGGCCTCATCCCGTTGTTCGTGGCGAAATTCGTTCCAGACCGTCACTCGAATGCTGTCCAACAGAAAGCCCTCCCTTGACCGATACCCTCCCCATGATACCGAAACCCTGATCTCGGGACAAAGCCACGAAGTCCCAGAATCCCCGCGAACGGGCCTGAAACCATCGAAGGGCAGCTGGGTAGAAACCCAACTGCCCTTTCATTTTCTTCGCGCCGTCACTCACTCGGTTTGGCGAACGACGCGATGAGGAACAAGATTCCAAACAAGAGGCACACGCCCCCCCACCAGAGGTCGATGTTGGTGTGCAAACTCGGCGTGTGTGGATCGGCCACAGCGCCGTAAAGCCCGAGCACGACCCCATACACGATGAACAGGACGCCAATCATGAACCGAAGATCCAAAAAGCGATTCATCTCATCATCTCCCCGGGATGGGATCACCAGAACGCGATATTCAGGCCCACCAGGATCACGAACACGATGGCCGCCAGGTAACCTGGGCGCTTGTACCACGGATACCCGCTGTAGTCAGGCCGCTTGCTGAGGCCGTACACGAGACCTTCCAGCTCTTCGGGCTGCTTGCCCTTGGTCACCAGGCTCACCAGGACCGTCACGACGACCGTGATGACCCACGCCCACCATGCGCGCCAGAAGTTCCCTGCATCCGGACTCGAGAACATATGCGCTGGCAGGAAGAAGTACATGGCGAACGCACCGACGATACCTGCGAGCAAGCCCCAGAAACCACCCCAGGGCGTGGCCTTTTTCCAGAACATCCCCAGCAAGAACGTGCCGAACAGCGGCGCGTTGAAGAAGGAGAACAGGGTCTGCATGTAGTCCATGACGCTCGGGAAGCCGGCCGCGAAGTACGCGGTGCCAATACTGATGATGACACCGACGATGACCGCCCAGCGCCCCATGTTCACGTAGTGCCTGTCCGGCGCGTCCTTCTTAATGTACGCTTGATAAATGTCATACGTCCAAACGGTCGTAAACGCGGTGACATTGCCCGCCATGCCGCTCATGAAGCTCGCGAGCATGGCCGTCAATCCAAGCCCGAGCATGCCTGGCGGATAGTACTTGGCGATGAGCAGAGGCAGCGCCAGGTTGTAGCTCATGTTCGGCGAATGGCCGATCTTCGGAAAGATGGCCAGCGCAATCAGTCCCGGGATGATCACCAAGATGGGAACAATCATTTTAAAGAACGCTGCGTAAATCGGCGTCAATTGAGCGGCGCGCAGATCCTTCGCCGCGAGCGTGCGTTGAACGACGAGGAAGTCCGTCGTCCAGTACCCAAACGAGAGCACGAAGCCAAGGCCGAGGACGACGCCGAGCCAGCCGATTCCCATCGGGTTGTGCGAGGGAGAACCAAGATTTGCCCACAGATGCCCGAACCCTGCGGGCAACCGGGACATCATGCCTTGCCAACCGCCCAAATTGTGCAGGCCGATGAGCGGGATAGGCAGCAGGCCAGCCCAGATCAGGAAGAACTGCACGACCTCATTGAAGATGGAGGACGTCAGGCCGCCGAGGGCGACGTAGATCAGGACCACGAGCGCCGACACGAGAATACTGGTGTCAAACGACCAGCCAATCAGGATCTGGAAGATCAACGCCATGGAGTACAGGCTGATGCCCGACGTCAACACAGTCATCACGGCGAACGCGATGGCATTGAGCGCGCGGGTCGCTTCGTTGTACCGCAGTTTCAAGAACTCCGGCACCGAGCGCACCTTCGACACATAGTAAAACGGCATCATGTACAGGCCGAGAAACAGCATAGCCGGGATCGCGCCGATCCAGTAAAAGTGAGTCGTGAGCATGCCGTATTCGGCGCCGCTCGCAGTCATGCCGAGAATCTCGAGCGCCCCGAGGTTGGCGGATAGAAACGCCAAGCCCGTGATCCAGGCCGGGATGGATCGGCCGGACAAAAAGAAATCCTCTCCAGTGTGAACGCGGTTACGAAGGACGAATCCGACGCCGAGGACGAAAGCGAAGTAGACCAGGATGATGATGTAGTCCACGGCGTTCGCATGAAATAGCGCGTGCACCCGATGCACCTCCTAGAAATTGGGTTTCGGCCGATAGCGATTTCAAGCCGTTTACATGCACTCGTGACCACATTCCATCGGCGGGCGTGTACAGGGTCAGTATGCGCCCCGAGGAAGCGGCCCATGTGCGGCGGCGTCCATCGCCATCAGCATGAAGACGTGTACAGCGCCGTTGCCATCGCACGACCGCCTCCGAATATAGCAATTTGGACAAAGAAAGACAAGCGACGATGAGATGTTGACCACGTTTGAAAGGACGTGAAAGTGCGGCGAACCTCGTTTTGGGGCACATGGCGCAAATCAAGATGGTTCACAGCACACATAAAAAGAGGACCGGCATTCGAGCCGATCCTCGTGTACTTGCCGGCCTCGCTCAGGGCAACTGGTAGCCTGCCGCGAGGTAGATCTCGTACCACTCCTGCCGCGTGAGCTGAATGTCCGCCGCTTGGCACGACGCGCGCAGGCGATCCACGTTCATGGTACCGATGATGGGCTGCATCTTCGCCGGATGGCGCAGGAGCCACGCGATGGCGATGGTCACATTCGACACGCCGTATCGAGACGCGATCTCGTCCAGCTTCCGGTTCAATTCCGGAAACTTCGGATTGTCCAAGAAGACACCTTCGAAGAAGCCGTAGAGGAACGGGGACCAAGGCTGAATCGTGATATCGTGGATCCTGCAGTAATCGAGTACGCTCTCGTCGCGATCGACCGCCCACTCGTTCCCCATGTTCAGATTCATGCCCTGCGCAATCATCGTGGCATTGGTGATGCTGAGCTGCAACTGGTTGGCCACAATAGGTTGGTGGACAAACTTTTTCAGCAGCTCGATTTGCATGGGTTTGTGGTTGGAGACGCCGAAGTAACGAACCTTGCCTTTCGTTTGCAGGATTTCAAACGCTTCCGCGACTTCTTCGGGTTCCACCAGCGCATCCGGCCGGTGCAACAGGAGCACGTCGAGGTAATCCGTGCGGAGGCGGCGGAGGCTGCCGTCGACGGCCTCCAGAATGTGTTCCTTCGAAAAGTCGTACATCCCTTTGCGGATGCCACACTTCGATTGCAAGATGACGCGCTCGCGCACGTCGTCGTTCATGTGAATGGCGTCGGCGAACCTCGATTCGCACTCGCCTTCCCCATAGATGTCGGCGTGATCGAAGAAATTTGCGCCGAGTTCAAGCGCTGTCTGGAGATATCGCTCGGCTTCCGCTTGGCTGAGACGATGGATGCGCATACAGCCAATGCCGACAACGGGCACCTCCAGATGCGTGCAGCCAAGTTTCATCGTTCGCATGTAAACCATCCTCCTCCGTGACCTTCTCGTCGTGCGCCCTCGAGTTCACATCTCGCAGGGGCGTGCCTCCGCGAGGACACCGCCCCAAGCAGCCTATCGCCCTGAGCCGCCCGAATAACTGAGCCTGCGAATGGCTTCCCCGGCTTGCCTCAGTTCGGGGATGGGGTCTTCGAAATTGCACTCGATGGAGATGGGACCCTGATAGCCGATCTCCCGGAGCATCGCAAACCATTCTCGGACGGGAAGCGAGCCGCTGCCCGGCCATTTCCGCTGCTCGTCCGCCACGTGCACGTAACCAATGCGCTCCTCCGCCTTGGTCAACTCGCTCACGGGCTCGCCATTATGCACGAGGTGGTAGAAATCGACGAGTAGGTCGACGCGGTCGTGAGCAAGCTCTTGCACAAACGACAGCGCGTCTTCCACCGTGTTGATGAGATTCGTCTCCGCACGATTGAAAAACTCGAAGTGCACCCTCATCCCGTGCGCAGCGGCGAGATCGCCCGCCATCCGCACCACTCGGGCCAACTGCGCGCGCGCCTCGTCCCGCGGAAATCCGTCCGGCACACGGCGATTCTTGCCTGCCCCGAAGCCGACGTGTTGACCGCCGAGATCGGCCATTCGCGCAAAGGCGATAGCCAAATACTGCGCGATCTCGTCGATGTCCACGTCCGGGCCCACGATGGGCATGTCCGGCGGAAACAGACGGTTGAACGCGAGTAACGGCACCTGGTTGCGCAGCAATTCGTCGCGAATCGCCCGCCATTCGGCGTCCGGCATGCTCGGTTTGGTTACCTTCGCGTTCAACTCGGCGTAGTCAAACCCCGCTTCGCGGACAAAACGCAGCTCTCGAGGCCCCACGCAGCACCCTAGGAGCACGCCATTCCCTCCTCGCAAGCGCTTGCCTTGGGTCCAAATCCGACCCGGCACGCGCCAGTTTCACTTTGATCCTTCCACAGGGTACAATGATTTCAGGCGATCTCGCCCGACGGACGAAAGGAGATTCGCGTGATGAGCGACATTCAGTACGTGATCAGCGTCATTGTATACGAGGACGGGCACTGCGACGTCATGTGGGATTCCTCGGTGCCCATGGAACACTGCTATGAAGCGCTCAAGCAGGTCACCGATGATATGGCCGCCGCGCTGGGTCCTAAGCCCCCGGCTCCGCAGAACCAAAGGGCCAAGATCCTGCGTCTGAAATGACGTGACAGCGCCCTGCGCTCTCACGTCGCCTCATTCGAGGCGTAGAGGCTTTCAATCTCCTTGGCCTCATCGAAATCCTCAGAGGTCAGCCCGCCGGCGTGCCACGTCGTGAAACGCAGTGTCACGTACTTGTAGTCAATCGAAATGAACGGATGGTGGTTTCTGCGCTCTGCGATCTCCGCCACGCGATTGACGAATGCGATGGCGTCTGGAAAGGACGCAAACCCGAACCGCTTGCGGATGAACTGGTCTTCGCGCTGCCACCCCGGCAATTCCGCCAGTCTCTGCTCTATCTCATCATCCGACAACTTCACCTTCTCACCCCCGTTCCAGCCAATCCTTCTCCGTCCACAGGAACGCTTTCAGCAGCCCTATCACACTCACGGCATCCGTGATTTCACCGCGCAGGCACATGTGGACGGCATATTCCAATGGGATCCATACCATGGTCATTGTCTCCGTTGGCTCGCGATCCGCTTCTCCGATGGACAAATCTTTGGCGAGAAACAAATGGGTCTCCTGTGTCGAGATGCCTGCACTCAGGTGAGCGACCCCGAGCGGCGTCCACGTACGTGCGACGATGCCGGTTTCTTCGCGAAGTTCCCGAGCCGCGGCGGCCTCCGGACCTTCATCGCGAAACTGGCCGCTCGGAATCTGCCACAGAAACCTGTCAACCGGAAAAACGAATTCATGGAGCAGTGCGACGCGGGCCTGCTCATCCACCGCCACAACGCCCGCGTTGTGCCCAGCGTCCATCACGCCATACAGGCCAGGCTGCCCGTCGGGCCGAAGCACGTCGTACTCGATCACCCGGATCCAGGGATTTTGATACGCAATGCGCTCCGAAAGGATGGTCCACAGGTGTCGCTTCAACGGCGTGCCCCTCTCCCATGACAGGATCACAAGGATTCGAAAATCACTGAAAAGATTATAGCACACGTTGTCCCCGCGTGACGCTGAGCCTTCGCCGAAGGATGCGCGCAAAAACAAGACGCGGCCGCGAAAACCTCGCGAGCCGCGTCACAACAAGCTTTTTCACCTGGAGGCGCCGGCCGGATTCGAACCGGCGATGAAGGTTTTGCAGACCTCTGCCTTACCACTTGGCTACGGCGCCATGAGGCCGCGCAACCCGGACAGAGACTCGCCCCGTCCGGGTCTCGCAGCGAATGCCCTGGAGCGGAAGACGGGATTCGAACCCGCGGCCCTCGCCTTGGCAAGGCGATGCTCTACCCCTGAGCTACTTCCGCATGGCTGGTGGCTCGGGACGGAATCGAACCGCCGACACGAGGATTTTCAGTCCTCTGCTCTACCGACTGAGCTACCGAGCCGCCGTGCATCAGATGGTGGAGCCGATGGGACTCGAACCCACAACCCCTACGCTGCCAGCGTAGTGCTCTCCCCTTGAGCTACGGCCCCGCAACGCACGAGACTGATTATACAGCTTGTCGGGCCATCGCGCAAGTACAATTTCGCGTTTCCTTGGCACACATCCCAAATCTCTCGCGTTCTCCAGAACAAAAATTCCATAATATGTATTGTTTTGCTGACATTGGACATCCTAAGGTCGACAAGCCCAAGAAAAGGAGTGAACCCCATGAAACGTTGGTTCCTCACTGCAGCCGCGGCGGCCTGCCTCATATCGACCGGTTGGTGGCAAGCGCCCGCGCACGTCCTCGCTGCTCCGGCCGTGGAATCCGCCGAGCCGAACGCACCCGTCAACGGGCCCTCCCACCAATTCGAAATCCATTCCAGCGTTCAGGTCTCACGCGAGATCCTTCGAGAAGCATACCAGGCCAGCCACGACGCCTATACGAAGAAATTACAGAAATACGCCAAGTGCACCGAGGCTCAGGCGCGCAAGGCCGTGATGTCTGAACACCCAGGTTGCAAGATCGAGGACATCCAACTCCGCAACATCCGCACAAACTTGGTGTATATGGCCATTGCGCGCGATGACGAGGACAAATACCTGGTCATCGTGGACGCGGGCAACGGCAATATCCTGCTAGATCGACGCATTCCGACACACCACGAACGCGTGTTTGCAGGCGCACCGGTCCCGAGCAGGAACGAATAAACAGGCCATCTTTCCCGCCTTGCGCATGCGCGGGGGCGCCGGCGAGCCGGCGCCCCTTGTTGGCCGAGCGGCACTCCCTTGCGTTACAACGCGCGCACCTTCACATCATGCACCTGTATCTGGCCTACGCCGCGAGGAAGCTCTATTGCTTCAAGGCGCTTCGCGCCCAGGTACTTCGTGATATAGTCGCACGCCACATTTGGATCGATGCGATCCCCGCAGGTGTACACATCGATACTCGCGTAGCCATGCTCGGGGAAACTGTGAATGGTGAGATGCGACTCCGAAATGATGACGACGCCGCTGACGCCCTGCGGTGCAAACTTGTGGAACGCAACTTCGCGAACCTCCGCGCCCGCCTCCAAGGCCGCGGTCACCATGGCGCGCTCGATCCCGTGAACGTCGTTCAGACGCTCCGGATCACACTCCCAAAGCTCTGCAATGACGTGACGCCCCATCGTGTCCATGAAAAAGTCCCCCTTTACAAACAAATCGGCCATGCCGTTCTTGAGAAAAAGGCATGTGGAATCGCACTTACACCACGGGGGAAAGTTAGTCCTCAGAGGTCCTAACCCTTTAAGTGTAAGTCCTCTTCCATTTGCAGTTGACTGCACTCGCCATGGCGCACGTGGACATCATGCGCCGTCCGACAGGTCAACACTACGATGAGTAGTATACGGCCTCCCTAGACAATTTGCAATCAGGAATTGAATGCCTCACCAGGACAGTGGCAACGGGGTCGCCAGATCCCACACGAGACTGAGGCCACAGGCCAAGCTGCATATCCAAGCGAGCACTGTCCAAAACCGCGGATTCCGGAGCCATTTCGCAAATCCGTACGTCAGGGCCATTCCGGTCGCAAGCCCACCCAAGTGCGCCATCCACCCGATGGTCCCCAGGTTCATGATGTCGATCACGACATTGACCGCGAGCACCATCAGCAACTGGTTGCGGACATACGGCGGAAACATGCCCATCAAGGCGAGCGCGAGCATCGCCCCGAACAGGCCGAAGATGGCCCCCGACGCGCCCGCCGAGACCTGATCCGGTGAGATGGGCAACGTCAGCAAACTGCCGACCGCCCCTGAGATGACGTACAACGCAATGAATACAGGCGTCGACAGCGCCTGCTCCACCGCAAACAACGTCCACAGCGAGATCATATTCACGAGGATGTGCCAGAGGCTCACGTGGACAAACATCGTGCTCAGGACGCGAAACCACTGGCCGTGCTCCACGAGCGGCGGGTAGAGCGCGCCAGCGCGGAGAAGTCCAAATGTGGATTTGCCCGTGATGGTTTCCACGATGAGGTACCAGAACACAGTGACCAGCAAAAAGGTCCAGCCGGCAGGGGCGGGATCGCCATAAGGGGTCGGGGGTAAGAAGCGAACGCGCCACACGCGCCGCCGACGCCACATCATGCATTCACCTCGTCTATTCAAGAGTTCGCCGGAAGCTTCCAGCCGCTTCGCACCGCATCTTCCTCGAGAACGGTGTAACCCCGCTCGTACGCGACGATCATGCGCTCCGGCGTATACCTCGGCAGCACGAGCCGCTGAAACCGCTCCACGTAGACATCCCGCGCCTGAGTGTCCATGAGAAGTCGCCGCACCGCATCGGCAAGAGCCTGTACATCGCCAGGCGGCACAAGCACACCAGCCTCTCCATCAAGCAGCATGCGCCGAATCCCAGGAACATCCGATCCGATGTTCGCGGCCCCGTAATAGCCGGCCTCCAACACGGAGGTCGGAGCTCCTTCACTCTTCGAAGGCAACACGTGGATGTCGATGGCGCAATACACGTCGCGCACATCCTGCAGATGACCTAGAAAATGAACTCGGTGGCGGATACCACACGCCTCGGCTGCCGCTTCTAATCGGGTGCGATCTCGTCCGTCACCAGCGACGAGCAGGTGAACGTCCAAGTCCGAGAGACGCGCCAGGGCGGCGATGGCGACGTGGATCTGTTTCACAGGATCGAGCCGAGCCACGACGCCGATGAGTCTCGACTCTGGTTTCAGCCCCAACCGATTTCGCCACTCCGCTGCGCACACGTCGCGCGATGCCCTGGGGGGCCGTGGAAAAAACGCGTTGGGAACCTCGAGGATGGTCCGGCAGGGAAGCACGTCTCCGAGCGCGGGCTGAACCACAAACAGGCCCCGCGCGCGAGACAGACGCCACAGATGTAGGCTGGGAAACAAAGCGGCTTTGAAGGGGTGCCCCTCGAAGTCGTATCGAGGATGGCTGTGAATCGTAGCGGTCCAGATGACCCCCGCAGTCGATGCGGCGAACGATGCCAACATATTCATGCGCGGTCCGTGGGAATGGAGAATCCACGCGCGCTCGCGCCGGAGCACACGAGCCAAATCGCGTATGGCGCCAACCGTGCCTGCCACCGCCCCGTGCAACATCCCCAACTGCCGCAGTTCGTTCGCCAGCGGTCCGTCGCCCAGGCTGATCAAGCGGTAGCGGTAGTCGACCTGCGCGCCCTTGAGCGCCTTCGCCCAAGTCATGAGGTGCGTGGCAGCGCCTCCCACTTCGTTCCCCGCAAAAAATACGATCACGGTGCGCTCCGAAGCCAACCGAGTTCCTCCAAGTCTATCAACAGGGACGGTAACCCTGCATGGTATGTGACTGAATGTATCGGTCCAAATCCTCTTCGTCGAACCAGAACGGCCCTCGATACAGAAACACGTAATCGACCGGCGTGTGAACTCGCTCCGCCGTAAACGCGAGGATGTGATTCCTCCGAACCGTCACATCCGGCCAAACGTCCTCAAAACGCCGATTGATCCGATTGTACTGCTCCGGTGTCATGCACGGCAGAAGGCAAACAAACGCCTCATTTGGAAGTTCTAACACATCATAATTTTTCCGTCGTACTCGATGTTCAACCCCAAGCGCATCCGCAACCATCCTTATCAAGCACAACCTCGATGTCGCCTATCTTCACACTCTCTGCACTCAGTATACTGGACAGCCCAGATAGGTACAAACAGTGCGCAACTTATTCGTACCGCAGGGCGTCAATCGGATTGAGATTCGCGGCCTTCACGGCCGGATAGAGTCCACAGACGACGCCGATGGCGGCCGAGAAGACGAATGCCAACACGCCAATCGGCCAGGGCACGAAAGCCGGAATGCCAGTGAACGCGCGCAGGGCGGTGCTCACCGCAAGCCCAGTCGCAATGCCGGCGACACCTCCTAACGAGGTGATGGCCATAGACTCCACAAGAAACTGGAGCACGATGTCACGTTTCCTAGCACCGAGCGAGACGCGAATGCCGATCTCCTGCGTGCGTTCGGTGACCGACACCAGCATGATATTCATGACGCCAACCCCGCCCACGAGGAGCGCGATCCCCGCCACAGCGCCGATCACGGCCGTCAAGATGGTCGTCACCTTTGCGATCAAAGCCGCGACGCTCGCGACGAGCCCTGACGAGTCGACGAAGGCCGTCGGATCGCCCGCATGGATGTTGAGCGCAAGCACGATTCGTTTCGCCAGGCTCTGGACATTGACGCCGGGACTCACCACGACATCCATTTCAGACGCTGTCCAGTTGGGGAAAATATCTTGGCACGTGGTATCGGGGATGTACAGATTGTCGCTCCCCATCACCAACGAATAGAGGCTTGCCTGCTCCGGCTGCGCCACACCAACGACCTCGAGCGGCACGCCGGACAGGGTGATGATTGCACCAAGCGGATTTCCGCTCCCAAAAAGCTTATTCGCGAGCGACTCACTGATGACCGCAACGTTACGGTGAGACAGCACGTCCTCCGCAGTGAACATGTGACCGCGAACGACCATGAAACGGGCAAGGCGGTCCAAGTCCGCTGGACCTGCGAACAGCGTCACATTGTCCGACTTGTCTCCACTCTGCACCACGGCGGTGCCATAGAAGGTCTCATTCACGCTCTCCACGCCGGAGAAGGACGCGGCGATGGCGAGATCGGAGTCGTCGATGGAGAGCACCTGCCCTGGCTGCGGCAGGCCGGGCGCAACGAGTTCCCTCGGCACAATTTGAATGACGTTCTGCTGACTTCCGCTTGAGATGGCCCCAATGACCAGCGCTTTGCCTCCGTTGCCGATGGCGACAATGGCGAGGATGGAAGCCACGCCAATCCAGATGCCGAGCATCGTGAGGAATGCTCGCGTCTTATTGGCGGCAAGCGAAGCCAAGGCCATACGGAGCATCTCATCGAGGCTCATCCGGTACCTCCTCTCGGACGATCTCGCCATCGACCATGTGCAGGATGCGCTGGCCGGCGCGCGCAACGTGGGGATCGTGCGTGATGACCATGACGGTCCGCCCGGCCGCGTGCAAATCCCGGAGAATGCGGAGGATCTCAGCGCCCGTCTGCTGGTCGAGCGCGCCGGTGGGTTCATCGGCGAGCAGGACGGCCGGGTCGTTGGCGAGCGCGCGGGCAATGGCGACGCGCTGCCGCTGACCTCCCGACAGCTCATTGGGCAGATGATGGGCTCGATTGGCCATACCCACCATCTCGAGCAGTTCCATGGCGCGCGCTCGCCGCTCGGCGCGAGGAACGCCTGCGTAGACCATCGGAAGCTCCACGTTGCGCACCGCAGACATGCGCGGGATGAGGTGAAAATTCTGAAACACAAACCCGATGTTCTGATTGCGCAGGCGGGCGAGATCGTTCGAAGGCAGGCCAAGCACCGACGCACCGTTCAGCTCATAGTCGCCCGAGCTCGGCCGGTCCAAGAGCCCGAGGATGTGCATGAGCGTGGATTTGCCACTGCCCGAGGGACCCATGACCGCGACGAACTCGCCCCGCTGAACCTCGAGGTCGATGCCCTTCAGCACGGGAATGACCTGCTCGCCGACAGTGTACGACTTTGTCACGCCCACGAGGCGAATCATGATGTGCGCACTGCCTCTCCGTTCACGAGATTGTCTGGCGGATTGATCACGACCCGATTGCCAGGAGCGACTCCGGACAGCACCTGCACCGCCGTATCGCTCGTCATGCCGAGCTTCACTGGCACGAGATAGACGTGGCCGTTCCTCCACTCGTACACCGCATAGCCGGTACCGTTCTGCACGATGGCGCTGTAGGGCACCGTGGGCACGGGCGATGGCGAGCGGCTGAGGATCCGGCAGGTGAGTTGATATCCATATGGAACCGGAAACGATCCGCGCGGCTGCACAGTCACCTCCACGACCGGCGCCCCGCTTGACGAGAGCTCCGCGTACGGCGCGATGGACGTCACCGAGCCGGTAAACGTCTGATTGGGATATGCATCCGTTTGCATCGTGGCCGTCATGCCCACCTTGATTTGAGCTGCGTCGACTTCCGACAGATCCATGACGACGTCCTTTGCTGGGCTCGCCACCTCGACGACCGGCGTCTGATTCCCGTCCGCGTCCACGCCGTTCGGGTTTGCGATGAGCACGATGCCCGACATCGTCGCCGTGATGGTCAACTGGGCCTCGTTGGCCTCCGCCTGTGCGAGCTGACTTCTCGCTGACGCCACCGAAGCCTCGGCCGCGTTCAGCTGCGGAAGAAACAGCGCCTTGAGCGCCGTCGGCGCCTGGTTATATTGCGCCAGCACGCGCTGATACGCCGACTCGGCATCGGAGAGCGCCAATTCCGCGGCCTGCACGCTGGCTTCCGCGGAAGCCGTGCTCAACTGAATGAGCGGTTGCCCCGCTTGCACGCGCTGCCCCACGTGCACCAGCACGCGCTCGACAGGAGCCGACAGGTTGTCCAAATTGACGATCTGGCGGGCCACCGGGCGCACCGTGCCTGCCGCCAGGGTCACCCGCTCAATTCGCTGCAGCGACACAGGCGCCGTCTCGACCACAGGCAAGGCGTGTCGAGATTTCCACACGACAAGCGCCCCCACGAGAAGCGCCAGAAGGGCCAGCACGAAGCCGATCACGGCGCCGACACGTCGGCCTGTCCGCTTTTCCGACGAGATGGCCAACGACAACCCCTCCCCGACCAAGTCACGTATTAACATACCACACGGGCGCTTGAACGGACATCGAACGACATGGCCGGTTTGGGACTCGCATACACATGGGACAAACAGGTGAAGTGAGGTGCGGTTCTTGAAACCGAGATGGGTTTGTCGAATCGTCGGGTGGCTCTACGCCGCACTTGGCGCGGCAGGCACCTTGAGCCGGGACCTTGGCCTTTATTTTCGATTCACGCCCGTGGAGGCCTACCTGTACCTTGGGCTTGGCGTCTGGGCCATTTGGGCGGCGCGCCAACGCACTCGCACCAGCGTCCTGGCGCTTCTGGGCGTCGGGATGGTGTCCTTCGCGTGGGCCCTGTCGCCCTGGATAGGGCTCCCTGCCCCCGTTCTCCGCGCGTTGGGCTCTCAACAACCGCTTGACCTGCTGATCCGAGAATTGGTCGCTATCTGGGGCATCGGCACCGCGGTCAAGGCCGTGACAGACTGGCGCGCATCCCATCGATCCACTACCTCCTGACCCTTCGTGCACGTCGCTCATGGGACATACTACGGCGTGTGAACCGATGACACCAAGGAGGGACTGGGCATGAAAGTTCAGCAGATCATGACCACAGACGTCGCTTGCTGCTCGGCCACCGATTCCATCCAGAAGGCCGCCCAGGCGATGAAACGCGAAAACTGTGGTTCCATCCCTGTGTGCGAAAATCGACGCGTGGTCGGTATCGTGACGGATCGCGACATCGTGCTGAAGGCCGTGGCGCAGGGCAAATGCGACGCCCGAGTCGAGGACTGCATGACCAAAGCGGTTGTCACCGGGCGGCCTGACATGGACGCGCACGAAGCTGCCGATCTCATGGCGCAGCACCAGATCCGGCGCCTGCCCATCGTGGACGAGCGCGGCGACCTCTGCGGCATCCTGTCCATTGGCGATCTCGCCACCGTCGACATCCATGTGAACGAGGCGGGAGCGGCGCTCAGCAAAATTTCCGCACCCACCGAAGCCCAGAACAATATCGTCCACTGACGAACGACATCGGTTCGCCAACACCCCGCACCGGCGGGGTGTTGTTGTGTCCCTAGAACATGCGGAAGGCTGGGGTCACGACCCCAGCCTTCGCTCGCCGCCTTCCCGAGCCTCACGGCGAACCCGCGTCTCCCTGCGCCAAACGCTCCTGCGCATAACGGACAAGCCTTTTGGTTATATTGCCACCGATGGAACCGTTCTCGTACGATGAGACGAAGCCCCAGTACCCGTCCTCGGGGGGTGTGATGCCGAGTTCTCCGGCTATCTCGTACTTCATGTCCTGAAGCGCCCGCGACGCTTGCCCGAGCAACAGGCGATTGCTTTTCGCCATGATGCATCCCTCCCTGGCGGTAGCATGCCCCGGGAGAGCAGATTGCGCACTGCGAATTCGCGCCAGCGGGCGAAGGCGCTGGGACTGGTACACGGTCCGATATGGGCGGAATGCTGGCTCGAAAAAGCGTCAAACGGCGCACCCCAAAAAGAGGTGTGCCGCCGTCCGCCGAAGCCTTGCAACACCTGCTCAGCGCTCGCTGAGCGGGACAAACTTGCGATCCGTCGGTCCAACGTACTCGGCCCGCGGGCGGATGAGTCGATTGTTCTTATATTGCTCGAGCACGTGTGCCGTCCACCCCGAGATACGGCTGCACGCGAAGATGGGCGTATACAAGTGCGTCGGAATGCCGAGCGAATAGTAGAGCGACGCCGAATAGAAATCGACGTTCGCGTGCAGGCCCTTTACCTCGAGCATGTGCTTTTCAATGGCCTGGGACATCTCGAACCATTTCGTTTCGCCCTTCAACTCGCCCGCCTGTTTGCTGAGCTGGCGAAGGTGCGTCGCGCGCGGATCTTCCGTCCGATACACGCGATGGCCAAAGCCCATAATCTTCTTCTTCTGCGCGAGCGCCTCGTCAATCCAGGCGATGGCCTTGCTGGGTTCGCCAATTTCGAGCAGCATGCGCATCACCTGCTCGTTAGCGCCGCCGTGCAGAGGTCCCTTGAGCGTCCCAATGGCCGACGTGATAGCGGAATACATGTCCGACAGCGTGCCCGCCGTGACGCGCGCCGAGAACGTCGAAGCGTTCAATTCGTGATCTGCGTGCAGGATCAGTGCGGTATTGAAGGCCTTCTCCTCGAATTCGGAAGGCTTCGTGCCACGGAGGAGATAGAAGAAGTTCGCAGCGGCGCTCAGCGATGGATCCGGCTCCACGGGGTCCAGTCCTTGGCGAATGCGCTCGAACGAGGTGACGATGGTCGGAATCTTCGCGACGAGGCGGGCGGCTTTCCGGTAGTTCGCCTCTAGGCTCTCGTCGCCGTCATCCGGATCGTACAGACCGAGGAAGGAGACTGCCGTGCGAAGAACCGCCATCGCGTTCGCGTCCTTCGGAAGCCGTTTCAACAGGTCGAGCACGGGTTCAGCCAATGCCCGCTCACGGGCAAGTTCCTCGGTGAACGCTTTCAGTTGCGACTGATTCGGCAGATCGCCGTGCCACAGAAGGTACACGACTTCTTCAAACGACGCGCCGCCGTCGACGAGATCGTGGATATCATACCCGTAGTACAGAAGGCGACCCTGTTTCCCATCCAAGAAGCAGATTTCGGACGTGTTGGAGACCACGTCTTCCAGCCCGGCTTTGAATGTCGTTTCCGCTGCCATGAGCAGAACCTCCTCATCCCTCGCGATCTCGCCCGCATCCCCTGGGTCTCAGCGAGATCGCCCAATGCCGTATTTTGTACTCGGTCATTATACTACATCCGTCGGTGCGCTCAAAAACCGTCAAGTTTCGGCAAGACAAGGATACGCGGGCTGTCATGCCATGGCGGCCATCCAGCCCGCGACGGCGAGGAGCACGAGGCCCGTCAACCGCTCCGCCGGCAGATGCTCCAACCGTGAGGCGAGGAAGCGCCCCGCCTCGAGCCCAGCGACGGTGAGAAGAAAACTCACGGTGCCAAACACGACGCCGGCGAAGGCGAGCGGCGCGCGCATCATGCCTAGACTGAATCCGACGGTCAGGTTGTCGATGGACAGCGCGATAGCAAGTAGGATGATCTGCAGACCGCGGGCGCGCTCCACGGCGTCCATTTCGTCCTCGTCCTCCCGCCGCTTGAAGAGGCTGTAGAGACCGAGCAGGGCCAAGAGAGCGATGCCTACGATATGCGCGCTTCGGCCGAGCACGCTCGCCACCTCGCGACCCACCCAGATGCCCAGGACAGGCATCCACGCCTCGAAGATGGCAAAGAGGATAGCGACGCGCCACTGCGCGCGGCGGCTGAGCCCGGACGCGCCGAGTCCGACAGCGGCGAGTCCGTTGTCGAGGCCAATTCCGAGGCCGATAAGAAGCAGCTGAGTCAACACGCCGTCCCATCCTCTCCAGACCGCGTCCAGATACATCCCGTAGGCACATCGAAGTAGCGCAGTGCATCGCCCACGAACGACTGGGTGCCGACGAGGAGGACGAGATCGTCTCGGGACGCATCCGCGAGCGCTAGGCGGATAGCGTCCTCTGGATTCGCTTCGCGGGACGCGGCATACCCAAGCGCCGCCGCGAGCGATACCAGGTCTCGCGTGAAATGGAGCGCTGGGTTCGTGGTCTCGGTGAACAGGATGCGATGCGCGATGGGCCCGAGTTCTCGAAGGACGCCCTCAGCGTCCTTGTCGTCGGGCAGGGACAGGACAAGGTGAATGCGGCCCCCTCACTTCGCCGCGCGCGCCAGGCTTCGGCGAATCGGCGCACGTACGCCGCGCTCAGGCTGTGGATGGCGCCGTCGATCACGACGTCCGGCTCGCGCCGCACGAGCTGCAGCCGCCCCGTCAGCACGAGGCCGCGCAGATCTACGGCGATTTCCCTCGCCGACCGGCCGAGATCGCTCAACACCCGATGCGCCGCAGCGGCGGAAGCGGCAAGGTTGTCTGCGTACGGCACGAGGCGCTCGTCCACCTGGATGTCCGCGGTAAATCCGGGGCCGCGGACCTGCACGCGCAAACGGGCGTCGTCGAGGGACCACTCGAGGTCGTTGCCGACTTCGTGCACCTCGCCGCCCTTGGCCCGAAACGCCGTCAAAAAGGGCGCCATCACCTTGCGCGACAGCGGCGGCTGTAGACTCAACGACGCCCAGGCCGTGTGCTCCGTCAGAATGCCCATTTTGGCGATCACGACATCTTCCCAGGTCGGCCCCAGCCTGTCCAGGTGTTCGCCGAAGATGGGCGCGATGATGGCCCCGCGGTGCACCACCTGGTTGACGTCGTCGTGGCGCGCGCCGCGGCCGAGTTCGTACACGGCGGCCTCGACGCTCTGTTCCTCATACCATTTGGCGGCCATGACGGCCACGAGTCCAACGGGGCCGATATATTGATCCTCCGGCACGGGAAGCGCCGACGCAGCCGCACGGACCAACTCGCCGACGCGCACAAAGTCTTCTTCTGGAATCGGCACACCCTGTAGCCGAATTCGCTCGAGAAAGTCAATCAAGTGAGGGCTCGTGAAGAGTCCGACGCGCACGCCCACCTGCTGCAACATGGCAGCGGTGAGGATGGCGTGTGAGCCCTTTCCCTTGCTCCCGGTCACAGCGACGCTGTACACGCGCTCGTCCGGCCGACCCATCGCGTCCAGCAACTGCCTCGTCCACTCGGGATGCCGCACGTCGCGATCGAATCCCTGCCTGCGCTCGCGCGGTACGCGGCTATAGGAGGAAAAGATCCAGCGAATCATCTCGGTCACTTGCTCCGCCATTGGCGTCATGACATGAACGTCCCTCGCTCTCCGCGGGTAGTGTATCACAGGGCGAGGCGCGCGCAAACAGAGGCCGCCGGGCGGCGATACCCGGCGGCCGAGCGCAAGTCCTTTTTTACGCGTAGACGAACTGATACGGACGGCGCGAAGCCTCGTACGCGGCGATCTCGGCCTCGTATTGAAGCGTGATGCCGATGTCGTCGAGCCCATGGAGCAGCATGTGCCGCTTGTGCGGATCGATCTCGAAGGAAAAGGTCACGCCGTGATCGGTCGCGGCCGTCTGCTGCTCGAGATCCACCGTCATCCGCCGCCATTCGCCGCGCGCGTGCGACTCCGAGAGTTGTTTATATAGCTCGCGCGGAATGCGAATGGGCAGAAGCCCATTCTTGAAGCAGTTGTTGTAGAAGATGTCAGCGAACGACGGGGCGAGGATGACCCGAAACCCGTAGTCGCGCAGCGCCCATACCGCGTGTTCGCGAGAAGATCCGCAGCCGAAGTTGTCGTCGACGAGCAGGATGGTCGCGCCTTGGGCTTCCGGCCGATTCAGCTCGAAGTCGGGATTGGGCGATCCATCCGGCAGGTACCGCCAATCGAAAAACAGGAACTCGCCGAACCCATCGCGCTCGATCCGCTTGAGGAACTGCTTCGGGATAATTTGATCCGTATCCACGTTGACGCGGTTCATGCAGACCACGAGGCCTTCGTGCTTGACCAAGGGCTCCATCACGCCGTCACTCCTTCCGAGGTCAGCTCACGCACGTCGACGAAGTGCCCAGCGATGGCCGCGGCGGCCGCCATGGCCGGGCTGACAAGATGCGTGCGGGCTCCTTTGCCCTGCCGTCCTTCGAAGTTGCGGTTGGACGTCGATGCGCACCGCTCCCCAGCCGGGATGATGTCGGGATTCATGCCGAGGCACGCGCTGCAGCCAGGCTCGCGCCACTCGAAGCCCGCTTCGAGGAAGATCTCGTGCAACCCCTCGGCCTCCGCCTGCTGCTTCACCTGCTTCGATCCCGGCACCACCACCGCGCGCACGCCGTCCGCGACGCGCCGGCCTTTCACGATGCTCGCGGCCAAGCGCAGATCCTCGATGCGGGCGTTCGTGCACGAGCCGATGAACACGTGCTGAATGGGGATCTCGGAGATTTTGGTTCCCGGCTTCAGGTCCATGTACTCAAGCGCCTGACGGATGGCCAGCGCCTCCTCCTCGGACTTCGCGTCCTTCGGATCCGGCACGACGCCGCTGATGCCAACCCCCTGTCCCGGATTGGTGCCCCATGTCACCTGCGGCTCGAGGTCATTCACATCGAAGACCACGTCGACATCAAAGGCGGCGTCGGGATCGGACTTCAGTTCACGCCACGCGGCGACGCACGCCTCCCAATCCGCGCCCTTCGGCGCGTAGCGCCGGCCCTGGACGTAGGCGATGGTCGTCTCGTCCGGCGCCATCATGCCCGCACGGGCGCCGAACTCGATGGACATGTTGCAGATGGTCATCCGCTGCTCCATGCTGAGCTCTGGGATCAGGCCGCCGGCGTACTCCACGACGTGACCCGTGCCGAAATTCACACCGTATTTCGCAATCAGGCCGAGGATCACGTCCTTGGCGGTGACACCCGGTTGTAGCGAGCCATTCAGCTGAATGCGCATGGTCTTCGGTCGGCTCTGCCAGAGGCACTGCGTGGCGAGCACGTGCTCCACCTCACTCGTGCCGATGCCGAAGGCGAGCGCGCCGAACGCGCCGTGCGTCGACGTGTGGCTGTCGCCGCAGACAATCGTCTTCCCCGGCATGGTCAGGCCGAGCTCCGGTCCGATGACGTGTACGATGCCCTGGAAGGGACTGTCGAGCCCCGCCAATTGGACGCCGAAATCGCGGCAGTTCTGCTCAAGCGTTTCAATCTGCTTGCGCGCAATGGCGTCTCGGACATCTTTCGGATTCACCGTCGGCACGTTGTGATCCATGGTCGCAAACGTCAGCTCGGGCCGGCGAACCTTGCGCCCCGCGAAACGAAGTCCGGCAAACGCCTGAGGCGACGTCACCTCGTGGACGAGGTGCAGGTCAATGTAGAGAAGCGTCTGTCCATCCGGCAGTTCCTTGACCACGTGCGCGTCCCAGACTTTTTCGAACAGAGTCCTCCCCATCAACCGAGCCTCCTTTTCACGTCTTCGCAAACCATCGCACTGACTTCAGCGGTTTTGACAAACGCCTCGCCACTCTGGGCGAGATCGCGCGTTCGGATGCCGCGCTCGATCACGCCATGCACGGCCTGCTCGATGGCGTCCGCAGCCTCGGGAAAGTGCAGAGAATGGCGCATCATGAGCGCCACAGACAGAAACGTGGCCAGCGGATTGGCGAGGCCCTGACCCGCGATGTCCGGCGCCGAACCGTGCACGGGCTCGTACAGGCCAGGCCCCCCTTCGCCGAGGCTCGCGGAAGGCAACATGCCGATGGATCCCGTGATGACGGCCGCCTCGTCGCTCAAGATGTCCCCAAACATGTTCTCGGTCACGATCACGTCAAACGTCTTCGGCCTCGTGATGATCTGCATGGCGGCGTTGTCCACCAGCAAATGCTCGACCGAAACGCCTGGGTATTCGGGCGCAACCTCTTCCACCACCTCGCGCCACACGCGGCTCGATTCGAGCACATTCGCCTTATCGACCGACGTCACGCGCCCCCGCCGGCCTTTCGCGAGTTCAAAGGCCACCTTCACCACGCGGCGGATCTCGGCGCGCGTGTAGTGAAGCGTGTCCACCACCGCTTCGCCGCCATCGAGGCGGGCCTTCGGCTGGCCGAAATAAAGCCCACCCGTTAACTCCCGCACGATGATGAAATCCACGCCTTCGACAAGCTCCGGCTTGAGCGGCGAGGCCAGCAACAGCCCTGGCCAGGTCCGGATGGGCCGAAGATTCGCGTAGACCTCAAGCGCTTTGCGGATGCCGAGCAGCCCTGCCTCGGGGCGCTTGTCTCCAGGGAGATGATCCCATTTTGGCCCGCCTACCGCGCCGAGCAGCACAGCGTCTGCCGCGCGACAGAGCCGCACCGTCTCGTCTGGCAACGGCGAGCCGGTCTGGTCGAACGCAGCGCCGCCAATCAGGCCCTCTTCGAGGTTCCACGTCTCCCCCCGGCTCGCGGCGACGATCTGGATCAGCTTGACCGCCTCCGCCGTGACTTCTCGGCCGATGCCGTCACCGGGCAAGATTGCAATGTTCTTTGTCATGCCATCCGTCCCTTTCAGCTCGCATGTTGCAGAATGCGCAGGCGAGCGCACGCTGCGCCCGCCTGGTGTCGAAATGCCGCGCCATCACGCCCGGTCCGCAGTGGCCGGGACGCGATCGTCCCCCGGCCGCTTCGCCTTGATGAAGGGCATCATGCTGCGCAACTTGCGGCCCACCACCTCAATGGGATGCTCAAGCTCGCGCCGGTTGATGGCGTTGAACATCGGCCGATTGGCCTGGTTCTCGAGAATCCAGCTCTTGGCGAACGCGCCGCTTTGGATGTCAGCGAGAATGCGGCGCATCTCCTTCTTCGTCTCTTCCGTGATGATGCGCGGACCCGACGTGAAGTCGCCCCACTGCGCCGTGTCGGAGATGGAATACCGCATGTACTCCAAACCGCCTTCATAGATGAGATCCACGATGAGCTTCATCTCGTGCAGGCACTCGAAATACGCAATCTCCGGCTGGTAGCCGGCCTCCACCAGCGTCTCGAAGCCCGCCTTGATGAGCGCGGACAGCCCTCCGCAGAGAACCGCCTGCTCGCCGAACAGATCCGTTTCGGTCTCCTCGCGGAACGTGGTGGTGAGGATGCCCGCCCGCCCCGCGCCAATGCCGCGCGCATACGCGAGTGCGAGATCCTTCGCTTGGCCGCTCGCGTCCTGATGCACGGCGATGAGCGCTGGCACGCCGCCCCCCGCTTCGTACACGCGGCGCACGAGGTGTCCAGGCCCCTTTGGCGCCACCATGAACACGTCCACTTCCTTCGGCGGCTGGATCTGCGAGAAGTGAATGTTGAACCCGTGGGCAAACGCGAGCGCCTTGCCCGCCGTGAGATACGGGCGGATTTCCCGCTCATAGACGGCCGGCTGCCGCTCGTCCGGCAACAGGATCATGATCACGTCCGATTCTTCCACCGCCTCGCCGACCGCCATGACGCGGAATCCATCGGCCTCCGCTTTGGCCCAGGACGAACCTGGCCGAAGCCCAATCACGACGTCAAAACCACTGTCCCGGAGGTTTTGCGCGTGGGCGTGTCCTTGGGACCCGTAGCCGATGACAGCGATGCGCTTGTCCGCCAGGGGTTGAATCGAGATATCGGCGTCATAATAAATTTTCTCCATTTCATCCACTCCTCGCATATGTAGAGATTGCGGTTAGAGAATCCAGGTGGTTACAGGTGCGTCTCGGCGGGGCTTCACATCCCACCCCGCCGCCCATCTAGATGTGGAGGACCTGCGCCTCTCCGGCGCGCTTCGGGTCGGCCGAGGACGCCGCCTCGCGCGGCAGCGCCGTCAGCCCCGTGCGTGCCAATTCGCGAATGCCATACGGCCGGAGCAGGGCAATAAGCGCGTCGATTTTCTCCGCATCGCCCGTCACCTGCACCGTCACCGTCTCGCGCCCGACATCGACGATGTTCGCCCGGAACGGCTCGATGAGCGAATGGATAATCGCGCGCTCGGCGATGGGGCTCGACACCCGGATGAGCGCCAGCTCTCGCGCGACCATCGCCTGATCCGTGAGATCCGTCACCTTCAGCACGTCAATCTGTTTGTGAAGCTGCTTGATGACCTGCTCCAGCGCAGCCTCGTCCATGTCGCTCATGACAATCGTCATGCGCGAAATCTCCGGGTTTTCCGTGATGCAGACGGTGAGGCTCTGGATGTTAAATCCCTTGCGCATAAAGAGCGCCGTGATTCGGTTGAGTACGCCGGGTTTGTTGTGCACGAGCACGGACAGGACAGGCGTCATGGCCTCACCCCCACCATCTGGTGGATCCCGGTGCCCGGCGCGACCATCGGGTACACGTTCTCATTCGGATCCACCACGCACTCCAGGAGCCCTGGCCCCGGTTCGCGGAGAAACGCCTCAAGCGCTGCGGTCAGTTCCTCGTCCCGCTCCACGCGCGCCGAGGGAATGCGGTACGCCTCGCCCAGCTTCACGAAGTCAGGCTGCCATGGAAGCAGCGATTCCGAATACCGCTCGCCGTGAAACAGCTCCTGCCACTGCCTCACCATGCCGAGCGCGCTGTTGTTGACGATCACGACCTTGATGGGAAGCCGGTGCTCGCCAATCACGGCGAGTTCCTGCAGCGTCATCTGGAACCCCGCGTCGCCCAGGATAGCCACTACGAGCTTATCCGGCTGTCCAAAGTGGGCACCAATGGCCGCCGGCAAACCGAACCCCATGGTACCCAGTCCGCCCGATGTCACCCACCGATCCGGCTGATTCAGCGGGAAGAATTGCGCAGCCCACATCTGGTGCTGGCCGACGTCCGTCGTGACGACGACGTCCCCTTTCGTGATCCGCGCAATTTCCGCGATCAGCCGCTGCGGCTTGATGTGCTTCCCATCTTGCACCCACCAAAACGGAAGTTCCCTTTTCACCCGCAGCAACTCTTCGCGCCACGCCTCCGCGTCCGGCGGTGGAACATCGATGCTGAGCATCATGGACAGCGCCTCGCCGACGTCGCCCACCACCGGAATGTCGGTAGGCACGTTTTTGCCAATCTCGGCCGGATCGATGTCGATGTGCGCCACCACCGCGTGCGGCGCGAAGTGCTCCAACTTGCCGGTCAGGCGGTCATCAAACCGGGCGCCGAGATTGATGAGGAAGTCCGTCTCGTAGAGCGCTTTGTTGGCCGCCGCGCTTCCGTGCATCCCGCCCATGCCGAGGCACAGCGGATGAGACGCCGGAAAGCTGCCGAGGCCGAGCAGCGTCTGTACCACCGGAAGCTGATACTTTTCGACAAACGCCAGGAGCTTCTCGGTCGCCCTCGCATGCAGCACGCCGGCTCCCGCCAGCACCACGGGCCGCTTGGCGTGTTGCAGGCCGTGCATCAACTTCCGAATCTGCATGTGGTGAGGCACCACGGTCGGCTGATATCCAGGCAGCTGCGGCGGATCATCATACGCGAACCACGCCTCTTCCCCTGACACGTCCTTGGGAATATCGATCAGCACAGGCCCTTTACGGCCCGAGTTGGCGATGTGAAACGCCTCTTTGAAGACCTTCGGAATTTCCGACGCGTGCCGGATTTGATAGTTATGCTTGGTGATGGGCGTCGAGATGCCAATGATGGACGTCTCCTGAAACGCGTCGGTGCCAATCACGGTCTTTGCCACCTGACCCGTAATGGCGACGAGCGGAATGCTGTCCATCATCGCGTCGGCCAAGCCGGTGACGAGATTGGTGGCGCCTGGCCCACTTGTGGCAATCACGACGCCCGGCTTCCCCGTTACGCGAGCGTAGCCCTCCGCAGCGTGAATGGCCCCTTGCTCATGGCGCGTCAAGACGTGGCGAATGCCACATTGGTAGAGCGCGTCGTACAGCGGTAGCACCGCCCCACCGGGATACCCGAAGATGACCTCGACCTGCTCTCGGCGCAGCGCCTCTACGACCATGTCGGCACCTTTCATCCACATGGCTCCGCCTTCTCCCGAGCGCGTCAGCGTCTCGTCATCTGCCGGTTTTGACATTCCAGGCATCGCGTTTCCTCCTCTCCACAAGGGTTCTCATGCGTCCACCGTCAGTACTGCACCGGTGTTCGCCGACGTGACCAGCTTCTGATAACGAGCGAGGTAGCCCGTGAGCTTCTCTTTCGCGGGCGGCTGATAACGCGCCCTGCGCGCTGCCAGTTCCTCATCCGACACCCTCAGGGTGATGGTGCGGTTTGGAATGTCAATCTCAATCTCGTCTCCATCCTCGACGAGCGCAATCGGCCCCCCAACGCCCGCCTCAGGCGAGATATGGCCGACGCAAATCCCTCGCGTGGCCCCTGAGAATCGGCCATCCGTGATGAGGGCCACCTCGCGGCCGAGGCCCCGTCCCACGATGGACGACGTGGGCGCCAGCATCTCAGGCATCCCCGGCCCGCCCTTCGGCCCTTCGTAGCGAATGACCACAACGTGACCCGGTTGCACCTTGCCGCTGTTGATGCCCTCCATCGCCTCGTCCTGCGAATTGAAGCAGATAGCGCGGCCCACAAACCGCTGGATGTCGGGATCGACCGCACCGACTTTCAGCACCGCCCCGTCTGGCGCGAGATTGCCGAACAGGATGGACAGACCGCCTTCGCGGCTATACGGGTTCGAAGCCGGGCGGATGACGCGCTCGTCAAGGATCTTCGCGTCCTTGACTTGCTCGTACAGCGTCTTGCCCGTCACCGTGATGCGATCCGGGTGAACCACGTCCGTGTGTTCGCACAACTCCCGGATGATGGCCGAGACGCCGCCAGCGCGGTGCACGTCCTGGATGCTGTACTCGGACGCAGGGCTGATCTTTGCGAGATACGGAACTTTTTTGGCAATTTCGTTGATATCGCTCAGGGAATAGTCGATGCCCGCCTCGTGTGCAATGGCCATCAGGTGCAGGACGGTATTCGTCGATCCGCCCATGGCCATATCCAGCGCGAACGCGTCATCAATGGCTTCGCGGGTGATGATGTCGCGCGGCCGAATGTCCTGCTCCACCATGCGGATGAGGTGTTTGGCGGCCTCATAGATGAGCTCGTGCCGCTCCTTGGACGTGGCGACCAGCGTGCCGTTGCCGGGGAGTGCGATGCCCAACATCTCCATGATGCAGTTCATAGAGTTGGCGGTGAACATGCCGGAACACGAGCCACACGTGGGACAGGCATTGCGCTCCAGATCCAGCAGATCGTCTTCGGAAATCTGGCCGCTCATGTACTGGCCCACGCCTTCGAAGACGGAACTGAGGGAAAGCGGACGACCCGTGCGGGATCTGCCCGCTTCCATCGGACCGCCGGACACGAACACCGCCGGCACGTTGCAGCGCACGGCCGCCATGAGCATGCCAGGCGTGATCTTGTCGCAGTTGGGGATGAAAAAGACGCCGTCAAACCAGTGGGCGTTGATCATCGTCTCGGCCGAATCGGCGATGAGCTCACGGCTCGCGAGCGAATACCGCATGCCGATGTGCCCCATCGCAATCCCGTCGTCCACCCCGATGGTGTTGAACTCAAACGGAACGCCGCCGGCCTGGCGGATGGCATCTTTCACGACCTCCGCGAATTCACGGAGATGAACGTGGCCCGGAACGATGTCGACGTACGAGTTGCACACACCGATAAACGGTTTGGACAGATCCCTGGGTTTAACGCCCGTGGCATACAGCAAGGCCCTGTGTGGCGCCCGGTCCACACCCTTCTTGATCATGTCGCTTCTCATAGATTTGCCACTCCTCGCAAAACCTTGTCTATCTCTTTTTTCGCGTCTCTACGTCGCTTAGACCGATCTCGACTCCATCTTCCGTGCCATCGCGTTCAGCGCATCAACCACGTCGCCAAGAGTGAACCTCGCGCGGAAGCGCTGGGTTCAGACGTGGGCTGCTTCAATTCGCACACCGTCCGTGCGTACAATTTCCTGGAACGCCGCATGCACCCGCTTCGTCACCGGCCCCGGAACGCCTTGACCAACGGCGCGGCGGTCCACCTCGACCACCGGGACAATCTCCGCCGCTGTCCCTGTGAGAAACACCTCGTCCGCCACGTACACGTCGTGCTGGGTGAACGGCTCTTGCCGCACCTCAAGGCCGAGTGAAGGGGCCAAATCCATCACCGCTTGGCGCGTGATGCCCTCGAGCGCCCCGAGATAGGCCGGAGGAGTAATGAGAACGCCATCGCGCACGATGAAGATGTTCTCGCCGGAACCCTCTACCACATAGCCCTCGTTGTTGAGGACAATCGCTTCATTGGCACCCGCATGAATCGCTTCCATTTTAATGAGTATATTGTTGAGATAGTTGAGTGACTTGATCTTCGGATTGAGCATGTCGCCCCGCGTGCGCCGCGTGGCAGCCGTGATGGCGCGGATGCCCTGCTCGTACAGCGCCTTCGGAAACATCGAGAGCTGTTCCGCGATGATGAACACGCGGGCCTTCGCGCAGTTGTATGGATTCAGCCCCAGGTCCCCGCTGCCGCGCGTGACCACGAGACGGATGTACGCCGAAGACAGATGATTGCGCCGAACGGTCTCGCATACGAGCTCTGTCAATTCGTCCTGCGTATACGGAATCTCGAGAAGAATAGACTTGGCCGAACGATAAAGTCGTTCGATGTGCGGTTTGAGGCGGAATACATTTCCGTCATATGCGCGGATTCCTTCGAAGACGCCATCGCCGTAAAGGAGGCCGTGATCGAACACCGACACGCTGGCTGCGTCGCTGGAGATAAAATCGCCGTCGAGAAAAACCTGTGATGCCACGTCCAACGCCCCTCTCTCGCCCCATCGGCGAGTTTCTCTCTCGCGTGTCCTCGTCGGTTGGCAAAGATCGATTGACGAAATATTCCGTCAAAATGAGACCGCCAACTCAAGTGCCTGAAGCACTCGAATTGTCACGCGAATTGGATGACTTGCTCGTCATTGTAGTACGCTCGGCCCCGGCTGTCAATTGCCGAACGCCTCTCCAAATGAATGAAACCGCTTGCACATCGATTTTGAAAAGGCTTGATTGTTCCCAGCCCGGTGGAGGAAAAAGCGGGTGTCCAAGCACCCGCTCACTCGTTGACCGGCTCGACCGGCATGACTGCTTCCACCGCGATATTCGGCATCGAACGAAGCCGTGTGGCCACCTCGTGCGCAAGCTTACCCGGGATCTCGTGGGACACGATGACAATCTCGGCCTGTCCGCCCGCCACACGCTTCTGCAAGACCGTCTCCATGCTCACCCGCAGTTCCCCAAACAGGTGCGCCACTTGCGCAAAGACGCCGGGCTGATCGGCTGCCATGAGCCGGAAGTAGAACTTGTAGAGATCGTCCTCGAAGTCGACCACCGGCTTGCGGCTTCCCGCGAGCGCGTACGGCCAACTCGTCACGACGCCCAGTTTGAGGTTGCGCACGAGCGCGATGATATCGCCGACCACGGCGCTCGCCGTGGGCATTCGACCGGCGCCGCGGCCGAAAAACATGAGATCTCCCGCGGCGTCCCCGCGAACGAACAGGGCGTTGAAGGCGTCCGAGACGTGAGCCAGAGGATGGCTCTTGGGAATGAGCGTCGGACGCACGGACAACGACAGCCGTCCATTGCGATCCCGACCGTCGGCCAGCAGCTTGATGACATATCCGGCCTCATCCGCATATCGCACGTCGCTGGCCGTCACATGTCGAATTCCTTCGACGCGGACGTCCGACAAATGCACCTCGGTGTGAAACGCAATGGAAGCCAGAATGACGAGCTTTCGCGCGGCGTCGAGGCCGTCGACGTCGCTCGACGGATCCGCCTCTGCGTAGCCCAGCTCCTGCGCGAGGGCCAGCGCCTCGTCGAAGTCAAGACCCTCTTCCGTCATCTTGGACAAAATGAAATTGGTGGTTCCATTGATGATGCCTTTGAGATCCGTGACCTCGTTTGCGGTGAGGTTCTCCTGCAGCGGCCCCAGGAGGGGTATGGCGCCGCCCACCGACGCCTCAAACAGAATGCTGACCCCATTCGCCGCGGCTGTCTGGAGAATCTCCGGGCCGTGAAGCGCGATGAGATCCTTGTTCGCCGTGACGACATGCTTTTTGCGCGCCAAAGCCTCAAGAATGTAGGTGCGCGCAGGCTCAATACCTCCGATGGTCTCCACGACAATTTGGATGTCGGGATCACCCAGGATGTCCTCGGCGGACGTCGTGAGTTGTTCGTGTTCAAAGTGCACGCCGCGGTCCTTATGAAGATCGCGCACGAGGATCTTCTGAATCACAGGGCGCAAACCGGTCATGTTGGCGACGCGGTCCGCCCTTCTGCGCACCAGCGATACCACGCCTGCGCCTACGGTGCCACATCCCAAGAGGCCGATGGGTATCTGCATCTGCCACGCATCCTCCCTGACTCTGTCGCCGGTGCCCCCAGAGGAGCCTCGCCTGACGTTTCTGGACATTTTGCTCCTTTATACCGTCTCTCTCGACGACGTGTCAAGCAGGCATATGTTCCAAAATGTCGGAAAGGGTCGGAAGGGCGTCGATGGCGCCACGGCGAGAGGCCGTCAGTGCGCCCGCGACATTGGCAAAATGAAGCGCGGAAAGCCAGAACGCATCGTCCTGGAGGCGCTTTCGGACCGCCTCGGGATCCGCGTCGTTTGTCATTTGGTAGAGGAGAGCACCAAAGAACGCGTCGCCCGCGGCGGTCGTGTCCACGGCCTGGACGGGAATGGAAGGGATATGGCGGCATTCGCCTTGGATGACCGCGAGGGACCCGGCCCGGCCGAGGGTACCCAAGAACCGCGTTCCGGGAAACGCGTGGGTCAACTCAAGGAGAGCTTCTTCCGGGTTGTGTCGTCCGGTGAGCAAGCGCAGTTCTTCCTCTGAGCATTTCACCACATCCGCGAGGCCAATGACGCGGAGCGACTGCTCCACCGCTTCGCGAGGGTCCGGCCACAGGGCAGGACGGTAATTCACATCGAAGGTCACCACGCGATGGGAATGGCGGGCGAGATCGAGCGCATGGTGGGCAGCGGAACGGGCAGGTTCGTCAGAAAGCGCGAGCGATCCGAGGTGCACCAATTTCGTCTGCTCGAACCACTCGGACTGCAGATGTTCGGGCCGAAGCTTAGTGTCTGCGCCTGGATGGCGATCGAACGAAAACGAGCGCTCGCCGTCTGGTGCGATGTGAACAAACGCCAGCGTAGTCCGGGTCCCAACGCGTACCACGCCACTGTCGTCGATGCCGACGGCCTTGAGCACGCGGCAAACGAAGTCGCCGAACGCATCGTCTCCCACGCCTGCCACCATTCTGCATCGACCACCGAGCTTCGCCACGGCCGCGAGCACGTTCGCGGGCGCGCCGCCTGCCGAGCCGAACATCTGCGGTACGTCTGTCGACGTCACCACGCTAAAGTCAATCAACACTTCACCAATGGCCAATACGTCGTACATCACGGGCCCTCCATCGCCTTCATGGATATAGACAGGGCCAACTTAGCCTTTGACCGCGCCCTGCGTCAACCCCGAGACAATCCAGCGGCGGAAGATGACCACGAGAATGACGATGGGAACAATCGACACGACGGAACCCGCGAAGATGGTGCCGTACGGAACCGTGTACTGCCCGCTGAATAGCGCAATCCCAACCGGAATGGTGCGCATAGTGTTGTCAGGGTTGAACACGAGCGCCATGAAAAACTCCGTCCAGCAGGCGACGAACGTGAACACCGCTGCCGTAAAGAGCCCCGGCGTGGTGAGCGGCAGGAAGATGCGCCAATACGACATGAACACCGATGCTCCGTCCATCTTGGCCGCTTCAAACAAGGCGCCTGGCACCTGCAGAAAGTAGTTGCGGAGAATCCAAATGGCGAATGGCAAGTTGAACGCTGTGTAGGGGATGACGAGCGCCTGATAGGAATCGAGCCATCCCACGTCTCGCAACAACATGTACAGCGGCGTAATGACGACGAGCGGAGGAAATACTGAGATGATGAGCAGAAAGATGAGCATCGGCTGCTTCCCTTTCATGGGAAGCCGAGCAATGGCAAAGCCCGCCATGGATCCGAACAGAAGCACGAAGAACGTCGATGTGATGGAGACAATCACGCTGTTCAGGATGTACCGTCCAAAGTGAAATTGGCCGAATGCCTCTTCATAATGAGCAAGCGTCCAGTGATGCGGGAAGTACGCTGGCGGGTAAGCGCTGATGTCGGAATTGGGGCTCGAACGACGTCACAAACATCCAATAGAATGGGAGCAGGATCACCACGAGAAAGAATATGAGCACGACATAGCCGATGACGCGCTGATACAATGGCTTTCTCATTGCGCTTCCTCCCCGACCATCCCACGAAAAGCAGACAGGAAAATTAGACAAGCCCCTAAAATGAGGATTACTGTGCTGACGGCGACAGCTGCTCCCAAGCCAAAGTGCAGGTTCGTGAATAGCGTTTCCTCACCCAGCATGGCGAGCGACGTGGTCGCCGAACCTGGGCCACCCTGCGTGAGCACGAACGGCAGGTCGAAGATGCCGAAAGCTTGCAGAATCCGAAACAGCCCTGCAATGGCAATGCTGCCGCGCAATTGGGGAAGCGTTACATTCCAGAAGATTTGCCATCCATTTGCGCCGTCGATGCGCGCCGCCTCGTAGTAGTCTTTTGGGATCATCTGCAACCCGCTCAATAGGATGATGACGACAAACGGCGTGGTCTTCCAAATATCCGCCGCCATGAGGGCGATCACAGCCGTCACTGGCTCACCGGTCCAGTTGACAGGGCTGTGGATCACACCGAGACCCTGAAGGATGGCGTTCAGCACACCATAGACGCCGTTGTAGATGTAACCCCACATCTCGGCGGAAATGACCGTGATGAGCGACCATGGAATGAGCATCACCACGACTGAAACGCTCTTGAGTTTCTCCACGTTCTGGATGGCAAGCGCAATGAGCAGCCCCAAAAACAGTTCGATGGCCACAGTGACAATGGCGTAATACACAGTGAACCACACACTGTGCCAGAACAGCGGGGCGGAATACACATCCACGTAGTTTTGAATTCCATTGAACGTGAACTGAAATCCGTTCTCCGTCAATTGAATGTTATTGAAGCTCATCCACACGGAATAGAGGATGGGGAAAATGGTCACGGCCAGGATGACAATGCCGGCAGGGGTCAACATCCCAAAGCCCGCGCGAACGTCGTGGCGAACGACGCTCGCTCGCCTGCCATCGGTTTGAAACGATGCATGTCCTTCCATCGCCTTTGACATGCGCGCTCGCCTCCCTTCTCCTTCACTTGCGAGCATCGTAGACACAGAGGTACGAAATGGGCGGGCGGCAACCGCCCGCCTTGTGTCATCAGAGACCGCCCGAACCGCTGCCGCTCAGAGCCTGCTGAATTTGCTGGTTCGCGTTCTTCAGCGCCTGCGCTACAGACACACTGCCAGCCAGCGCCGCGTTGACGTTGTCGTAAATGGCCTTGGAGACCGCCGGATAGTTCGGTGTCTGCGCCGGCCGCGAGACGAACTTCACCTGTGGCAACAGGGCGAACACCGGGCTGTACTTGGCGAGCGACGGGCTGTCCGCCACAGCCTTGATGGTGGGCATCTCCGAGTTGGCCGCCAGAATTTCCTGAGCCTGCGGGCTCGTCATCCAGTCAATGAACTGAAGGGCGGCTGCCAGATTCTTCGTGTGCGGGTTGAGGTACAGGTCCCAGCCACCGACCGTGCTGTAGCCGCTCGAGCCGTGTCCAGCAAATGTCGGAAGAGGCGCTACGCCGACCTTGCCCACGACCTTCGAGCTCTGCGGATTCTGGGAATCCGACCACGCGTAGGACCAGTTGCGCAGGAACACGGCATTCCCTTGCGTGAACACATTCTCAGACTGGGGCTCCTGGAACGTGTCCACCGATTGGGGCGTGACACCGGACGTGATGAGCCCTCGCATGAACGAGAGTGCCTGTTTCGCAGCCGCTGTGTTCAGCGTAGCTTTGCCGTTCGTCAGCACGCTGCCGCCTGCATCCGCCAGGTACTCGTCGAAGTCGCAGGTGAGCCCCTCGTAATCAGCGCCCTGCCAGACGAACCCATACCTCGCTCCACCGTGCTTCACGATGTAAGAAGCCTCCGTTTGCAGTTGCTGCCACGTCTTCGGCACGGGCAGATGATACTTGGCCAACAGGTCCTTGCGGTAATAAAGGAATGCTGTATCGGCAAACAGCGGCGCCGCGTAGACCTTTCCGTTATACGTGGCTCCTGCCACCAAGCCGTTCGAAAAGCGCGTCCAGAAGGACGTGGGCAGATAATCCGAGAGCGGCGCCGCCAACTGATTGTGGGCAAACTGAGCGGGCCAGATCACGTCGCCCATGTAGACGTCTGGCGTGGAAGATCCGCCGCTGATGGAAGCCGTCAGGTCGGCGCGGTTGGTGTCGGTGTTCGAGGGCTGAACCTGCAACTTCACTTTGATCTTGGGGTATTTCTTTTCAAACGCCGAGACCAACTCGCTGGCGGTGGGGCCAGTGGTGAATGACTCCGCCCAGACAATCGTGCCCGAGGCGTTCTTATAGTTCACAAGGTGGGTCGGCTTCGCGATCCGCACCCCGGCCACGCTCACCGTGCTGGCGGACGACGCCGCAGTGGATGCGCTTCCATTCGTGTTGGCCTGGGACGCCGTGTTGTTTGGCTGTCCGCATCCAACGACCAGTGCCGCGGCTGCCGAGCTCGCGAGCGCGACGCTTGTCCAACGCTTGACCTTGCTCTTCATCTGCACATACCCCCATTGTGTCTTAAAATCGATCCGTCAGGAAACGGAACGAACGGACTCGCGTTCTACTAGGCGATGCGGCAACAAGTAATCCCCAATCTCAGAAGGTGACGGAGGCTGTGACGCCGCCCGAATCAACCATTTGACAGCTTCCTCACCGATTTCATGAAACGGCTGAGCGACCGTCGTAAGCCTCGGTGTCACCATGCGCGCGATGGGCAGATCGTCAAATCCCATGACAGAGATGTCATCTGGCACGCGATAGCCGTGATCGTTCAAACAGCGTATCGCGCCGAGCGCCATTTCATCCGACGCGGTGCACACCGCTGTGAAGGGCACGTCTCGGATCCGCTCCAGCAAGCGCTGCATGGCCTGATAGCCGTCATCAAAACGATACTGCCCAAACTCCACGCGCGCCTCGCAATACTCGATTCCGAAATGGCGAAGCCCCTCCCGATACCCTTCCAAGCGCAACTCGCCAGTCCAGTCATCCCATATCTGTCCAGCGATCATCGCAATCTGCCGATGTCCTCTGGACACCAGGTACGCCACGACGTCGAACATGGCTCGCACTTCATCGATGCGAAAGGCGGTGAGCGGCGTCTTCGCGGCGCTCTGCGTCAGCGTGAGGACGACAGGGATGTTGAGCCGCTGAAGAATGGGGTCGTAGTCCTCCGTCACCAGTTTGCTGGTGAAGATGATGCCCGACACCTGGTAGCCGCTGAGGATGGAGAAGCCCTCAAACGCCCGCTCGCGCGAATGCTCAGAGTCGTACAGCAAGACCTTCATGCCGTACTGTTGACTGGCACGATCAATGCCCTTGTAGAGCTCGTTGAAAAAGAAATCCGTGATGCCGGGCACGATGAGCCCCAGCGTGTCGCTTCTTCGCGCGGATAGTCCTCGAGCGATGGCGCTCGGCTGATACGACATCTCTTCCATCACCTTGCGAACGCGTTCGAGGGTCTCGGGATCGACCAGGTCCGGCCGATTCAGGGCGCGAGACACGGTCGCGGCAGACACCCCCGCCGCCTTGGCGACGTCGCGGATGGTCGCTCGCAAGCTGCGTCACCTCCTTGTGCAACAGTTTCATAAAACGGTTACACAAACTCGAACATCGTCATCATACGAGAACACACGCGTCATGTCAACGCTTTCAATGTTGAAATGTATCGTTTTCATTCGGTGTCGCTTTGATGCAATCTCCTCGTCTCGAACCGAATGGCGTGGGACACGCGGTGTGGCTTCAAACATACTTTCATTGATGGTCAAAATGAGCTATCTTGAAATTATCCTTTCAAGGCAGGCGATCCGCATGAAATTCCCGAATGCCGTGAGGCTTCTGCGCGAGATGGCCGGGCTCAGTCGATCCGAACTCGCCCGACGCGCAGGGATCACGCCACAAGCATTGGGCCTCATTGAACAGGGGAAAGTGAGTCCTTCGACGCACGTCGCCTTACGCCTGGCCAAAGCGCTCGGCACCACGGTGGAGTCGCTTTTTGATCCGGAACAAAAGGCGGCGCACCACGCTGGCGCGGGTAGCTTGCGCACAGAACGCGTGGCGCTCGCGGAAATTGCGGGCGTGCGCGTGGCGAGATCGCTCGAGGACTCGGCTCAACCTGTTCCTTCCGACGGCCTACGCGACGAGAGTGGATGCACGGACTGGATCACGACGTTCGACGGTTGGATGGCGCGCGTCTTTCTGTCGGGATGTGACCCAGCGCTCTCGCTGCTGGCCGCCTGGGTGAATCGCCGATGCCGCGCGTGCGAAGCGGTCCACTTTCTCTCGACCAACGAGGGCGCGATGGCGGAACTTAAGCTAGGGCAGACGCACATTGCGAGCGTCCACGGGACGAGCGACGCCGTCCGCTCGCTCGCGAAAGGAAAGGATTGGGTCATTGTACCGTTGGCGCAATGGCGCATGGGCTGGATAGTCCCTCGTCACAATCCCAAGCGCTGGATGGTGGAGACTGGGTTTCGGGAGGCGCGTCCGCGCATCGTCAACCGCCCCCGCGGAGCCGGTGCCCGCGCGCTGGTGGACGAGGCACTTCGTCGAGAGGGCGTTTCTCCGGATGATATCTGCGGCTATGACGTGGTGGCGAAGACGCACCATGAGGTAGTGCGGGCGGTGGCGTTTGGCGGCGCAGATGTCGGCATCGCGCACGAGGCCGCCGCGACGCCCGAAGTCGCCTTTCTGCCCATTCGCGAAGAAATCACCTGGCTCGTCGTTCCGCGCGCCAACCTCCATCATCCTGGCGTGCAGCAGGTGCTCGATGTACTGCAGTCGGATCGGTTCCGCCGCGATCTCTCGGCCTTTGGCCCGTACGACGTCTCCGTGACGGGCGCCCGAATGAGTGTACTGTCGAAACGCGGGACCTAGGGGGATGGATATGAGGATGTCGATGCGTTCCACCGTGAGCGGCGCCATGGCCGCTCTGATGCTCCTGGCCACAGGTTGTGGCACGTCCACGACCGCTGAGAATACCGCCGGCGGAGCCGCCTCCGCAGCGCCATCAAAGCCGGTGCCGTTATCCGTGTTTTACGCGGGCTCCATGACGCACGTGATGGAACAGGTGATTCGACCGCGGGTGGACCAGGCGCTGCACATTGACTTTCAAGGCGAAGGGGCTGGCTCGGCAGAACTGGCCCATATGATCACGTCCAAACTGGCGAACCCAGACGTGTTCATCAGCGCCTCTCCTGCTGTCGACGTGAACGATCTCATGGGCGCGTCCAACGGCAACGCCGCGCGCTGGTACGCGACCCTTGCGACCGACGAGTTGGTCATTGCGTATTCGCCGAAGAGCAAGGAGGCAGGCGAGTTCAAACTCGCGGCGGAAGGCAAAGTGCCTTGGTACAAGGTGCTGGAGATGCCCGGCGTTCGCTTTGGGCGCACGGATCCCAAACTGGACCCGAAGGGCGCCAACACCATTCTCATGATGAAGCTGGCGGAGACGTACTACCACCAGCCGAACCTGGAGAAAACCATTCTCGGCAGCGACGAAAACCCGGCTCAGGTGTTCCCGGAAGAAGATCTCATCGCGCAACTGACCAGCGGACAGATGGACGCCGTGATCGCGTACAAACACGAGGCCATCGAGTGGCATGTGCCGTACATCACCCTGCCAAGCGCTATCAACTTGGGCGATCCGGCCCTGGCCAAAGACTACGCCAAGGTCTCGTGGACGCCCGATGGCGGCGGAAAGACGGTGAAAGGTGCGCCCATTCTTTTCACCATCACTGTACTCACCCATGCCCCACACCCCGAGCAGGCAGCCGCGTTCGTGCGATATATGACGGTGGGACCAGGCCATCAGATCTTGATGCAGGACGGCTTCACCCCAACACCCATCCGGTTCTACGGCGACCTGCGAAGCGTGCCGGCCAGCCTGCGAGCCATCGAGGAGCACTCGTGAGCCGATGTTGCGGAGCCTGAGAACGTCTGCGCTGTACGCCGCGGGTGCCGTGTCCGTGGCGTACGCGCTCTGGCCCATCATACGGCTCGCCGCCGACGCACCTCCCGACGCTATTGTCCAGGCGTGGCGCCAGCCGGAACTGCTGCAGGCCGCGGCCACGTCCCTGATGAGTGCCGCCCTTTCGACGGCGCTGTCCGTGGTCCTTGGCGTGCCTGCGGCGTTCCTGCTTGTCAGGTTTCGCTTTCCGGGCAAGTGGTTGCTCGAAACCCTGCTGCTTCTGCCGCTCGTGCTCCCGCCCATCGTCGGCGGCGTGGCCCTCATGGACGTGTTTGGCCCCTATACGGCCATTGGCAGCTTCGCAGCGGCGCACCACTTGCCGCTCACCCTCTCCGTGGCCGGCATCGTGCTGGCCCAGTGGTATGTCACGAGCCCGTTTCTCGTGTTCACATCGCGCGCGGGATTCGCGGAGATCCCGAAGGAGTTGCACGAGGCGTTTCGCCTCGACGGGGCCGATGGCTGGACGACGTTTTGGCGCCTGTACGTACCGCTTGCGGCGGGCTCTATCCTGACCGGCGCCGCGCTGACCTTCGCGCGCGCCCTTGGCGAATTTGGCGCCACCATGCTCATGGCGTACCACCCGTACAGCCTGCCCGTCTACATCTGGGTGCAGTTCACGGCCGGCGGGGTGGCGAGCATGGTGCCCATTGCGTCCGGCATCGTGATGGCGCTCGCCGTGGGCGTGGCGGCTGTCCGACTGGTGGGCTCCAGGTTCGTCCGCAGAGGCTGACGGCAAAAGCGTCTCCCGCGAAACGCGAAGGCCGCCCCGGCGCCTACCGCGCGCGGGACGGCCCATCGTGGCGTCGCGCTTAGATCTTCTTCATGCGCAGATACCAGGTCTTGTACTCGAGCCCTTTGGCCGCCGCCTCTTCCTCGCTCTCGATAGCATCGAGCGTCGCAGGCGCAGGCACTACGACCGGATCCCCGGGCTGCCAGTCGGCCGGGCAGGACACGCCGTTCTTGTCGGCTGTCTGCAGCGCATCGATGACCCGCAGGATCTCCGAGATGTTGCGGCCGACGTTCATCGGATAGTAGATCATGGCGCGGAGAATCCCCTTGTCGTCAATGAAGAACACCGTCCGCACCGTCGACGTGTTGTTGGCCGCCGGATGGATCATCCCATACAGGTTCGCGACCTTCATGTCCAGGTCAGCGATGACCGGGAACGGGATTTTCACGCCGAACGCCTTCTCCAAGTCATGCACCCAAGCCAGGTGCGACTGCACGCTGTCGATGGAGAGGCCAATCAGCTGGACGTTCCGCTTCTCGAACTCCTCGTAGCGACGAGCAAACGCGCCGAACTCCGTCGAGCAGACGGGCGTGAAGTCTGCCGGATGCGAGAACAGCACCACCCATTTTCCGCGCAGGTCGCTCAGTTTGATCTTCCCATGCGTGGTGTTGGCCTCGAAATCCGGAGCAGGCTCGTTGAGGCGAGGCAGCGTGTGCACTTCGGACATGCGCATCTCTCCCATTCTCCAACTTCGATTATCGGATTACTAAGTATACTGTACCACGCCGCTGCGGCGGGTACAAGCGGTCTGCCGGTCTCACCATCTCTTTTCCACGCCATTGCGCCGAATCCTGCCGATCCTAGGTGGCGCGAAAGGCAGGAGCCGCGATGTCCGCGAGCGTGTATTGATTTAACGTCTCCAGGAAGGCGTCAACCGCTTCACCGAGCGCGCGCCGCAACTTGCAGCCTGGAAGCAGCACGCAGCTATCGTTCGCAAAGCACCCCACTACGGCGAAGTCGTCTTCCATCGCGGACAACGTCGCCAATTCGAATGTCGTTGGGCGGCATCGCTAGGCGCATGCCACCTCCGCGACCGCGCACCGTCTCCAGATAGCCCACTTGCCCGAGTCGATGCACCGCCTTCGTCAAGTGATTGCGCGAAATCCCGTACACGCGCGCGATCTCGTCGACCTGCACGAGCTTCCCCGCTGGCTGATTGGCCGTGTATATGAGGACGCGCAGTGCATAATCCGTGAACAAGGTCAGGTTCACAGCGTCACCTCCTGCTGGAGCTCGCATCCGAGCTTGTCCAAATCTCACGTCGCTCGTTCGGGCTCCTCTCCCAACGATTGAATACGGATGAACACCTTCGACGGATCGCCCGCCGACAACGCCTCCTGCGCATCGACCGTCATCCGATAGACGCTTCCTCGATAGCGAAACACAGCCTCGTTCCAGGGCTCGTCGCGAAACACGTAGGACGTAGCGAGATACACAAGTCCGTCGCGGCGGACGCGATAGCCGAGTTCTGCGATCACGCCCGCCGGATCGTCCAATGCACGCTGCGCGAACCTCCGCCGTTCCTCTGGCTGCAACCGATCCTTCCAATAGCCCAGGAGGTGATGCGCTGTGTTGCGAAGCGCTGGAAGCGTCGTGGGTTCCTGTTCCACGCGCTTCAGGCGATAAAGCCAAGCGCGGAGGGCCTGCTCATCGCCGCGCGCTTGGCGAAGCGACGCGGACAAGTCGCGAACGTACGCGTAGTTTCGCGCCATGACGGCGTATTTGGTGTCGCGCCACAGCGCTTCGCACCCTTGATACAGCAGTGGAACCGACACGCGACTCGCCCCTCATCTGGATGGGAATTCACTTCTTCTCCAGCTTATACCCATCCTTCAGCAGATACCAGAGCTGAGGAAACTCATTTCCGAGCACCCAGAGCGATACTCCCCGAAGCCCGTACGCGTCGACGATCGAGAGCTTGACGGCGGCGCTCAGAGCGTCATCAAACCAAACTTCGTGCTTCGTCCCCACCGTTTCGTAAGTAAAATGCGGAGAGGCGGCCCTCAAATCCCATTCGACCGGCACACGCTCTGCGATAGCGAGATTCTGAGCATCATTGTTGGCGATGCTTGCCGCCCTCGTCCTTCCTTTCACGTACGGCAAGGGCCAGTCGTATCCGTACAATTATCATTCATATTCCGCATCGGGCATACCGAGAGGACTAAATTCATACATATCGTCATCCCGCAATCCAGGAGGTGCCCGACGATGACTCTGCGCGAACTCACCCTCGTCGAAATCGACGCGCTCTGGCACGCCGCCGACAAGTCCGGCTATCCTCCGGAGGTCGTGCAGTCCGCATACGCATCCATGATCTGCGGCGTCGGCCTCCGCAACAACGAATCCACTTGCCTGGCGACTGGCACTGGCCGCAGGCCCAACGTGTGCCCCTTCCGTTGGCCGCGCTTCCGATACGGTTTGCCCGAGCGCCTGATTGAGACGACCATCCCCTGGCTACTCCAATTCACCGCCCGACTGCATCAGCAACACTTGGAGTATCTTGAGCGAAAGCGCACCTGATATACGAACACATGTTTGCATTTCGAGTCCGACTACGGTATGATTTTCTCAAAAGTCACTCTTCTTTTGGGAGGGAACGTCATGCCCAAAAAGAAGCTGACCACCGTCGTCGAAGACCCCGAACCTCGCATCAACGGTTTTACCGAAGCGGAGTGGCACGAGATCTCCGTTCTCATCGGCGAAGCGATTGAAGCGGAGAGCCCGATTCGGATCACCCTCAAAGAGCAAGCTTGGCGACAAAGTTCTCGAGGGCGTGCCATTCGTGAAGGATTCGAGGTTGTATCTGCGCTCAGCGGAAGGTTCCTCCGTTCAGGTGCCGCTGGAGCGGATGGCCAAGGTTGAGGAAGCTGTGCGATATTGAAAGGCCCGCATTCACCGCGGGCCTCAGCTCACCTTACTCTTCGCCTTCAACTCCTCCAAGCACGCCTCGCAGACGGCTCGTTCGTGAAAGACCTTTTCAGCCTTCTCGCCACAGAAGATGCATTTGGGCGCATACTTGCTCAGCACAACGGTGTCGCCTTCCACGTAGATCTCGATCGAATCATCTTGTCCAATGGCCAAGTCCTTCCTCAGGCGCTTCGGGATCACGAGTCGCCCGAGATGATCGATTTTCCGAACGTACCCTGTCACAAGCATCCGACATCCTCCCCCTTAATATCTCCGCCTCATGATCATCCATCCTACACCTAACACGACAACTATGAGAAGCAATAGCGCAAACGGCAAATGTCTCGCCAATTGCCAGCCGATGCCCCAACCGAACCCGTGCACGATGGAGCGCCCGAACTCGTGGAGCAATGGGTGATACGCATAGTGCGAATATGAGTGATAGTGGTGAAACATGGCCGATCACCTCAGTCCGTCTTCAGACCCTTATCGCGGATCTCCTGCTTCAGTTCTTTAAGCCACCCCGTCTCGCTTCCGTCTGCCTCAAACAACGCATTCGCCGTGTACGGCGGGATGTAGATGTCGTCGGCCTCCAACAGCACGTATCGATCTGAGGGTGACTTTTCTTTCTCGGGCCGCGGATAGAAGTCCGTGCACGAGCGGCCAATGGGCGCGTTTTCACTCGTGCGCTGATAGTACGCCGTGCAGAGACCGTCCCGCCAGTAACGGCAGCTCCCGCAATGCCCCTCTTTGACCTTCCGCAGCGCCGCATCGCCTCTCAGCACGAACACGTCCGCGCGCTCCATCAGGACGAGTGCGCCGTTGCGGATCAAGGACTGGATCAGCGTCCGGTCGTTGAAGATGTTCCACTCGACCTCCTCGTCGCTCCACTCCATCTCCTCGTACTCCTCCGCCTCCTCGGGGGTCCGCATACGGCGGCGGTTGCGTGTTATCGAGAATCAACACCGGCCCGTACACGATCTTCGACCGGACACCCACCATTGTCATGTCGTGATGGAGGGGTTTGACGATCTCCAAGCGCATGAGGGCCTTCGTGATCTCGTCGTCCGTGTCAAAGAACGGGTAGTCCATGACATAGGTCAGGATCCCCACAGGACAATGCGTCTCCGCCGCCTCACGGTCGAGAAACTTCACCATGTACTCCTTCGTGGGAACCTCACCTTCGCGCAGAGGCGTCCAGAACTTGGCCCGCCACGCAGTGTCAAAGGTGCCGTCCATGATTCGTTGCATGACTGCTTCCGGGCTAGAATCCAATGGTTTCATCAAAAAACGCCTCCTTTTGCAGATTGGCAATATGCTTTTCTACCTTTTTGCGGTAGTTCGGATTGACGATCCCGCTGAGTACAATTCGCGCGTACTCGTCACTTGGTGCGATTTCGTATGGCAGCGGATGGACAAGCTGATACGTCACCGCCTCTTCCCACATGCCACAGCAGCGCACCAATACGAGATTGCGGTGATAGACATGCGGCGCGCCTTCGCGGCGGTCGAGCCGCTTCGCCTCGTGGTCCGGCACGTACCACAGCACCCCGTGAACCGTTTGCCCTCGCGCTGGGACGATGTTCGCCACGCCGCCATTTCGATGTGCCGAATACCCGTTGAATGTGAGCCGATGCCCGAACAAAATTGCGTCCTCGCAGAGCATGTGGGCGGTCGGACACGTCCGCCGGAAGTCACGTTCGTTCATGCAACTCCCATAGGCAAAGTAGAACATCCGTACCGCCCTCCTTTTCCCTCACTTAGCAATTCCGTCATAGTTTGCACCAATCATACTATACGTCGCCTTGCATGTCAACGATTCCCTACTGTCGATAGGACGCCGGGATCTCGCCGCGCACCCAGAGGCTCGTCGCGATGCGACGCAGGCGCTCACTGCCGAGCGTGTCGAGGAACTGGCGGAATCGACCTTCGGAGTCTTGAGCCAAGGTGTCCGACTGGTCGCCTCGAAAGAGCGCTGGCAGACGTTCAGCACCCGGCATGTGCCGACGAAGGTAGGCTGCTTGCATCATCGTCGCGTTTGCGAGTTGAACCTGACGCTGGATCATGATCGGGTCAACGCTCCCATTCGGGTAGCGGAACTCGACGGTGGGGATGTTCGACTCCACGAACTTCGCCGTATTGATGATCTTGTAGCGAGAATCGTGGCCTCTGTACCCGATCAACTTTCGGGACGCCTCCATCGCGTTGTCGTTGCGGCGGAGTTTGCGGATGTGCGCCACCTGCAACGGCGCGGCATACCCCAGCCCTCGGTGCGTCGTCACGCCTTCGCGTTCATTGGCCGCTCCCATCTGGTAGTATTCCGGCCCGAACCAGTAGATGTACCGAGCCAGTCGTTGCCACCGATAGCCACGATCGTCGAGGATGGTATTGCCCATATGGATGTGCAGTCCCGTGTGTCGCGAAGCGCGGCCACCATGCTGTTTCACAATGCGAGTGATCTCATGAATCGCTGCCCAGGTTTCTGGTGTATCCGTTAATGGGGGAGAGACGATTTCACAACCATACGGCACACTGCCATCGCGTTTGACCGTCCACCCATCCCCTTCACCCACACGGGTGGAGTAGCTTTGTACATAGCGGTGTGCAGACAACCCAAGCGCGTGTAATTCGTGTGCGACACGATCACCGCTTACGTCGTCCACTTCGAGCTCCAGTCCAAATGCCAGGCCGGAACCGTCCAGCACATGCTCCGTCTCGTACTCGCCCAGGCCCTCTAATGTCGTCGCGGACTCCCGCAGCGCCTGCCACCGCACATCGTCCTGGCTCATGTACACGCCGTCGTGGCGGTGCAGCTCGTGCCAGGCGTAGAGCGCACGGTCGCGCTCGTTGTCCCACGCGACCTCGCCGTCGACGATGTGGGTCAGTATCGTCGGCGCGCCTGTTATGCGGTTCGTGGTCTCCAGTGGCACATCGGCACCCGTCTCGGTTCGCATCGCCTCCGCCACGCGCTGACGCTCGGCTTCGGACTGCTCGGCCATCCGGCGTTCGGCGGCGAAACGATTGTAGCCCTCCATGTGCCGGCAGACACGATGACGATGCTGGCAATCCGGACAGGAGCACGCGACGGCAACAGTCCCCGTTCGATCGGTGGTCAACACATACTCGCGCCCCGATTCGGAGTGCACCTGGACCGCCGCGTCGGCAAACTGATAGAATTCGAGAACCTCTTCCTGCTGTCGGGTGCGCGAAAACTGATCGGCGATCATGCCACTGTACGTCGGCACCGTCGGCTGTCGACGAATGCGCGCGAGAAACCGGGCCTTGGCGTTCGCGATTGCCATCTCGTTCACGCCGACCATTTCGTCGCGACGACGCGCCCACGACTGACGAATGCGCTCGGCAGTCTGCGCGGAGATCGCAGCAATGAACTCGGCCACGTGCTTAGCGCAGACAGGGCCGGTGCCGCGTGCGACGGACACAGGGTGCGTGAGACGTCTGCTGCAAACGGCGCAGGTGGTCATAAAAAAACCCCTCCTTCATGTAAGGGAGGGGTGGAAGGCAAATGGCGGATGTTTCGTCCCATCAGTTCGCAACAATCTGTCCATCAGGCAGGCGAATGAAGGATTGCAATTTGGCAAGCGCGTCGACGGTGGGGCGAAGCTTGATACGAACCCCTTTCTCTTCAAGATAGGCCGCAACAACCCAAGCATATGCGAGGGCTTCTGCCGCATGTTGTTTTGACCGCAGATGAGGAAAATCAAAGTATCCTCTGCCTCGGCCAGTGACCTGTGCAATAGGAAGTACATCCTTTGTTAAATTTGTCTGGAGTTTCACTTTGATTTCAACCCCGAGGTTTGAATACTCCCAAAGCGGCACCACTTCGCATTCTTGGATTCCAGGTTTTTTCACGAAGCCAGGCGTCTATTTTTCGAAACAACTCGGTTGTGTTAAATTGGTATGAATCATACATCATTTAAGTTCACCCCCCTTGATGGGCCGTCGCCTGCTCATATACAGCAGGAATTTTAAAAACGAATGTCTAAATTAGCCTTCTGTATGAAGATGGACAGAATCTTTTTTGGAAAAGAACATTGACGTCAACGGCCAATAATGAACTTCGAAATCGACCATCTAAAGTAAATGAACGGATTTCTTCAGTGGAATGGAACGTTTTCTTTGAAAAGTTGAACCAAAACGCTGATTCTCTTTTACACGTAGGATTTGATAAAGAAGGAACGCCGTTCTTCGTAAAGGCGAGGGAATCTGGAAATTACATTTACATTGAATGTTGTTCACCACATTTTAACTACGCACCAAGGGCTGTACGCGCTGATCTTCGTTATAACCAGGAAGATCAGCGCGTAGGGAGACTGTACATGATGCTTATTGATGTTCCCATTCAACACATCAGCAAAATTGGGAAAACGAAGAACAGCGCCAGCGGCAAATATCGTATTACTCAAAATATGGATTTGATTTTATTCGTGACCCCGAGTTGCGTAAGACATACCTCCGTCTTGATCTCCGAAAAGGGATTGAGCCGACAGATTAGTTCGACCCGCGGTTGATGATACGGACATTGTGCCGCCGTTTCCTGAACATACAGGCATATCAGCCATGTGTAGGCGAGGACTTCCATCTCGTCCATACGTCTTGAGTTTTCGCGGGCGTTCCAGTCTTCGCCGAGCTACGATCATGTGAAGACGTTCCGTAGGTTCGGGGCCATTATCAGGCATCAAGTCCACCACAAACTCTTTGTATGGCGTCTGTCGGAAACGGTGATACACGACTTTCCCTAGCACACACCACGAATCCGAAATAGGTTCGCGAGCTTCGATCCAAGCACTGAGGGTATCGAACACAATTTCTGGGTTGAACGGGATTTCAGGTGGCATGTGTGATATCACAAACAAAAAAATCCCCCCTTCACATCAAGGAGGGGTGGAAGGCAAAAAGGGCATTCCATTTTACTAGATGGCATCCGTCTTTCTTACCCTATTCATCAGAACCGCATACATGATATACTCGTCAAAATCCCATAACCAACCGGCCGCCATCATGTCACTGAACGTCTCACGTTTCTCATGGAACCATCCCAAGAATCCCTTGCACCCGTTATAAACACCATGTTGGATAGCGTGGTTGATCGCGTCCAGTGTATTCACGCCATATCGAGATATGAAGTGATTCCGATATGGATGTTCAAAAGCATTGAACAGTTCACAAATCGCCAATAAATACCCGCCTGGTCGAACATTTTCATACAATCGGTCCAGCACCATTCGTGATGCAAGATCAGACAGGTACTGTATTTCTGTGTGAATTTTATGCACTGGATAGCGATGATCTCGCAACCAAACCCTACCGTTCTGCTCTTCGCTGAGCAAATAGGGTGCTACAAGTTGAGTAAACAAGGGAAGAATGATAACCGCATCGAACATTTCATCTACGCTTTGTACGGAACGACGAAATTTCTTTCGGGGCTTGCTTGAACGCACGAAGAATCTCTTGCGTATCTCCCTGGGCAAATACTGCTTTGATGGATTCAAGCGTATCATTCCATCCCAAAATGTCCATTTGTATGATATTTGCTTTTTGAAGCAACATGGGTTCCCGGTCTTCAATTGCTCGACGTGTTGCTTCAGCGTCGATGTCGATGAATGTGACAACGACCTCATGCTCGTTGAACACGTGTAAATCGAGATCGTAGCAATTACCGGATCCGACGACTAAGATTCGCTTGATGTCAGAGAGACTTAATAGCTCGCGGATGTATTTGGCTAATATGGAACGGTGTTTTTCCCATCGTGTAAACGTTTCGGCATCTTCTACAAAGGATTTGTTCATGCGCTCATAGAATTCTTGCAGTCTCATCCGTTCTTCCTCGACTAGCTTTTGAACTTCTTCGACAACGCTTCGACATTCTCCAACTATCAAGCCATGGATGCACACGTTTCGCTGCTCAGTCGCCGAAAAAGGGATGATAGTATGATTCGACACGGGCATATGATTTCCTCCTCGTATGCTTCATCGTTTAGGGATGATCCAATGATTCGACATGTGCATGCTCACTCCTGAGTACGTCCCGGTTCACCCAAAGCGCTCGACAAACGTCGCCCAATCCATCGTCCCCACGTGGACGACTTCCCGGTGGAGAAGGCGCATCAACTTTGGGATGCGGCTCACGCGCCAGTTGTGGACATTGAACAGCCAGAGAAAAGTCAGCCCCATCTGGTCACGCCAGAACTGCGCAGGCTCCTCGTGCTGCTGAAATCCGTCCCGCGCATACTCGATCCAGAGGCTATACCCGCGCACCTCGCGGATGTCCGTTCGCCCGCTCTGCGCAAGCTTTCGGTAGGCCCTTTGCCGCTCCCGCATGAATTTTTTGGCGTCCATCCAGTACCACGGCCACCACGAGGATGGCGTGTGATGCAAGACCGCGACGCCATCCTCGACCGTCACGGTGTAATGCCGTGTCAGCCGCATGGATGCGCGTTGTTGCGCGATCGCTCCGCTCTCCTGCAACATCAAACCTCGATCACCTCGCCAGTCCGCCAAATCCACCACGTGCATCCAATGAGAATGAGCAACGTGATCCAGAATCCGTCTTTCGCGAAAGTCGTCATATACGCTTGCGCACGCGGATAGACCAGGCCGAACATCGACAAAACGATCCCGGCATAGATGAGACCGTTGCGTCGCCCGGCCAACGTCTTCGCCCGAAGCACGCGCCGCTTGTCCTCATCGCGCTCGATCTGATCTCGGAAGCGAAGCCACAACTGCGCGCGGTCTGCCTGGTACCGCGTGGCAACCTCCGTTGCCTTGGCGAGCTGCACCATCTCTTCGATCTCCCACCGTGAGGCGGCGAGGACAAAAGCTTGCTCAGGTGTGATCCGCAGCCCGCGCCAGCTCTGCGTGATCAGTTGAAACTCGCGGCGCAGAATAGGGCTCCGTGCAATCCGCGCCACGTCCTCAAACGCCTCGTCCAGTCGATCCGTCGCTCGGAGGGTCGTAATGACGATGGGAATCGCCTCGCGTACAATCGACTGAAGAAAGCGGTACTTCTGCTTCTTGTATCGCGAGCGGATCCATGTCACCGCCCCTGCGATCGTGCCGCCGAGGCTCACCAGGACCCCGAACAACACCGACTTCTCTGCGAAACTCAGGAGAACAGAAAGGGCCACGAACGCGAACACTGCCATAGGCAGCAAGGCGGACATGCGAATGCCCGCCTCCTGCGCTTCGAACCTCAGGCGTTGCAATGCCTTAAACCGTTGGATCTTGGAGGACGTGTCTTGGTAGCGTTCGCGGATGGACGATAGCCACAGCGTCTCTTCGTGGGCGCGCCGCAAGTCAGCTTCAATGAAAAAGCAGAGCATCGCGAGCGCCATCAGGACACCGCTGAGTTGCCCCAACACGGCTTTGCCTCCTCCCTATCAGAGATACACGTACTGCACGTTGGGATGAGTCTGGATCGGAAGTTCGGCAATCGTATGCCCCAGAAGACTGGCTTCTTCCACCATTTGCTCCGTGATGCCATGGAAGGCCCAAGTGTCCTTGCGCGGATCCCATTTCGCGATCACGACATACGGAATGCGCTGCTCGCGCGGTTCATACGGCAGCACCTCGGCGATTTCGACCACGCGCTTGCCGCCTTTCTCCGGCACCGACCGCATGCTGATGATATGGCGCACGCCCATCGTGATGAGATCGCCCACCATGGCTGGGGTGGGCCGAGACTCATGACTGGACAAAAGCGCCGCCATGCGCCGGATCGCCGCGCCCGCGTGTGCGAAGCCCGCTACGTGCAATGTCGTGCCCGTTTGGTACGTGACGGTCGCTGCGGCCTGAAAGTATTCCCAGATGACAGGCGTCGTTCGCACCTCGCCGATATAGACGTTGTCGAACATCATCCGCAAGGTGTTGACGATCTGCTGCGCCATCCGCACAGCGCCTCGGCCTTCCGCGTTCGGCGCGCGCTCGTAGAGTCTAGCGGCCCAGGCGCAGAGCGGCTGAAGCTCCGGCATCTCCTCGATGATGCACGACAGCCTGTCCTTCGGCACCAAGCCGAGGAGCGCGGCCATCAGCGTCGACTTCGAGGACCCGGTGCCGCCGACCACGACAAACGACCGCGCGAGGCGTTGCATCCACTGGAAGAAGAGCAAGATCAGGTCGTCGAAGGTGTGCAGGTCGCGCAGTTCCTCCAGCGTGAAGTTCCGGAGGGGTTTGCGGATCGTGACGATCAGGCAGTCCTTTTCGAGTCGCCTGCCGTCTTCGTCCTCAGGCAGCGTCCAGCCCGCCGGGCCGCCGACCACGTGCATCCGATACCCGTCCGGAAGAATGGCGTCGGTGGACGGGTTCGTCATATCAAAGCGGTAATTCGTCCCGGAGAGCTTCTTCTGCACGAAGGCGTAGACCTCTTCGTTCGTCATGAAGCCTTCCGTGGAGATATGCCGCTTCCCCGCCTTGGTGTAGAACGTGAAGTGGTCTCCATACACCTGGATGTCGGAGACCAGCGGATCGTCGATAAGATGCTGAATTTTCCCATACGAGTACATATCGTTCAGCGCCATCGTGATGACGTACTCGCGGTACTTGGGCGGGATGCCGACTTCACCCGCCACCTTGCCGAGATACGCATACGCCGCGCGGCGGGGCGGGAGATCCCGCCACCATTCCTGCCTCCGGCGAATGGCCTCCATGAGTCGTTTGTGATATTGGTTGACTTCTTCGTAGAACCCTTCCTGGTCTTCCCGCGGATCACCCTTGAGCATCTGTTCCATATGCTGCTGTATTTGTTCGATGTCTCGCACATTGACGGACATGCAAATCACCTCATTTGTGCTTGGGTTGGACTGCTTTGTGCTGCACCGATGGCGACGGCGTGGCGGGTGTCGATGAAGAAGTCGAGATGTGCGTGCTGCCCGGCATGACCGGCGCCGTGGGGTTGCTGTTTGTACCGGATATTGCGTTGGACGACGCAGACGATGCGGACGGCACCGTGGATGTCGACGGCGCAGACGATGGAGATGACACGTTCGGCAGCGTCATGCCGCTCGGCAGAAAGACCACATGGGCGCTTCCCGACAGGATCGCCGACGATACGGCGTCATACTCCGACATCGGGATGAAGAGATAGATCACCTTCGACGACGAGGACGAACCGCCCAGAGACGAGTTGTTGCTTGGCTGCGGCACCGACACCGACAGCACATACACCGGATAGAGCTGGGGCACTGCGCCCTGTCCCTGGGGCGTGACGGTGATCGCGATCGTCTGCCCCGGCTCCACCAAGTTCGCCAGCGCCGTATTCGCCGTGAAGTCCATCAGCACACCCTGTTCTCCGTGGGCGGCGGTGTACTGATTGAGGAGGGCCTGCAGATCGTTCGTCGTGGAGATCATGTTCGCACTGATCGGCTCGCCGGGCACTGTCGAGACCGACAGATAGTGTCCGACGAGCGCAGAGGGCGGATCAGTGATAAGCCCAGCCTGCTCCGCGAAGTGCCTGGGGACGCGCGTGGTGGTCAGTTCATCCGCCTGCACGGGAGTGTCCGCCGGGATAGCTGTGCTGGCTGTGAGGACCGGCACCGTCGCCGTGGTCAGGCGATAGCCCACAGCGAAGAGTGCGCCCGCAGCCAGCGCAAGGCCAACACCGGTCAACAAAAACGCACTACGCTTCACGAGGTTTCGCCTCCTTTGAGATGATCGAGAGCGTGTTCACAAGTTGGTGGATCTTAGTGTTGGTCTTCCGGGAGCCAAGCGGCGTCAAACCCTGTTGTACCCGGCGATAGAGCGTGTCGTCTTCGTGGACGATGGCCGCAACCCGAAAGCCGATTTCCCGCTGTAAAAACGCGCCCACAGACGCCGCTTTACGCGGGCGTTCCCGGACGCGGTTCAGCACGAGATAGGCCGGGCGCTCACTCATTTGGAGAAAGGCGCGTAGATCCGTCCACGTCGTGCGGTCGGTCGTCGTGATCCCCAACACCACATCCGCCTCGCGCATGGCGATGACCGTGGAAACGAGGTGCCCGGCATGCGTGTCCACGATCAGAACGTCGGCGTACATCCCCACCAAGTGGATCAGCCGGGATACGCCGTCTTTGCTCAACCCAAGCGGTCGATCCCCTTTGGGAATAAGCCACCATCCCGCTGGGGTCCTGAGCATGTTTTGCTCCAACTCGGGCTCGGTGAGCGCATCCGGCAAAGTCTCATACCGATCCGTCGTGACCGTGCGCTCCAGGCGGAACAGATTTGCGAGATTCCCGTAAGGGTCGAGCTCCGCCACCACAATCCGCTTCCTTTTCGCCACCAGCGCATTGGCGAGGAGGACAGCCGTGGTCGTCTTGCCGACTCCGCCCTTGACCCCCGTGATGCAAATCACCTTCGCCTTCCGCGTGATCGGCGTAGACGGCGGCGCGAACGGCGCGGTTTCACGAAGTTCCGTATAGGAGCGTTTGCGCCGCCCCGCCACGAGCTTTTCGAGCGCGGTGGTTCCGCCACGTTCCTCGTCTGAGGCCGTGCGCTCCCAGTGCCGCACGTAATCGACGGCCGGCGGGTACGGCACCACGTCGTCATACCCCTGTTGCCGCAGTTCCTCAAACCGTTCCGGGCGCACGTTCTCGGCGGTGCAGTAGAGGACCGAGACCCCCAGCGTCTCTTTCACGCGCCGCACCGTCGCCGGATTCCACTCACCCAGAAACAAGGCGAGCTTGTACGCGGAGGACGCCTCCGGGATCTCGTCTTCCTTGGTGGCAATCTGCGAAGGGACGTTCTGTTTGTCCAGGTATCGGTGCAACCGCTCGCCGCGAATCGGGTCGTGGTCACATAGAAGCCACATGTTGTATCTCCCTCCACAACGTCTCGAACTTGACCCGCCACGTTGGATCGCGGCGTGTCAGCGGTGCCCCGACCAGCGCGCAGGTGGCTTGACGCATGTCCCACGGGAGGATGAGCGTCGGTCGAAATTCAGCCGGGAAAATCCACGGCACCCCGGTGTCTTCGTAGCCCACAAGCACCAACACAGTGGGGCGCGACGCCTGTTGCAAGGTGTGTATCGCGGCTTGCACGCGCGCCAAATCCGGTGTCACGCCGTACACCACGACTTCCGGCGTCACGTCGGACTCCTCGTGATCCACGCACACCAAGGCAGGCGACGGTTGCAGGCGTTTGACGTCGAGCCAGTGCTCGTAGATGCGGATATGGCGATTCCAGACGCGATACGGCGCGCGAGGGTCGGCGTAGATCACGCTCGACTCGACGGCACCCGCGAGGTTCCAAGCCAAAAAGCTTTTCGCGAATCCTGCAAACCCGACGATCTTCATGAGGCCGTCACCACGGGCGTCGGCTTCCCGTACAGAAATCCCTGGCCGAACCCGATCCCGAGTTCCCGTAGCCAACGCTCCTGCCCCGGCGTCTCCACGCGCTCCGCGATGATGGTGGCTTCAAGCTCTTCCGCCGCGCGCCGCAACAAGGGAAAAAAGTGCGCCATCTCGTTCGTCAGGGCGACTTTGATGTAATCCGGGCGCAGCGTGCCCCAGCGCGACAGCCCGTTAAAACCGGTGCCGAAATCATCGAGCGCCACCTCCAGCCCGCGCGCGCGAAACGGGGCCAAATACGCAGCAACCGCCTCCATATCGAGGCGGCTGCGCTCGGTGATCTCCAGCACGACGCCTGAGAGATCGTCGCATTCTGAAAACGGCAGGCGCTGTTTCGAGAGAAGCTCCGACGTCGCGTTGACGAAAATGCGGGTACGCTCCGTCCTGGCGAGACTTCGCGCCGTTTCGAGAATGTATCGGTCAAGATCCCCGAGAAGTCCCGCCTCCGCCATCAGGCCCAGCGTGTCTTTGGGGTGTGCCAATAGCAGTTCGTATCCATACAGTTCGTGTCCTGGAATGCGCACAATCGATTGCTTCCGCAGCGTCATGTCCTCAACCTCCGATCCGCGTCAGGCCGTAGAGGCGATATCCTTCGGCGTTCGCCATTTGCGGGTCCGGCACCAGATGGACGTGCGGGAACATCCGTTGCAACACGCCCTGCGTCATGCGATACCCACCGCCCGCAAGGAACACCGTGTGGATGCGCTTCAACCCATCCGCCCCCAGATGCTCTTGGATGCGCCGCGCGATGAGCTGCCCCATGCGCTCGATGTGCTTCGACCGCTCTGGTTCCACCGAGACCGTGTGCCCGCCGTAGTACACCTCGCCGCGCGCGTAGAGTTCATCGTAGAGGGGATCGGTGAGCGGCGGTGTCTCCCCCGTGCGCTGGCGGAAGATCCCGGCAAGCGCCAGGTACAAGTCGTGCACCCCGACGTCCACCGAATCCGACAAGCGGCTGATGAGCCGAAGCTCCGGTTGCGTTTCAAACGTGACAAAGCCCGTGGTGCGCGTGCCCACGTCCACCAGCAACAGATAGCCTCCTTGCTCGATCCAAGCCGGATTGCGGAGCTCCATCGTGACCGGATCGAGCAGAGTGCCGATCATCGCGCCCATTGCCTGCGGGATCACGCGCACGCTTTGCGGCGCGACCTCCATGGTTCGATCCTGCACGGTCACTCGTCCGCGCAGATGCAGCAGGCGCTCCTTCAACGCTTCCCGTTGCGATTCGAAGTGCGCGAGCGGCAGGCCGGTCACGACATGCAGCGGCTCTCCTTCCTGCGCCAGGAGTGAGAGCGTCACCAGCCACAGGGCCTCCGTATCCGCGTCCTCGTACTTCTTCGTTGCCAGATTGAGCGCCGTCACCCCTTCGCGCCGCGCCAGTTCCCCGACAAACACCCGCCGAGCGCCAGATGCCGTTTCGAGGTGCGCTTCATACTCCGGCGCCTGGAAGACGTCGCGCATGAGGAGATCGTGCGCATCGCACACCAAAGCCGGGAAGCGCACTTGGCGCTCCCCGTTCGTGGCTTTGATCCACCCGTACCCCAGATCCACACCCACAATCATCGGTTTCTCCCCTCTCATCACGCATCAGGACACGCTCGTTGGAACCCACGAGTAGACCGGCTGCGAAACGTATTGGGTCTGTTGGATGTAAACGGTCTGGCACTCTTGCTCTGTGGTATAAATCGGAATTGAATAGTTATAAACATATGCGTATCCATTACTACCGTAGGAAGTTGTTACATACGTCAGCGATGCATCTTCGGGGCAATAATTGAAGGTAGTTCCTTCAAGCACTCCATTTTGATAGAACGTGTAGTACCCCATCGCGCACTGTCCTGTTTGAGCCCCGGTTTGAACTTGCACATTCTGGCATTGCTCTTCCGGTACCTCAACTGTTTCCGGCACGGTTTGTGTTCCCGTTTGCACGTAATGCCCCGCCGTGACCGTAACGGTGTTGCTTTGAACCGTTTGCGCGCTTGCGACGGGGGCAAACGCCAACAGCCACGCTCCACCAATCCATGCACTAAGGACGGCCCGTTTCATGTCTCGCTCCTCCCTTAACCAAATGAGGACTGCATGGCATTAAGCGCGCGCGCCGAACCAACGGCGTTTGGCTTTGACTGCCGAAAACTCAAACACTTCATCCCAAAACGGCTTCATCGCCTGCACAATGCGTTTGCCGTTCAGTCCGCCTCGTTTATCGATCGTGGGATCAAACGGAACCACAGCGCGCACAGTGTAGGGCGTCAGATACTGCCGCATCGCGCGTTCATCCGCACGCACACGCTTGGACTTGTTGACGAAGGCCGACACCCCAGACGCGTCTAGGCCCGAGAACGCGAGTTTGTCTGCATGTTCCTGGATTCTGGCTAACTGGTCGACGGCGGGGTTGACCACCAGCATGACTTTCGTGGTATACGGCAACACCGCCTGATGGATCGGGGTCCAGCCCTGCGGCATGTCAAGCAGTACCGCATCCATCTCTTCGAGGCACAGGTTCACCAGATACTCCGCATCGTCCGGTGACTGAAGCACCACTTCGGGGCTTTGCGGCGACGGGAAGATGTGAAGTCCGGACTCGTGCAATAAACACACCCCATCTCGCACAGCCTCCTCCACCGATCCGCCGCGCCAACCGCGCACATCCTCGGCATCGGCAAAGCCGAACTTTTGCGCGATGTCGCCGTTGACGTCAAGGTCAATCACCGCGACGCGCTTCCCGCGCAAAGCGGCGTAATACGCGGTGTGCGCGCCGAGCGTCGAGCGCCCCGCGCCACCCTTGGGGCTATCGAGCATGAGCACGGGCACGGTGCGTCGGCGCACGACGGGGGTCGTGGTGTGCCGAAGCGTTTCGACTGGATTGTGAGGCGCCACAGACGGTTCGGACACGGTTGGCGTCACCGGACGCTCGACTTGAGGAGCGGCCATTGGTTGGACACTCGGTTGCGGTGGATCCTCCGACACGGGCGGCGTAGGCACAGAGGGCGCAGGCTCCGAAGTTTTCGTCACCGTCGTCTCTGGAACAGATGACGAGTCCAGGGGCGCGCTCCTCTGCGTGCGCAGTTGCTCCTCCCAGCGCATGACCGCCGCCAGATCAAACGGCGCCGTGAATTCATACACCGGGATCTGGGGCAACCGCTCGCGTATGGCGGCGGTCACACCCAGCCGGGCGTCCACCAAGATCCCATCCACATACCCTGTGGCCGCGTATTTCCGTAACTCGCTCATCGCTGTCATGAGCCGAACCTCCAAGATCCCCTCGCACTGCGCCAGGATCTCCTCCGCTCCGTTCGCACAAAGAAGCGCCAGCATGAGGTCCCTTCACCCCCCTTACTCATCCAAGACGAAGCCGACGGGTTCGGCTTCGCCGTCGGCCGTTTCATCGTCCATGACAAAACCCACGTGGGCTTCAGGAGCAGCTTCTTCGTGTTCTAGTGCAACTTCGAGTCGGATGTGGCGTTCGTACTGATCGATGGCCAGCCAAAGTTCCCACAAGGCCGAGGCGAACGAGGTGTGCTTGGCAGCCACCGGAACCCCGGTCGTCATGGCCTCATACGCCGCTGCGCCAAAATCGGGGATGACCATGTGCGCTTCCGAACCCACTTCAAGCCCGTACGGCACGCGGTTCACTACGAGCCAATACGTGTCATCGTTCAGTGCAGGAAGGGCCTTCGCGGGATCGCAGTCCTGCACCAGGATCACGGCGTCCACATCGAGCTGCACCGTGGTGTCGGACGTGTCGATCACCCAGACCTCTCCGCCACCCGCCTCGATAGCGCCGAACACCATGTCTCGGTAAGGCGGCGATACCCACGTCGCCAGCGGGCTGGCACTGGAAGCGCTGAGAAGCTTCGCTTTCACTCCGCGAGACACAAGCACGTGGAACAGGTTCCAGGCCAGAAACGTCCCGCCTGCCTGTCGGCTCGACACCACCTGCACCTTGAACGGCGCGGGTGTATAGCGGACAGGCGGAGCCTCCAGATCGCGCACCATAAACGCAAGCACATGCGCCGCCGTCAGCCGATCGAGAACCGGCACCACCATCACGCGATCATCCGAAAGCCCGAGTCGCCGTGCCTTCCGGGCGATCTGCTGGGTCCCCGCCACCAGTTTCACAGGCACCCGTGCCTGCAGCGCCGCCTTGGCCGATGCCAATTGGGTCACGAGCGCCAGGTCTGCACCGTCGAAGTCGTCCACCCACTCCACCGAGGGAAGCGTGGCACGAATCCACGCTTCCGCGGCGGCGTCCCCCAATGCCAGGTACACCCGCATCAATTCACACGTCCCTTCAGCGCGCTTGACGGCAGGAAGCGCACCGTCGCTTTTTCGGGGATTTCGATGGTTTCACCCGTTTTCGGATTCCGCCCCTGCCGCGCGGCGCGCACCACGTAGCGAAACTTGCCCAGTGGAGGCAAGGCTACGTCCTCGCCCGCCTGCAATCGCTCCGTCGCGACTTCACAGAGAGAATTGAGGGTTTGCCATACCTGGGATTGCTTCAAACCTGTCCTCGCTGCGATTTCCGCGACCAACTCCGTCTTCGTCATGCTGACTCGCTCCTTTCGACATGGGCCTCATCCATAGGCGGGGTGTAAGACAAAACGAAAAAAAGCCGCCCGAAGGCGGCTCAGTTCGTGTTCAGGTACGCGACAAATTGGTTCGTCGCCCCCTGCGACAGCGTGTACGTCGTCGTAAGGGTCTGCTGATTGGACGGCCCGGCGATCGTCTGCCCCGTCGTCACATCCACAATTGACAGCGTCTGATTCGGCGCAAGGGGTGCGTTGGCCTGTGCGGTGAGCGTCACCGTCGTGTTGCCCGGCGCGGTGGAAACCGGCGTTGCCGTGAGTGTCACCGCCGTGGCGCCCTGAACCTGTACGGTTGTGGTCGTACTTTGACCATAGACGGTCGCCGTGAGCGTGTAAGTGCCCGGTGTCGTCGCCGAAAACGTCGTCGACCACTGCCCCTGCGCATTGGTCGTGACGTTGGCCGCTGCCAAGTTCCCGCCGCTTGCCTGCAACGACACAGGGATATTCGGCACGCCGCTGCCGCCAGCCGTGACCTGCCCGCTCACGGTGATGGTCTGACCGATATCGGCCGGAGACGGTGAAGCTTGGATGCTGACTTGGTACGCCTCCCACGTGATCTGCACGGGTGACGACGACTGGATCGGCGCTCCACCCGGCGTCCCAAGGTACAACACGTAGGTATGGGTTCCCGGCGTTTGTTGGTTCACACTGGCTGAGATCGTTTGTTCGCTGCCACCCGTGACCCACTGCCCCGTCGACTCGTCATAGATGCCGAGAGTATATCCGTTGGTCGATTCGCTCGCGCTCCCCGTCAACGTGGCTGTCTGCCCGACCAGAAGCTGTGTGGGATTGCCCGTGAGCGAGAGCGTCATCCCGATGACACCCGTCTCCGAAACCACCGCATTGCCCTCGTTGATGGAGACGGTGTATGCCGGGCTGTGCTGTCCCCACAGTTCATAGGCGTCACTATCCAGCGTTTGTGTGGCCTGCGAACTGCCGTGAGCTGTCAACACCCAGTATACGGCCACTCCTGCTCCTGTCATGAGAATCGCAAAGATCAGAATCAGGATGCGTGGCATCATGTTTTCCGGTCCTGCACGTCGCCAGCGCCACATCGGCTGTTCACCTCTCGTTTATGGCCGTAAAACCGCCATACTTGCTAGAATGGTGCAGACCAACCCCAAGAAAAAATACACGCCCATTGGAGCCAACGGGCGTTCTTCAGCGTTGACTTGAGGGCCTGCCAACACAGGCCAAAGGGGTCGGGTTACCAAGGCCAGGAGCAGGGCGAGAAACAGGGGCACGAGCGCCAGGACACCGAGACCCAGCCCCATCACCCCGACCATCTCCGCATCCCCGAGCGCGTGGTCACGATCCACCATCCACCAGAGACCGCCGAGACTCACGCCCGATAGCACCAAGGCAAGAAGCAGCCACCAAGGGGCGCGGCAGTCCACATCGGCCACGAGGATGGCGACAGCGCCGAGGATAAGGACGGTTTCGCTGACGCGGCGGTAGAGCACGTCCGTGACGGCGCATATCACAAAGATGCACAACATAAGGATCATGTTGATGTCCAGACCAAGTTCAGCTTTCAAATCCAGCTCTCTCCTTGTTTTATTCCTGAATCCACCCGACGGAAATCTTACGGATTTTGGACAATGTTTTTACGCCGTTTTCACGCTTCAAAGACCTCGCCCCCCTCCACAAAGAATTGCATTTGAACGTTGCTTTCCGAGAATTTCGTCCATATCATTTCCATAGCCCGTCGTCGCGCCTCGTTTTTGGTGACCCACACCACCTTGCGAAAGGACTCGTCCAACACGCTGAGGTTGGTGATATACATCTGATATTTTCGCCATAGCTGTCTGGAGCTTTCGGTGGCATTGTCAAACTCCACCCACCAAAAACCCTCGGCGGTGCGCAAGGCTGCGTCCGGGCGAATGGCCGAAGCGCGGAGTTCTGTGTCGGGTGCCCCCGTCGCGAACTTGCGTAAAAACCAGAGCTCATCGGTTGCTTCTCGCGTGTTGAACCATCGGACACCGTCAAATCCGTGCCTGTGCAGATAGCGCATGAGGATCGCGTTCAGCCCCAGCGCGTGCCCCCACTGTGCATCCATCACGACCACTTTGCTTTCGATTCCCAACATGTGATGGACATATCGCACGCCGGGCGCTGTTAAGACCAACGCATATCGTCTTCCTTCATGCCCTTTGGCCCAGATCCCGCGAAGCAAGGGGTCATCATGCGAATTTCTCGCTCGAAAGAGATACTTCTGAAGCATGAATTCGCTCCAATCCAAGAGAAACAAGACATCCGAGCGCAGAATCACGCCCGCGTCATACACCACACCCAACAATTTTTGTTCGGGCGGAAACTCGCTATCTCGCCACGACAAAATCAATCCAGATCCCACCTCTGCAAGAACGCCGTCACCGGGTTGCGCGGAACCGTTGGTTGTGGCTGTTGTATAGCCACAACGCCCTTGTGCTCCTGCAGCCCCTTCAGCACCTCATCCGCAATGCGCTTGACCCAATCCTCCATGTCCGCACTCGGGCGCTCAGGCTCCGAGCGATCGAGTCCCCGCCGCAGCATCGCTTCGATGGCCCGAGACCGTTGGCGCTTTGGTAGACGTTCGATCCAAGCAATGAGTGTTGGATCGCGGATGTAAATGTGGAGCGTGTACGGCTTCGCACGCCACGCTTGCGATTCTTGGGACATCGCAGATTCCTTCCTTGTCTAAGGGAGTGGTGTAAGGCAAAGCGCCGTCCCATGACGGGAACGGCGCTCATCCATACAACTCATCGGCCGTGAGTCCTCTCGTGCGCTTGCGTTTCATCTTCTGCACCCTCGCGTCCTCATCCGGCCAATACCCGTTCTCCAGGTAAAAGTTCAGTCGCTCTTCCGCTTCGGCCGCCGGACGCCCCAGCTCCTGCTGCAGCTCATACCCGAACGCGCGAAGCTCCTCATACCGCTTCCGAAGAGCGGGCTTGTCGAAGAAATTCACGACTTTGGCGTTGGGCGCAAAGCCTTCATACACATCCGGCGGCGGCGCTTGTGTTTCGCAGGAGTGCGCCTTGCCACCGACAATCGTGTACACCGCAGCCACGTTGTCCGGGAGCGCGCGCAGGTACTCCGGCGTGAAATGTCCTTGCGTCAAGTCCGCCATGATCCGCGCGCTGTCCGCACCCACGCGGAGCGAGAAGAAGTTCCCCAGCACGTCCTTGATCGCCTTTTTGAGTTCCCCGCTGAATTGCTCCACCGACTGCGTGATCATACCGAGTGACAGCCCAAACTTGCGCGTCTCGGCGATGATCTTGGCCATGATGTCGGTCTGCACGCGGTGACACTCATCGACCAGCAGGAAATGCGTGAGTGACGTGCTTTCTGGGCGTGTCAGCGCGATCTGGTAGTATTGCTCGATGAGCCCGCCCATGATGAGGCTCATGAGTTCTCCACTCAGCGCCTTCACGTCAATGAGCAAAATATGTCCTTCATCCATCCACTCGCGAATCGGCAAGGCGTACTCCGGTTGCCCGAAGTAAAGGGCGGTACTGCTCGTCACGAAGGGACGCAGGCGGCGTTCGACCGGCGCGTAGTAGTCGGGGTTTTTCGCTTGCGCCGGGAACGTCTGCTCCCAGTACGTGCGCACCAAGGGTGATTTCAGCCGGCGCAGGACTTGCAGCCGCCAGTTCTCGTCTTTCAACATCGGGATCATGCCGGCGAGGACGTGCTGTACTTCGTCGTCTTCCTTGAACGCCTGCACACACATGTCGATGATCTCGTCGATGCGCGCGCCGCCGCCGTACGCTTTGCTCAATGTCGCCACAATGGCCTCCGTTGTCAGGACTTGCAACAGATTCAGCGCCACAGGATAGTCGCGATTGGAAAACGAGATATAATGGACTTTCTTCCAAAGCGGGCTGTCCTTCGGCAGCGCGGCTTGGAGACGGGACAGGAAGATGAGCGTCGTTTCCGCCGCCGGGTCTATGAGCGTGAGTCCAGGCTTGGGATTCCCAGGCGTCTGTTGCACCCAGTCGTCCAAAATCGACTGCAGCAAGAACATGAGCGTCGTCGATTTCCCGGCGCCCGTCATGCCCGTCATCAGGAAGTGGCGCGTGAATTGTGCATACGGGATGCGCACCAACCGCGAGGCTTGCGTCGGGTGACGCAGATAGCCAATGGCCACGCCTTCTGCAAATTCGTCGTCTCTCAGTGTTTTTGCGTGCTCTCGAATGATCGGCATCTGCGGCCAGGTTTCTGGAGACGGCACATGCACGAGTTGCGCCAATTCATCCGCCGACATGACAAACGGCTTCAGGGATTTCGAGGCTACGAGTTGATTTTCCGCCGCCAGATCCCGCAAGGCGCCGAGCATCCCTTGAAAGAACGGCTGCGCCCGATGCTTCTCGTCGCCCTCAAAGCGCATGGTGACGTGAAACAGGTCGCTTAACTCTTCGTACCGTTGCACGATCCCGCCAATCTGCCGCTTTTGGTGTGGAAGCACTCGCGGCTTTTGGGGTTTGGAAGTTGCCCCTTTGTTGGCGGATTTGCCCGTGAACGCCGCACCGAGTTCCGCCGCTGTATCCGCCGCGATCTTGGCCCACGGATTCGCCCCGGATTGACGCAGTTCGGGATCAAGGCGCTGATGTTCCCGCTTCACCCGCCGTAACGCCTCGCCCTCCTCCATGGGGCTGAACGCGATTTCGACTGCCGTGTTCTTGCCCATCGCCCGAAGGAGCGTCACCAGCGGATCCCGCTTGTCATCTCGCGCAAACGGCAAGAGCGCGTGCCTCGCGGTGACCTCCATCCGCACCTTCGGGTTCAGGCGGATGGTCGGTTTTCGTTCTTCTGGCACTTCGTGCAGCTCCAACGTGGGCGAAAGCGTCCCCTTCACGCCTTGCTCGCGATCTTCCGGCACGATGAGCCAGAACCAAACCTCGCCGTTTGTGTCTTTCTCGATGCGCAGGCGGAACCAAACCGGGCCTTTGTTCCGACGCTCGGCTTTTGTGCGGCGAAAATGCGAGAGACGCGCCAACCAAGCGCTGGCTTCGCGCAGGTCATACGTGTGGTGACTGCGGGGAATGAGCGCTTTGGGCTGTCCTTCGTAACGTTTGCGCTCCGCCTGCACTTTGTCCTTGTCCCGCCATACGCCATAGCCTGCGGCGGCTCCAAGCCCCACTGCCGCCACGCCCATGAGGGTGTGTTCCACATTCAGCAACGCGCACCGCCTCCTCGCCAACGCGGAAACCACATGCCCGTTTCCGTCTGGTACACCCGGTAAGTCGGAAACACGCCTGCCAGCACTTCTTCCTCCGCTCGCGCCCGCAAGACCTCCATACCCACAAACAGTAACCAAAGCCCCCACAATACCGGTCGGTTCACACCGATACAGCTTCCGAACATCCCAATGCAATACGCGAGATACAACGGATGGCGAACATAACGATAAGGTCCGCTTCGCACCACACAATGCGCCTCGGCGAGTTGCGAGAAACAGAGCCGAAGCGCAGTGAGCGCCCATACCTCAAGCAACAGCGCCAGGAGTTGCAGACTATAGGAGAGACCGAAACGCCACAAAGATTCATGAATCGGGCCGTGAACCCAAAACGCCACAACCACCGGAAACACAACGATCCCAACGGACGCCGCCCATGCCCACCAGCCGCGATGGATCTCCTTGGGACGTTGGCTCAAGTTCCAAAGGAGCATCATAGCTTCGACGACGAGTAACGCCGCAAACGGCCAAAAGGGTGGCACATGCCCCAATCGCCAAGCGTTCCAAAGAAGAACGCCTGCCGCAAACGCCTGAACACCGATGCGCAACATCATGCACTTCCCCCGGTGACGCTGACCGTCATTGGCACCTGAAAATCCGTGGTGAACGCTCCGCCGAAGATCGCCTGGGTCGCTTCCTGGATCCACGGCACATGGAACGTACCGCTTACGGTGACGGTGACTTCTTCGTTGTTCACGATGGCGTTCTCTTGAAGGTTGTCAAACAGGTTGGACAGATGTTCACTTTGTGCGCTGGCTTCAAACTGTTGCTGCGCAGCTTGTACAGGATCCCCGACGGTCTGCAGTGTCGTCGTGAAATAGCCCTGTACCCCCGATGAGTTGACCACTTCCTGTTGAATCTGCGACTGCGCTGACCACGCTGCCGCCTCCGCTGCGGCGCGCAACTCGAAATATCCAGCCACTGTGGCCCCGAACGTCATCATGACCGTAAAGAGCAGCAACCCGATCGTGGTATAGACCAGCCCTTTGAACAGTTCGGCTACGGCCAAGAGAGTTCGCCTCCTCAACTGGAGGTGAAGTACGCTTCGTTGACATCTGAGGCGGTGACGGACATCGGGATCGTCGCTGGGAAACTGTTCGGTGCACCAATCGCCGCCAACAGATCCGGAAACAAAAACGGCGCATCGTATTGCACCGTCACTTGTGCCTCGGGTGTCGACACATCCGCGCTCACTTCCGTGGACGAAACGCTCCATAGGGTTTGCCCGTTGTAAGTAAGCGGCAACCCCGAGGCTTGCAGCGTGTCTTCAACCGCTTGCTCCGCCGCAGACGCATCTCCGGTAATCGCCGCCACCCGCGCGCCGTTCTCCGCAGCCGTCACGAGGATGCTCCGGACGTGAATCAAGGACGTGAAGGTCAGAATCAGACCCAGGATCACCAACCCGACCCCCGTGGTCACCAGTCCTGCGAACAACGTACTGACGCCCGTACCGCCTCGTAACCATCTCATGCGCACTCACCTCCAGACCCGCCGTCCAAAAACTCCGTTCCTCCAAAAAAAGGGTGAGCGCATGGTCACGCCCACCCTTCGTCACTTCACGATCCCGTGCTTCCCGACGTCGAGCTGAAGTTCGGCAGCGTGAAGTTGCCGTTCCCCGAGTAATCGGCCGAATAGCCGCCCGAAGACGCCGTCCCCGAGCTTTGCGTGATCGAGTTCAGCGCGTTCTCCCCAGAGGACTTGGCGGCGTTGAATCCGTGGAAGAGCAACACCCCAAGCACCGTGAACAGAGCGATCGTAAGCAGGATCCCGAAGATCATGAAGAGGGTTCGATTCAAGTTCGACTGTTCGGGGCCTGCCTTTCGCCAGCGCAGCAAGTGCGAACGTACCCGTGTGGTCATGTTCACAGATTCCCCTTTCGTTGGTTTACGAACCAAACATCGCCATAAACGCCTTCAACGCCGCAGGAACAACGCCGTGCTGCAGCGTGTTCGACAACAACAGAGCCGTACCGGTCGCCATGCCGACCCCGGCGATCATCCAGAAGATGCTCACCAGGTTAATCGTGCTGCCCGTCCCGGCTCGACGCCCACGCCAAAACGTGGGGCTGCGAATCACGCAACTGAGGAGGCGTTGCATGAGACTTCACACTCCCTTCCGAGGGCATTAAAAAACCCTCCTATCCCTAGGAGGGGTGTCATGCAAAAACGAACTCAAAACGCGATCCCGACGCCAAAACCACTCGCGAAGAGTTTCATCGCGTACGACAGGACCGCGAAGAAGATATAGCCGAAGACCGGAATCCCCATCCCCAACGTGGAGATGAGGCCGATCTTAGCCACCGCCGAATTGTGGAGATGTTCGGCCTCCGCATCGCGGATGCGTTCCTCGATTTCAAGCGACGTCAGCATCATGTCCACAAGCGGCGTGTGATACCGTGTCGCTTGCGACAAAAGCTGCGCGAACTGCGTAGCCTCCGGCAAGCGCAGGCGCTCCGCCATGGTCATAAACGCTTCCACTACCGTCTCCACACGCATCGAGACGTTTTCCATACCCTCCGCCGCGCCGATCGCGATGCACACGTCACGAAGATACGGCTTCAACGGATAATTCGCGACCGATTCCGCTGCCAGAATCCCGCGTTCGATCGGCGCGCCCGCCTCCGTGAGCAGCGCAATCAACAGACGCGCTTGACGCAACTGCTTCTTCAGCAGAAGCCGTGCACGCTTATATAGGCGACTCAGATACACGTAGGGTAGAAAAAACGCGAACGCCGCGAATGGAAAAGCCCAGTAGAGGCCGAGGAGCAGAAACAACGCCAACACCAGCACCGGCATGGCGAAGGACACGCGATACGCAAGGTCCGCCCACTCGGGATGTCCGATCTCTCGCGCGAAAAACACCAAGTTTTGATGCAGGCTTTCGAGAAACCCTTGCTTGGGCTTCGGACGCCGAAACGTACCGTGCACGGACTGACGGAACAGGCGCTCCTGTTCCTGATCGGCGAGGTACGTCCCGACCACGCCGATGAGCACCGCAAGGGCCATCAGCACACCGAGCGCATACGCCATCGACTATCCCTTCTTTCCCGTCGCAATGTTTTGCACGAACGCCCAGTCCTGCGCGAGCAACCACTCCGCGAGATGGGGATCGAATTCAACGCCCTTCTTTTGGTCGATCTCGCGCTTGACCTGCTCCGGCGGCCACCCCTCTTTGTAGGGCCTCGCCTCCAAGAGCGCATCCAGCACGTCCACCAGTTTGACCACCCGCGCCACCAGCGGGATCTCTTCGCCCGCCGCGCCCGTGGGGTAGCCGGTACCGTCCCAGTTTTCATGATGATGGAGTGCGACTTCCTTGGCCCACCGCCAGCTTTTCTCGTCATACAGCCAAGCGTTCTCCTGTTGAATATAGCTTTCGACCTCTTCCAACACGTCGCGCCCCTTTTGGGTGTGCGTCTGCACCAGCTTGTACTCTTCCGGGGTCAGCTTGGCGGGCTTATACAGGATTTCGCGCGGGATCGCCGACTTCCCGACATCGTGGACATAGGCAGCCAGGGTAATGCGGGACACATCGGGCTGCTCCCAGCGTAGTGCCTCTTCGGCGATCCAGATCGTGTATCGTTCGACTCGCGACAAATGGTTTAGCAGTTCAGGGTCCCCGTACTCCGCTGCAAACGCGAGACCGCGAAAGAGCGCCGATTGGTAGGCGAGCTTCACCTGGATGGTGTCTTGCTCGAACACATGCGCGAGATACACTTGCGTGTGCGTGTCGTGAGGGATGGAAAATGCATGGAGCAGCGCCCGATCGCCATTCCTGCGCCGAACCCAGAGCGTGTGAAGGCCCGCTTCCGTGATCTGCGGATGCAAAAAGGCGCTCGGCACCCCCCTTATCTCGTCGGGCGCAAAGTCCAAGAGTTCGTCCAGGTTGCCTCGAACCGCTGCAATCGCGCCGTCCTGCCCGATCTCAAGCTCCACCATGGGCGCTGTCCCCCCACACGATCTCGCCACCGCCGCGATGTTTGCCGTGATAGAGATGCAAATCGGCGTGCGCCAGCAGTTGTTCCAAGGTCTCCCCGTGCTTGGGAAAGCACGCCGTGCCAAATGTAATGTCGAGGCCATACTGTTCGAGCGGCAAGCGCGCTTTGAGTTGCCTCAACCGATCCACCATGCCTTCATGACACGCGCACGCTTCAAAGATGAGTACAAACTCGTCCCCGCCCAGTCGAGCCAAGACATCCGACGCACGCTTCTCGGCTTGGAGCGCTTGCGCAATCGCGCACAGCGCCTCGTCCCCCTTCGCATGGCCCTGGGTGTCGTTCAGGCACTTGAACTTGTCAAAGTCCATGAGCACCAGCACAAATTCGAGGTTGTTGTACCGCCGTTGCCGACGTTCAAACCATTCTTGCAGCCCCTTGCGGTTCAAGCATCCCGTCAATGGGTCGTGCGTGGCTTCCTGCTTCAAGCGTTCGTGGTCGTGAAGAAGACTGTCCGCCGCCAAGACAAATTCAACGGCCTGCTCCTCTTCCGGTGTCGGGTCCCCGCGAAAGTAGACTCGATAGAGGCCGTCCGCACAGGGGAGCTCGCGGACACGAAGCAGGGATTTCCATGCCGGCGACCCCGTGGTCACGCCGCGCTCAAACACCCCGTCTGGCGTTTCGACCTCCACGCCGAATGCCCGCATATCGAGCCAAAACTGCATGTGCGCGTCGCGCCAGGATGCACCTTGGGCGAGGCGCTGAAGAAAACGGACATAGGCTTCTAGCATGCTCCTCACACTCCTGCGTGAACGGGATTCCCAGGGGGCGTCACCACACCCGCCGAGATCCCCGGATCAAGGCCTGCGATGTCGCTCGATACTTGAAACGGCTCCGTGGCGTTGAGAAACCCCACAATGTCCCCAGCGCTCACCGGCCCGATGGCCTGATTCTCCGCAAGATCCCACTTCATCACCTGATCCGAGGACGCTCGGATCATCACGCTGCTTCCGTTGGGAAGGGGAAGCGTGATCGTGGCCACTTGATTGCTGGGATCGACAGTCCACGTCACTTCCCCGTCAGCCGGCGCGATGATCGGCAGCGACGGCAACCATTGAGCGACGAGTGCGGAGTTCTTGTCCTCCTGCTTGGCCTGCACCGTCCATCCTCCCGTCGAAGACGGCGTAAAGGTGAGGTTGGCGTCGCCGAACAGCCAGTATCCGCTGTGATCAGGCAGTTGGACAGGCGGCGTGTCCAGCACATAGGCCGCCGTCATGCGCATGAGCGCGTTGATGTAATCCTGCACCGCCGCCTCGTCACTCGAACCATAGTAATGCGCACTGGCGTTCGGCCAACTCCCATACATGAGATAGAGCACGTGAAGGTATTTCGCCCCAGCATTCAGCGCATCATCGGGGTCGTAGGGCGAAGCGTAAGGCGCACACCCCTGATCCCCGTTGGCCGCGCATTGTTCGTCCAAAGCCAGGAGTTCCTGGGGTTGAAGCGCCGCTTCGGCGGGCGTACCGATCGGCGCTTCGAGATGATCTGCGTCCACGCCGAGTCCCCCGTATTTCTGGATGCGAAGCGCGTCGGTGTCCGGCTCATCGATCTGCACATACGGGTCTTCCCACCCACTCCAGGTCTCCGGCTCAAACTGCATGAGGCCCATCGCGTGGCTGCCGTCGTAATCCGCATACGCATTCGGCTCCCATGACGATTCGTGGAGCGCCGTGGCCGCGATATACTGCATGGGCACTTGGTAGGTCTCACTGGCCTGTTGCACGTAGGACACAAACGGCGTCGGGATCCCATCTGCCGGAGACACGTCCGTGGGAATTTGGCCGTTCCAGGACGAGGGCACCGCCGTATTGAGCGCATTGCCACCCGCAAGCACCGCCACCAAGAGAAGCAGGAAAAACAAGCATGGGATGCTCACAAGAAACATCGCCAGAAGGAGAAGGAGCGGCCAGCGGCGGCGAGCGAGACGCAGCCCCATCCGCAGTCCGATTCTCCCCAGGATCGCCGTCAAATCCCGCCTTCCTCCTTATCCCAGAATAGCCCGCCAGAACGCCGCGTTCTCCACGTAACCCGGCTGCAAATACCAACGCCCGTCGTGCGGGACGAACACGTCCGGAAAACCTCGGATGGCATTCGCAAGCGCGCTCCCTGGCATCGCGTACAGGACCCGTTCCGGCATCGGTACCCCCAAGGCGGCGAACGCTTGTTGGACCTTTTGTTGGGCCTCAGCCAGCGTGAAAGGCATCGGAACTTGCAACATGGTCTCATTTTGCGTCATCGGGTATTCGTATCGCTCGAACCCCGCGGCAACCCATGTCGCTCGGCTCAAAAGTCCTTCCTGCTTCAAGGTCTGGGCCAGCTCGTGGCAATACTTGCACCACGGCGCGAAAACAATGACGGGCCGATCAAGCGGAAGAACCACGGTCTGGCCGGATGCCGTTTCGACTCGCGCCGTCTCAAGCACTTGCAGCATCGAGCTTGGAACAGGCGATAATCCGTGCCAAGTCTCTGAACCCAAGACGGCGTGTGGCGACGGGAGCACGTTGACCCCCGTCACTTCCCTGGACGAAGCAGGATGCGATGAAATTCTCGTTGTCTCTTGAACGTCAGACGGTTTGGATACGCTCGTCGCCGCACCGCAGCCCGTCACGAGCAAGGCTGCCATCCCTATCCCAAGCCACGTCACTTTGCGATTCACGGTTTCGCCCCCTCAAAGAATGCCAACCAGTCATGCACTTGCGAGGCAGGCAAGATCCCCGGCACGGCTTCCCAGCCGTTCGCCACGCGGTGATAGGCGATGGGGACAGGCAGAGACGTATCCTCGTACAACGTGACAGCGCTCGGCAACGGATCACCTGCATAGCCTGCCTGTTTCCACACACGCTCCGTTTGCGCTTGCGTCAGTCCCACCCACACGACGGCGGGCTTGTCGTGCAGTTGCGACCACACGCTCTGAAATTGTGGGATCGCATAGGCCGTCAACGCGCTGATGACCAGCACATTCTTGGTCCCGTTCGGCACCGTGACCGGAAGCGACGTCACATGTTCCAAACGGCTCGCATAGGGTTTTAGATGTTGTGTGATTTGCACAGGCAGGGCTTTGGTGGGCACTGGAACTTCTTTAACCGGTGGAATTTTGTAATTCGACGAGACTGTGTTGGAAGCGTGCGTCCCCACGCTCGGTCCCGGAACCGGTTGAGTCGGCGAAGGCGCCGTGGACGCCGTGGTTTGGGTCGCGTGGGTTCCACACCCCGTTAACGCAAGACTCCCCAGCACGACCATCGCGATCATGAACGTTCCCTTCTTCAACGTACATCCTCCTCGGTACCTTGGTCTCCTCATAGAAGTGTGGTTTGTCATGCAAAATCAGTGATTATCGGTCCAGCCGTGTGACCTTGCGCCCCGACACCTCGTACATCCCAGGCCGAAGCCCGATGATCCATCGCCCGCTCGGCCAGCGAAGACGCCGAGGCTGTCGAAAGACCGCTTGCCGACGCCCAATGCTCACGTCTACATGTACAGCGTTGGTGAAAGTCCACGGTTCCGCAGAGCGTGTCCGCACTCGCGTCGGCAAAAGCAACGCTCCGCGCGTCCACCACACGCGCGCCTGAGCGTGAAACACCGTGCGACGTCCTCGATGCCAAACCAACGTGCGGGGTTTGCGCACAAACCCATCGCTCACATGGCTGCGAAACGGGTAGGCTACGAAACCATACAAATACTTGACGAGCGATTTCCCATCCGGGTCGAGCTTGCGCGCCAGCCAAGTAAATCCTGCGGCGCTCAGGGTAACGACCACCCAACGATTCATGAAGAGGTTGAACAGCCGATAAGGTGTGAACGCGTCGAAGAAGAAAAAGAAGATCCAGGACAATGCGAACGTGACGAGATCGTCCCAGTAGAGCCGAAACCCCAAGTGAATCTTCCGGTCAATGTTGGTCACAACCACTTTCTGCTTGAACAGTTTTTGGTAAGTTCTCGGCATCTCAACTTCTCCCTTACACATGTGGCGAGGAACACTCCTCGCCACATGCCTTATCCGTTCTGCAATTCATGGACAAATGTCCACTTCTCGCTTCCTGCTTCCACGACCCATGACTAGCAGCCCAAGGCCGCCCCCGCCAGAGGGATCTCCACAGGCGTCACTTCCCGCGGAACTCGCGGTACCAATTCTCAAAAGATTTTTCGCTGCGTTGATGTCGCGGTCATGCCGCGTGCTGCACGCCGGGCACGTCCACTCCCGCACCGACAATGGCAGCTCGCTTATCACGTACCCGCACGCCGAGCACGTCTTGCTGCTCGCGTAAAACCGTGGTGCCACGATGAGTTCCGAGCCATACCACGCACACTTGTACGTCAACATTCGCCGAAACTCGCCAAAACCCACGTCCGAAATGGCTCGCGCCAACGCTCGATTCTGTACCATGCCTCGCACATGCAGGTCTTCGATGACGATCACTCGCTTGGTTTTCGCGAGCTCCGTCGTCACCTTGTGCAAAAAGTCCTGACGTATGTTGCGGATCTTCCGGTGCAGCCGGGCAAGCGCCAGCGCCGACTTCCGCCGATTTCGCGAGCCTGGTTTCTTTCGGCTATGCCGCTTCGACAGCCGCCTTAAGCGGCGAAGGTATCGGGCGAGCGGCTTTGGCGCCTCGATTTTCGTCCCGTCAGACAACGCGAGAAAGCACGAAATACCCAAATCTACACCCACCGGCTCGCCCGAAGGTGGAACAGGGTCCGGAATCTCCGTTTCTGTGGCCAAACTCACATACCAACGGTCCGCCTCCCGCTTGACCGTCGCCGACAGGATTCGGCCTTCGACATGCGGTTTCTCTTTCAGCCGAACCCGCCCGAGCCGAGGCAGTTGTATAGCGTTGTCCAAGACGCGAATCGAACCCGTCAGGCGAAACGAATCGTCGCGACCTTTTTTCTTGAACCGAGGGAATCCGGCCTTGCGCCCCTCCTTCAACCTGCGAAAAAAGTGTTGAAACGCGCGATCCAAGTCCCGCAACGCTTCCTGCGGGGCGCATTTGGAGACCTCGTACATCCACGGGAAGTCGGTTTTCTTCAGGCGGTTGAGTTCCCGGTGCTGTTCGATGGCGTTCGTGCTTTGCCCCGTCTCTTCATAGAGCGCGATGCGTCTGGCAAGCCCCCAATTGTACGCAAATCGGGCCGCACCTGCGTGCTTGGCAAGCAGGTTCCGTTGCATCCGATTCGGCGCCAACTCATACCGATACGCCCGATGAATCTTCATGCTCGAGAACCTCTTTTTGGTCGGCGCTTGACACGCGCGCATACAAGGCCACGGCATTCTCCGTGGAAGGCTCGGGTTCGTGAACAAGAATGGTGCCCGAAGGAGTTTGTTCAAAAGGCACGGGCATCCGGCCTTCTTTGACCCAACGCCAGGCGGTCTTGTACGTAATTCCGTTCTTTCTTGCCCAATCACTGAGTTTAATAGAAATAAAATACACTAAATGTACATGATTGTCCATCATTCAGTGAGCAGTTCTCAACCCCCGATCTTTCCGATAAACCATTGGATAATGGGGAAGAACACCGTCGGGGCAAGCAAAAACAATAACGCCACCATCCCAAAGACCACGGTGACCATCATGTTGCTGTGGGCTCCCCTGAAATAGTGCATGAAAAGCCGCACCACCATGACCGCCAGCGCCACGACTCCTAAGATCGAAAAGATCGGATCCAACAAGCTCCACAGAGGATTGCTGGTGATGTCGTTAAGCGTCGTTCCCGTTCCGTTCATGGGAAAGCCTCCTTTACTGAAGATGCAAAAAGCGGCATACGGCTCCGAACCACGGCCAGGTGCCCCATCCCACCACGCGCCGAGCATCGGACAAGACTCCTCCTGCCGCGTGCTGGATTTCAAGTGGCGCGTGAAGGAACAAGTACGCGAGAGCAAACAGCACGGCAAACGCGGTCAATGCCACGCGAATGACGGTTTCGCCTGTGCTCTCGACCTCAATCGCAAGCCAGGGCACCGGCGGTTTCACCCACCAGGGCAGCGGATAGAAAAGCTGCACGCCGCGCGGGTTCACGAGATCGATCACCCAGTGGCTCACCCAGCCCACCCAGATCCCCGTGGCCAGCCAGTCGGGGATGCGAAGCCCCAGGCCGAACAGCACGAGGTACAGGAGCGTCGAGACCAGCAGGCTGTGGGTCAGCGTGCGGTGGCGCACGAACATCGACACCACCGAAGCGCCCGGTATGTGTCGAGAGATCCAAGATTCAGGCTGATCGATGTCCGGCACGGGTGCGACCGCGTATGCCACCGCAGCCGTGGCGACAGCTTGCCACGTGATCGGCGCGTGTTCTGAAGCCAGCATCACCTCCGTCAGGGCCACCGCGAACACTGCGTGAGTCGTATGAATCAAAAAGCCACCTCCTCTCTACGAGAAGCGGGGTGGCATGCAAAAAAAGCCTTAGTGCTGAAGTAGCTCCTCCGTTTGCAGGCCAAGCAGTTCCAACAGCTTTGCCTTGCCTCGGGCGTTATACCTGAACGTTGACACCTGCTTGTCGCTATACGGCGATTTGTCTAACACAAACTCGCCATATTCTGGCGTTTTGAGCCCGTACTGATTTGCGATACGGCCAATGAGATTTGCGCTGACACCGGCTTCTTCCGCGATCTCCGTGGCCGAGTATAAACGTTCCTTGGCAGGCGGCTGCAAGAGTTCGCGTCCAGCCGCGATATTGACCGCTGCAAACAGCAACGACTCAATCGCCGTTTGGGAAATTTGATCCCGGAACTTCTGTGCGGCGTCGAGCACAACTTTGGCCAGTCGCGCTTGCGCGTTCATCCGCATCACAGCCAACCGCTCGCGCTTCATTTCTTCGTCTTCGGTCGACTTGCGATTCGGCAGTTCGTACCGGCCTGTCTTACGGAGCGTCGGCAGGACCTCGTGGGTGATCCAACGCTTGAAGCCCTTAGCTTCAGGTTTGCGACTACGCAAAATCAGAGAGTACAATCCGGGTTCGTTCACAACAAAGGTTTCTTGCTGACGCCCAAGTGCATCGGTGACCGGAACAGTATTCCGCTCATCCTCATCAAGGAGACCAACCGACTTCCGGGCGTCCACGATGCCCAATACGTCACACACGTCCTTTGCCACCCACCACGGCTCGCCATCGACCATGACAACCCGCACCTGCTTGCCTTCGTACTCAAACGGCAACAACGTATCCATTCGCTCGACCTCCCGAAGTTTCAGGCGGAATTCCCCGCTCTACTCAGAAGGGGGACGGCATGCAAAAAGGCCCGCATTCCCAGGCGAGCCTAGTCTCAGGTGTTGTCTCTCGGATTCCGATTACGCCGCGGGTCAAACCGGAGGGGCTGCCCCATGCGCGCGCGTTGACGCAGATTCGTGGCCCTGCGCGAAGGTGTGACAGGCGGTGTACGTCGAGAAGCTTCCGGCCGCTCTTCGCGCCGCTGCGTGTTGCGTGCAGGCGGGTGCGCTGCGGGTTTCGTTCGAGTGGTTTGCGAAGAAGCCTGGGAAGCCTTCGGTTGCAACCGCACCACCGTGTTCGGCGTGTTCTTGGACTCTGCGGCCCTGGGGGGCGTCGATCCTTGCTCGCCCTCCGCTTGTTTCGCGTTCGCAGAAGCCTCAGATTCATGGGTACCCGCGATACGGCGAAACGTTGCGGGGTGGACGGAAGGCGCAGCAGGCTTCACGGCGTCCGATGCCTGGGTGAACTCTGCACCGATGGACGTTCCCGTGGCCTCTCGTCCGTCTGCCGGCACATGAGCTTCGTCGTGTGTCGTCGGGCGAAGCGTGATGTTGCGTCCTGAATCATCGGCCTGCCGTTCGATCGCTTGTTCGCGAGTTTTGGTTGCCGTCGTATCCGAAGCCGATGTCTGTGCTTCGGCAAACGATTCAACCTGGACCGCAGGGGCGTCGTCGCGCGTACCAGTTTCTTCAGTCGCCATGGTATGCGTTTCATCTTGCTCCAACGAGGCAGGCGTTTCAGGCACTCCCCGCCGGCTCGCTTCCGCCGCCGTCTCTTGCACAGGCGCAGGCGTGTGAAAGCTTCGCTCCAACGCGCCGGCTTCCGCATCGTCCACTTCCACTTCCGGCAACTCAGAGCGGTTCGCCGCACGAGACTCTGCGCGCGCTCCCTCGCTTCCGGGGCCTGAAACTGAGTTCGTTTCGCTGTCCTTGCGCAGCGTCCCTGGATTCACTGCGGAGGCTTCAGGTTCAGAAGCCCTTGAAGCACTTTCCACCCGTTCTCCTGCATCGACTTGTGGTGCCACAAACGCTTCCGAGACCAACTGCGGAGATGGCACATCCTGTTCTTCTGTCGCCACGGGTGACGATTCGGTCACGTCCTCTGCGGACACCTGCTGTTCCGCTTGCTCCGGCGAAGATTCGTCCGTCACGCGACGTTGCACAGACGAACTTTCGGGTTGGGATGTGGGTTCGGGTGTCGCAAAAGCGTCCGCCAAGGAGGACATCGCCACCTCGTCATCCGCTCCACGCCGCATGGGCTCGTCTTCGCGCCTTACCATCCCATCTGCCGTACTCTTCGAAGGCACCGTGTCAGGCTCGGACGCTTCGCGATCTTCATCACGCTCCGAACGCGCATCACGCGACTCTGAGGCTCCGTCCGTGCTGGACGATACAACCTCTTGTTCTGGGACTTTCTCCTCTCCATCGTTCGATTTCGCGTCCGCGCTTGGACGCGATTCGGCTTCGGGTCCTGGATGTTCGTCCACGGTAGATTCTGGTGTACCCTTCTGCGTCTCGAGCGTTGCGACCTTGGTTTCATCGTCGGTGTCAACAGTCGACTGTCCATGTCGTATCGACTGTCCACCCGCAGTGGACGTGCCGGACGACGAACCGCCTTGCGGCGCACGACTTGTGGAAGAATCTCCTGACGGCGCTCCATTGGAACTGTTTCCGCCGGCCGATCTCCCTCCCAGCGGGGTTCCACCAGAAACGCCGCCAGCCGCATTCCCCGGCGCGGTCCCGCCATAGGAGGAAGACCAGCGCGAAGACCTAGTGTTTCCCGCGCTCCCTGCAGGAGGCGCGCCGAAAGTTCCGCCTCCCCCTCGCTGCATCGCACTGAATGCTGCGCTCAAGGTCTTCTGGGCAAGAGAGCCGCCGCCACCGCTCTTGTTGTCTTGGTCGTCGTCACGCTTGTCACGTTGATCACGCCGCCCCCACGCTTCGCGGGTGCGCTGACGCCATTCGTCCATGAGGCTTCGCGGTTTGCCATCTTCGCCCGTGATCGCTCCGTTTTGAATACGGGCGACGACCGGCTCGACGTAAATCGAGAAGAGCTGATGGCGCATCATGAGCGCCCCCAGAAAGATCAGCCCGCTCGTGATGGCTCCCGTGATGAGCGTTGCCTCGTCACCGGTCAAGGAAACGGAATCCATCACGATCGTCACGAGCAGAAACGTGATCGCCATATACACCACATTGGCCAGCTTCAAGAGCAGAAAGCCAACTGATTTCTTCGCCCAGTTCTGCACGATCCCCCAACCGACTTCGGGGACAAACCCGAGTGGCAAGACGAAAATGCCCATGAACGCACTGAACAAAAACGCCAACTCAAATCCGAAGAGAATAAACGCCATGAACGCCAGAAACGCGAGACATGGCAAGCCCAGGATGAACATCACCAACAGGAAGATGATGTTGTTGTACGGATTGGCGTTCTTCACACTCGTACTCGTCCACGACGATTTCGCAAAGGGCTGAGACGTACTCAAGATGTCATTCAGCAGGCTGTCTCGCGCCTGGGACGTGGTGTTCTTCATGAAGAGAACTACCCAATTATCTCCCGGCTGGATCGTTGCGGAAGCCCCGCTATCCGTCGTATAGCTCTCTCCGACCGCCGCGTTGGATACGTTAAATTTGGCGAGGTCGTTCGACTCATGTCCGAATTGCGCCAGTTCCCAAGGCTCCAGCACATAAATATTCCAGGCGGCGTCGTAGATCGTGCTGGCACTGAGATCGGCCACGGATTCGATGGCCTCACTCACGGTGTTATCCAGGTTTTCCGAGAGGTTGTTCACAACCTGGAAGATCGCTGCGAAGTGCATAAAAATACAAACAGCAGCCCGCCCATCGCCGTGGTGGTGAGAAACGCCGTCAGGATCTTGGTGTGGTGTCCTCGGAGATAATGCCACACCATGTAGATCGCTACTGCCAGGCACAGGAACGGCAGCAAGCGTAGAAACACATTCGAATACGCCTGAGAGAATGAAACTCCCATGCGTTGAGAGATGGGGTTCACGAGCCACGCTGGATTCGTGAAGTCCACCGCGATCATGATCACGATATGGAAAGCCCACGCCAGCCCCCTGCGACACCAAGTCCGCGATGAAGTTCGCGACTTCCTTGATGGCGCCGCCCCCCGAAGAGCGTGTTCCACCACCCTTCTGGCGGCAGCGTGAAGGTATAGTCGTTCGGAGACGGATGCTGCCAGCCGGGAAATGGGGACGTGGGATTCGAATAACCAAAGAGCGTATTCGAAGCGGCGGCGGACGTGACCACCTGATGAATGCTCGGAAGCGCGTTGCCGCTAGTGATCGCGGTTGAGGACGCCTCGGTGGGTGGGGTTCCGCCACTGGCCATGACAATCATAGACTAATCCCTCCTATCCCGTGGCAAGTTGCAGGGCAAACGAAGAGCCGCACCACCAATCCAGTTGGCGAATGCGGCTTGAGCCTATCAATGTGAATCGTGCTCATAACACTTCCGGCGTGGTATTGAACGCTTGGAGGAGCCCCGCATCCACCACGTCAATCTGCACCTCGCCAATGCGCCCTAAAGGATCGCGCAAAAACCCGCGCCCTTTCTCAAATGCCTGGAAGGTTTCGATGTACTGATTCAGTTGCTCTTCGTTCTCAAGCGGCAACCCGAGCAAGCGAACCGCGTGCTCGACCTGGATCCGCGATGTAAGCCGTCCGACAAACGTCCATCCGAGGCTCGCCGCCACGTCGTCGTTTTCCTGCCCCGGTTTCGGCAACAACACGTCAGGGTTCTGCACCGCCATCATCAGGACCAGGTTCATGCTTCGCCCAAGAAGCAACATCCGGTTGAGGAGCGCCCTGCCTTCTGGAATCGAGCGCAGGATCCATGCCTCATCCACCGCGAAGAATTTGCGCACGTTTTGCGGAGCCATGATGAGACGTCGAAACGCGATCTGCGTAACCAGGTAGAGAATGGCGACCGCGAAACGCTGGCTCTCACGCCATGCATCCGGCGAACTCCCCGGGTCCGGAAAGTCCAGGCCCATAATCGACGCCACCACCAGCCTTGCACGGCTATCCATGACGTTGTCTTCCCCGTCTTTTCCATAGAGCGCACGGCCCAACTCGCTTGTGCGGTAATGTTCGAGCAGTCCGAGAAAGAGATCCGCAAGGTTGCGTTCTTCCTCCGGCCGTTGCGCGTTGTTGCGCTCGGCGGCCAGACACATGAGGAAATGGTCCATGTCCCACCGTTCACCTTGATACAGCGCGTGCAGGGCGCGTTGGATGACGAGCGACGCTCGCTGATCCTCGCGGCGCGTGGTGACGTTGAGAAGAACGCCCAGGAAGCCTTCCGCAATCAACTGTGATTCACTCGCGTCCCGCCCCAAGCGAAATGGAGAAAATCGCAACGCGCTCCCTGCGCCAAACGTCCACCACACGCTCTCGTTCGGCCACAACTTGACCAGGGATCCGTATTCGGCCTGTTTCGGGTCAACCACAGCACCGATTGCGCCCCATTGAAGCATGGTGTCCGCCGCATACTTCATCCCCACCGACTTGCCGCTTCCGAGTGTGCCCGCAAACGCCACAGCACCACTGCGGTTGAGTTCGCGCATCGCGCGATACCAATTTACATACACGGGCCTTCCGCTTGGCACCATCCGCGCGAACCACTGCCCAGTCGGATCACCGACCCATGCGGTGCCGAGTGCACCGGAGGTCGCGAGCACCGACGGATCCGCAGGAATCGCCCACGCTTTCTCCACGCCGCCTGTCGTGCCCGGGAAAAAGGCTTGCCAGAGTCTCAGCGCGTCACCGGGCGGATGGACGAGTCGAATCGAACCCTGGAGCCGCTCTTTCAGCATTTCTTCACGCCGCAACATCTCAAGCTCGCTGTCTGCTCCCACCGCAAAGAAGGCGTGGAACGTCGCAAACGCCATGCCCGCCTTCAGCTTGGCTTCAAGGGCCTGCGCGTCTTCCAGTCCGTCGTAGATGTCCCACGGCACGTCACCCTCTTCGGCGTACTGTTCGCCCGTGCTGGCGACCTCTTTTCGGCGGCGATAGACGATCTCTCGCGCGCGTTGCGGGGAGATGACTTCAAAGTGCACACAGGCATCGACAGGGAACGCAAGTTTTTCAAGCGGTTGATAGATCCACTCGTCGCCGATGACTTCGAGCCGTTCGCGCATGCTCGCCACCGCCATGACCGACTGATACGATGTGCGCTTGTCGTCATGCTCGACGCGAACGCGGAACGTGTCTTCCCGCACCGCCGCCGACACGAGTGGCAGACGCAAGGGACGAGGCCGAATCACGACATCCCGGCCTTCCACCGTCAGCGTTTTAGGAAGCGGATCCGGCAAGGCCAGGGGCCATGGGGTTAGGCCGCGCCAGTACGGCGCGCGATGCAGTCGTTCGATGTCCTGGGGCGCCGCTCGCTCCAACATCGGGATGATGGCCTGCAATCGATTGAACAGCCGCTGCTCCGCTTGCTGTGAGACCAACAGATCGTGCCGCGTGAGGACGGGCGCTTGCACACGCGCAACCCTGCGCTTCGCAAATCCCCACAACCTCGCAAACTGTTCCGACACGCGCTCACGCAACTGGTCGGGGCGATCCAGCACCTGCGACCAAGCGGTGCCGAGAGGCGAAGCCAGCGGCAACACAAGCACTGTCAATCGCTCGAATGGCGTGAGTCCCTTCAGTCGTTCCGCGACCATTTCCATGTGCGCTCGCCAATGCGGGTGATCCCCGAAGCTGCGCATGCGGGTAAGCACTTCTTCGCTCGAGATCGGCACCGAGATGCTCAACAACTGCCCGTACCCGCGGTAGGTCTGGAAGAACACTTCAAGCTGTCGATAGATGCTCCGCTTGACCGCCTCCGGCTGATGCTCGTACGGCAGGGCTGGAAGCCGGTACACCGCAAAGGAAGAGCCATTCTCCAGAAAGAGCAGATTGTCATACCAGAAGATTGTGCGCATAAAAAAATCCCCCTCTATCCCGAGGGGGTTGGCAGGCAAGTTTTCGCTCTCTGCTCATGCACCAAGGTCGGGTGCATCGTCGAAAAGACTGAGTTGCACAGCCTCTGCTTTTTCGAAGTTTCTCACGCGCGCGGCGAATGTACGAATGCACCGCCCCGCGCGTAATCGACAGCGCTTGCGCAATGCCCGTGTACGTCATGCCTCGTTCATAGGCCAACAGGCACGCCGCCTCGCGCAAGCTCAGAATGCTCCGCCACGACACCGGCAAACGTTCTGACCACAGTTCCTCGTGCCCCTCGTCCTCTTCGTCCGCATCCCATTCGCCGCATCCGCACAATCCCCGTTTCGCCGCCAGCCGATCCAACACGCCCATATCTCCAATGGGGACTTCCCGGTGTTCCACCCTCACGGTGCCTTCCATGAGCCCCAGGGCATACTCCGTTGTCCGGATCATGCTTTCGCAGTATTTCACAGCCAAGTAGCTACCGGGATCATCTTGCTTCTGGTGATGGCGCTTGATCGATTTCACGCCTTCCAGGCTCGCTTCGTATTCCTCAATCAGATCGGCGAGATCGTCTCGCATGGTCCCACCTCCAAGAACCATCGCTTGTTGTCTAGTTTACCAAACCGCTCTATCGAGAGCGGCTTGCCATGCAAAAATCGCCCGCCCGCCGCGTTTGCGGCAGACAGGCGGGCGATTTTTGCGCTCTGGATCAGTAGCTCTTTCCGCCGATGCTTTCGCTGATGATATGCGTGAACCAATACGCAGGCCAGCCGAACGTGCACGCCACATTGTTCGCCGTGACGGTGATGTTGCCGGCAGGCGTGTCCACCGTCATCACGAACGAGATGTGCGCGCCGTCCTCATAGGCGACGGTCGGGTTCGAACTGATGCTCCAGGCCGTAAGTTCCGGTTTGCCGTCCAGATACACGCCCTTCGGCACGTTCGTCCAGCAGGACACGACTTCAGACGCCATCTCCGGCGCCTGCGTACCGTTCGGCGTATCGCCGACGTCGTACAAGGTATCGGAATTGACGGTCAGCGGCTCCGTCCATGTGATGCTCCCGCCGTCCGGGTTCGTCATCGTGAACGTCACCGTTCCGCCCGTTGGCAGCGAATTGGGCGGTCCTTGCCACACATACCGGAAACCGAATCCAGCATCCGGGCGCACCCACACCGTCGGTGTCTGATCGCCAATCGGCGGGCCGTAGGTGTGGTAGGTTTGGCCGTTGATATCGAGCGTGCTGGAGATCTGGTTCGCGGTCGGCCCGCCGCCTTCGAGCCCCGTGAAGCCGTGCTCCTGGAAATACTGACAGAAGAGCCCCGGACATTGCTCGCTGTCCCACTCACCCGCCGGCACCGGGAGCCACATGTCCTCCGGCGTACCGGGGTCATAGGACAAGCCGGAAATCTGGCCGTCGTTGACGGAGGCCGGATAGTATTGGGACTCCTGCGTCGTAACGTCCACACACTGCCACGAGTTGGTCTGCGCGTTGTACTCCGGTGTCGGTACGTTGTACACCCACGTCAGCTCTTCCGAACCGTTGCCATAGCTCGTCCACTGCTCGTCCGAGTCATACGGCGAACCGCAGTTGGGTTCCGGTGGCGGTGTGGGTTGTGGATTCGGTGTCGGCGTCGGAGTGGGTTGTGTTGTGCCGTTTGTCCAGGTCACCGATACCGGATTCGACTGATAGGCGTCGTTCTGAATGTCGAACACGCCGCCCCCGGGCGGAATATACGACACGTATGCGATAAACGTGTCCGTTCCCGGCACGTTGCTTGTATAAGTTTCCGACGCACTCGGTGTGAAGATCTCGCCCGGCCCCACCGTCTGACCCGTGGTCTCGTTCACGATGGTGATCCACATATCCCCGGTGTTTTGCCATCCGCTCGTCACGTTGACGGTCAGCGTGGTAGCCTGACCCACAGGCAACTCCGTAGGGTTGGCAGCAAGCGTCAACGTGACACCGCTGCTCGGATTCGGCGTTGGTGTCGGCGAAGGTGACGGCTGGGGCGTCGGTGTTGGACTCGGCTGTGTCGTGCTCTGCGGAGGCACCCATGTGGGTGTAATTTCATTGCTCGTCGCCAACAACTGCCCATCTGCATTGACGACTTCCGCCTGATACGTGATTGTGAGCGTGTCTCCCTGATCCGTCACCGAACCGCCTATGCCAGCCTCCAGCGTGACCGGCTGCTCGCTTTCGTTATGGCTCGCAGATGGCTCAGTCAATACGGCTTGATACACACACCCCGACGCAGTACAATATCCGCTCGAATACCAGCCATTGGGGAAATACGTTCCTGATGCTTCGGCAGGCGTGGCTGGACTCTCATTCACAACCTGGATGATGACCTCATCCCCAGGCTGCCAGCCCTGCACGCTGTACGACTCCGTAATCGTTCCGCCATAGGTTGTCGATCCCGGCGTCGCCATGAGCGTGATAGACACACCTGTGTTATTTCCCCATGCCACCGTGACAGTGGGCGATGTCGTGCCTTGTCCCACGTCCGTCGGGCTAGGCGGATTCGGCGGCGTCGTGGTTACCCAAAACTTCACCACTTGCGCCGTGTTCGACACCGCTTGAAGCGTCGTCGTGCCAGTGTCATTCACCGTGATTTGATAGTTACCATTCGAATGACACCCTTTGGTTGTGCAAGTTTCCGACGGTTGTTCACCCTGGATCACGGGGGCCGTGCTATATAGTGTCACCGTTCTCCCCGGCGCATTTGCATTGACTGTGATGGTCGAGACCTGTCCCACAGGCAATTGCGTCGGAGACGCGCTCACGGTTGCACCTGCCCACGTGATCTGGAAAGTTTCACTCGATTCCATAACCCCTTCGGGGTTGATGAGACTCGCGGTGTAGGTCACCGTCTGTGGCGTTTGCGTGCTGACGCTCACCGTTCCAGTCGAAGCGCCGTTATAGAACGTCTGATTCAGTGACGCTCCACCCGTTCCTCCGTTCGAGACCAGCGTCACGCTCCAACCCGTGTTCGTTGCCGCAGGCAAGTTCCCGTTGTTAGGAGCCTCAAAATCGGAATAGTAGATCGCGGGCTGGCCAGTTTGCAGAAATTGCACATTGAAATTGACACTCGTGCCCGCATCCACCGTCACATTTGGCCCGGCCGCGTAGATACCAGCCCCGCCACCCATGAGTTGGGTGTACTGATCGGACACAATTGCGCTTACGCTGCCCGTTTGAATCGGTGTGCTGCCATTCGCAGATAAGGTTACGGTTGTCGACACGGTGCAATCCGTTGTGGTATCCGTAGCTGTAACCGTGTAACTTTCGCCAGGCTGCCCTGTCAGGATCACGCCCACGCTCTGTTCACTGCCACCGACGCCCGGCACGCTCAGACTCCCGCCATTGTTCACGGTGAATGCGTACGTATCGCTGTCATCGTGGGTAAACGTCAATCCCGCGCTGTTCGAACCGACACTTCCCACTGACCAGCTTGCCTGGCTACACTGCCCCGTGGTAGGCTGTGTCTGAACCTGGCCCCACGTCACTTGGACAGGCGTCGACTGCGCGACGACCGTCTGGCCGTTCGACGTGTCGATCACATACGCCTCGTATTCCGCCGTGTACGGCTGCGCAGAAGTAACTTCCTGCGTGTACGAGGTGACGTTGCCCAGGTTTTCAGTATCGCTTCCGGCTAACGTAGTACCATGATCTGCGTCAGCCAGTTCGACGATGTAGTGATCGCCGTTGGGCAGTTCACTGCGTTGATTCGGGCCCTGAATCGTCCCGTTGACGTTCACCGTCAAGGTGCTGTACTGCCCAACCGTCAATTGCTGGGGAACGGCGCTCAGCGAAACGCTGACGCCGTTCCCTGAACCTGTTCCCACGCCTCCACCGCTGCCGCTTTGGCTGCTCCCAATGGTAAAGTTGGCCGTCACAGGCCCCGAAATGCGATCCACACCGTCTGCCACCCACGCCTGAGCCTCGTAATTCCCCGGCGTCAGGTAACTCGCGGAAAACGTATCCGTGTACGTTCCCTGACTTCCGACTTCATTCTGCATCTCGGAAATGTCACTGAATCCTGTCCCCGCGAGCCACTCCGTCTGCCCAGTGCCGAGATTCGTGATCTCCACCGCGTCATAGTGATAGTTCGCGAGCGAACTCCAGAGCGGCACGTTGACGTTGAACGTCAGCGTGACGTTTGTGCCCTGCACCTGTGCCGTGAGGCTCTGGGCAGTAGGTGGCTTGGACGGGATCACGTAGAATGTCGAATGCTCGATCGGATCATTCCCGTAATAGTTCCCGGTCGGCGTCACAACACCCCCGGATGGATCCATCTCTGCGCCAGATTCGCTGGCGACGTAGGCAAAGGGGACGAGATATTGAGTTGGAACATTTCCGTTAGTGTCATAAAGCTTGTACTCATACGGTTGGACCTGATTTTCTACGAATTGAGCATTACCACCGAGTTCACTAGCAACGGAGTCTATCTCAGTGATCGGCAACCCCAAGTACCCGTTGCCATTCAGGCTGTTGTCGCTCACGATGTCTGACTGCACAATGTCGTTACTCAGCGTTGCACCCGAAATCTCGTCCGCCGCACTGACGAGAGCGGAGTAGAGATAAGGTCCAAAAAACCCCGACCAGCCTGGATATATTTGAGTGCCTGGATATTGATATGCCATAAACTTGTCGCTTCCGTAAATCGCGAACTCTCCGACCACGCCGCCGAACTGGGTGTACACCGTATTCACTGCAACGATGTACCCATAGCCGCTTGTCCCTCCTCCGGGTTGAATCACTTGTGCGGCAAAAGCATTCGGCGACAAAGCGGAAAACGCTGTGAGTGCCGCCGCCCCTGCCAGTCCCATTCGGGACGCATTCAATTTCCAGCGCACACAACCACCCCTTCCTACTCATAGGAAGGGTGACATGCAAAACAGGCAAAAAAATTGCGCGCCTCGACTGAGACGCGCGGTACGGTGCAAAAGTCAACGCGACGAATCCACTGTAATGTCGGGGACAACATCAGGATAATTCATGGTAACTTGCCCCATACCTATGGTAATACCAAATAATCCAGTCGGCTTCGCAAACGAAATTGTCGTTCCGCCCTCATACTGGCTCGCGTTGGAGAGACTGACCGACGGCGCATAATACTCCGTCGTCACATCCTCCGGCACATGGGCAGCAGCCACATTGTAATAATCCTGTGAGTCCCCCGTATACGGAAGCTCCACATTCATCTGATTGCCGACAAGCCACAACTTAATTTGATTAAAAGCACGCACTGCAATTCGATAAGCCTGTTGATTCTCTGGCGACAATCCGCCCGCTACCCCATACCCAATCGGCGCATGGAGCGTGTACACGCCGTTCTGCTCCTTGTACCCGTCCAGCCACCACTGGAGATTGCTCAAGACCGTCTGCGCCTCACTGGTGGTCAACTGGGCATTTGGATCGGTAATGCCGGTACCCTGGAACAGATCATTGTCCTCCGCCCACGTGAACGGATCGGTGACACCTTGGTACGTCAAGAACGTCTGGACATTGCCGCTTGGAGCGAGTCCCCCATTGGTATACGGCACCGCATACGCCGCCCAGTCCGCCAGCCACGTCGCCACCTGCCCCGTCGTCACGGGCGCATTCGGATCAGGCGTCACCCCAACCTGTTGCATCGTCGGATATCCGGTGACGACGCCCGCACCGCCGTACGTCGTCTCGTCTTGAATCGTTGCATTTCCGTTGACAGTGACTAAACTCGGCACGTTCCACTCGTGTTCCATCTTCGGCAACCCATCAAACAGTTGCCACATCGCATCCGCCATCTGCTGCTGCGTCTCATACGTAGCGGACTGATTCGAGCTGGCCGCGACGCTCTGGAGCGTCATGTCCCACTCCGACCCGTTCTGCCAATCGGTCTGCACGCCCATGTCGCCAAGGGCCTGCTCCAGGTAGTAGATCGGCACAAACGTCGTCTCGTCCTTCGCCCCGTAGTCCTGATAGGTGATCCTCGGCGCGTAGATCACAGGCTTCCCATTGACCTCAATCACCATCGTCCCGCTCGTGATCGGAACCGACTCGACGCTGCTCGGGTAGCTCACCTTCACCGTGCTCGGCGCGACCAGGTTCAGCACGCCCTTACCGCCGTTCCATTCCGCCTGAATGCCGAGTTGCGCCAGCGCCTTATCCACGTAGTAGATCGGCAGGAACGACGTCGCCTGACCAGTCCCGCCGCCGAACGGGTCGGGCGCGACGATGTGCTCCGGCGTGCTCTGCGGCACGTCGTTCACCACGATCACCGTCGGGTAATACTTGTACGTCTGCTGCGCCGCAAACACCGTTGGCCCCATCGCCGCCATCGGCGCGGCAGCCGCAAGCGCCAGCGCGGTCTTCCAAGCCATCTTCTTCATCGTCTCTCACTCCCATTCAAAACAATATTCTTTATTATCCATCCTTAAATGGATCATATTATCTTTTCCTGTTATTAGGATAATCCAAATGGGTGAAAATTGCAATAGGAGGATTGAAAATTTTCCTCTTTTGGCTCTGCGGCTATTATACTACGGGCAGGAGGCGCAGGAACCGCAGCCCGCAAAGGACAATCCACAGTCGCCTATTCCGCCTTGCGTGGAAACGGAATCATCTCCGCTCGCTTCGGTCGATGCGCGAATGAATCCACGCCAAGCAACAACAGCAGAAAGAATACGAGATCAGCGAGTCCGGCGGTCGTGAGCGGCCCCAGGTGGAGGTATGAGACATCGCAAGGAGTCGTCACAGAACAGAAGAGCGCGCGTACCGTGTGCAACTGCATCCACCACTGCGCCGACGCGATCCCGAAGCCAAGGAGCGGTGCGAACAGCACCATCCACCGATTGTTGGCGAACCAACCGAGGAGCGCCGCGACCAGCAATAGACGCTCCGACCAGCACATCGCACACGCCCGCCAGTGGAGCAGCAAGCTCCAGTATGCGCTCACACTCAGCGCGACCGCCGGAATGAGGATACCGAGCGCACGGCGTGTAGATGCTCGCCATCCGAAGAACCTCACCATCCGAAGATCACCCCTTCTCGTCGCGCAATACATCCGCCACAGCCGTCACAAGGCGCTCAACCGCCTCGTCGGAGAGTCGTTCTTGGAACGTGGTGAGGAGATCGACGAGAAGCGCGGTCTTTTTGCGCCCGCAATTTCTCCTCGCCGTACTGAGATTCATCGTGAAGTGCGCTTGGCAGGACCTCGCGCAGCACCCAACGCTGGAACGCGCGCGCGTGCTCGTTCTTCCCCAACAACGTGAGCCTCAGCATGCCCGATTCGCGCACCACGGGGATCTCCTCGCGTCCGCCCGGCCCTTCGATCACCACCGCGCCCTTCTCATCGTCGTCCGAGCCTTTCGGAGTGCCTTCTCGACATTGCGCATCCCCACCGCCTCACAGACGCCCGCTGCGTCGAAGAGCGGTTCACCGTCCACCCAGAAGACACGAACCTGCATACCGTTTGCGAAGACTGCCCAGGTTTGTTGCATGAGAGATCGCCCCCTCCGAAGAGCGATGTCTGCAGGGCAAAACGGCATAAAACAGCCCTGCGCCACCTTTCGACGCAAGGCTGTTAATTGGAGTGCATGTGTTACCTCTCTTCCACCACGATCGCAGTCGCCAAGGCTCGCTGCGGAACCGTCAAGTAGCGCCCCTCATACCACAGTCCTGTTGAACTCCCCCCGTCAAGGTTCATCGCGTATGTCAAACCGAGCGCTTTGGCGATCTGAGCTTCCTGGTATACATTCGCGTCGTGAATCGTCAAAAACACCAACTGCCCGGACGAATTGAAGCCGACCACCGAGCGCAGTGTCACCGCGTCCACGACTTCGTAGTTATCCAGTCCTTCTTTTGCTGGCTCGATGTCGATGCGGCCATTGTTGAGCAACATGGGGCCAGCACCGATGGCGTTTGGATAAGCACTGAACGGTACAGTCTTTCCTGTGTCCAGTGAAACTACAGTATCTCCCCACACCGCCCGATCCCCCACGTGCACCCGCTGCATGATGGGTGTTTTCGCCTCGCCCGCACCCATCTCGATGTCGTAGCCATTGCTTGGAATTGGCGTGATGCCATCGTGGATCGCAACGATCTTGTTGTTCTCCACCTCCGCCACGACAGACGACGATTCGCGAGTGCGCGGCCCGTAGAACGGCGTCAACACGCTGATCCGCATAGGGTTGGTGCTCAAGGTGTTGAGAAACCAAGGCCACATGTTGCTGATCGTATTCGTAGGATCGTAGACGTTCAGCGACAGCTCTTCGGTCGCCCGCAGCATCGTAAGCTGGCCCTGAGCGCCAATGCCGAGAAGCGTGCCTTTGTCGTTGTACACGAATTGGCCGTTCAACTCCAAAGCCCCGGCCGGGAAGTTATCGCCACCCGCGTCGAAGAACGTACCGTTGATCGCGGCGATGGCATGATTTTGTTTCGCAATGGCGGCGAGCGAAGCCGTCGTGCCTAAGTGGTTGTTCGCAATGGCTGGCTTGACCTCGATGCGGGGATCCCGCACGTCGATGATGACTTCATTAACGGGCTGTCCGTCCACGACAAGCGACCGCGTAAGAACGGGGTGGGGATTCGAGACAGCAGAAACACTGCGCACAGCGGCATACGGTGGCGGTAGGCTGTCCATCGTAGGTGCAACGAACACGAAACCACTCCTCTATCTCTTGTATGCAATTCCAAATTAGCTACGATTCGCGTTCCTTGCAACCATCAATGAGGACAAACAAAACCCGCCAAAGCGGGCGATTTCAAGAGCCCCTTATCTCAAACCATTGGCGGCATTTTACAGGGATCGACCCCCTCCGGCAACCGAAACCTCCCCCGAAGCAACGCAATCCACGCGCCGTCGGAAACGTATCCCGTCTCCTGTTGCACGGTGACACGCGAATCCGTCCAGATTGCCCACAGGTTGATGAGCACCCAGAACGGATTCCGGATCCACAACCACATCGTGAGAAAATTCGCCAACATGCCCGCACGATACACCCAGATTTTCTTCTTTACGGAGATCTCCGAGCAATACGTATACGGAAGGTTGTATCCGCCCATGGGAAGTGGCCGAAACTCAAAACGCCCGATTCGCAGGGCTCTCTTGCCGCTGCCGAATATTACTCGCTCTGTGGGCACGCCAAACACCCGCCGCATCACGTAATGGCCGAATTCGTGGATCATGATCCGAACATATAACTGCGGCCACACTGTTGCTGACGCCACAATCCAGCCGACAAGCGTTCGAGGGAAGGTGCAGAGAAACGTGTGCAAAATGCCAGCCAACACGCACAAAATCCCGCTTAACATGCCTTCTTCCCCAAATCCTCCAGATGGAAATCTTCCCACACCACCACGTGTGGGAACACGACCACCGCCAGAATCTCTAACTCATTACCGCCCTTCTTTTCGAACGCCAAGTGTCCCGCATAGGACGTGCTGATCCAGCCCCAAACGAAATAAATCGGAATCAGAGCTGCCACAGGGATGCTCGGAGCAATCGCCAGCGAGAGAAAGAACATGCCGTAGGGACCCAGTACATCCAAGACACCGCGCGGATCTGTGCGATCCAAATTATTGACGCGCACCGACAAAAAGAACAGCCACGACAAAAATAGATACGCCAAACCGCACAACACTCGCCCCCAGACGCTCAGATGGACAAAATGTCCGACGACCCAAATACCTCCAAGCGCCATGTACCACAGTTCCATTTTCGCTCTCAAGTTCGAGCCTCCTCCTTATGATTGCTTTTAGGTCTCCACTCCATAGCGTCATGCAAGGCAAAAAGAAAGCCCGCCGAAGCGGGGCAGCACGGACAGCCTTCTCAGTTTTGGTCAATTACAACGTCGCCGCCAAAAACTTAAGTTGATTTTTATATCGTTCTACCGACTCATTTACATTAAGCTTTTGCCCACGAATCGAAAACTGTTGCCCTGGTTGCAACTCGCAAATTGGAATGCTTCGCTCACCGCTTATTTTCCCTGCAGAAAGAAAATCATCCAACAAAAACACATGATCCTCTGGACGTCCGGTACCGAATAGCGACGGATACTGCATGGCAAGTTGTAGCGCTGCGTTTAAGAAGTGCCTCGTTGCCGCATCGGGTTCAAACCGTTTGCGACGTGACCAGTTCGCATGCGTCACCACGATGGAATGGATCTTGGGCAAGTTTTCGATGCCGCTCATTCGCATGTACTTAATCAAATCCATTGAAGGGTCATTGAGCATTCGAAACACAAGGCTCAATCCCACAATGGATGCATGATCCACTCGAATCGGCACAATGAGTGCATCTGCCGCCATCCAGCTTAATTGCGTTGCGCCGTTAAAAAATGGGCTTGTGTCAAAAAGGACACGATCGATCTCATGTGCCACTTCCTCACGCTCCGCGATCCGAGACAATGAAAGAAGGATATGGCGGATGACCGAAGAAGCCTGCGAATGCATTAACGATGCCGCTGTGCTCAACTGCGAATGAAGCGTCCCGGCAAACAGGTACAATTCCGTTGACCCTTTCAAAAGATAAGCATCATGTCCCGCGAACGCCGGGCAAGTCCCCCCAACCCGTGCTGCCATTCCGACTTGCGATGGAGTTTGTCCTGTAGGCATGATTTCCGAGATAAGGGCACCATATAAATCTGGTCCCACAGAAACATTATCGCGCAAAAGAATCTCAGATAGATTCATCTGCGGACAAGCATCGACAAACAAGACCTTCATCTGACGCAGTGCCAGTTCATATCCCAAATTAAATGTCAACGACGTCTTTCCTACGCCTCCACGAAAATTGGTGATGACGTAGCGACGAAACGACGGAATATTCACTCGACCGTTCTGACCGCTGGTGTAGTCCTCATACCGGCTCAAAACCACTTCCAATGGATCTGCCATCTATGCATCCCTCCGATTCCATTCTTCCAACCCAACATTCTTCCCATCCAACATTCTTTCCTTCTTAGCTTCCATATTATCAAATGGAGAACACGAAACACCAAAAATCAATCGCTCCTTATAGAGGCACGCCAACTGCTCGGCGGCGCTGGTGCCGAGCTTGCCAGATCACGTACCGCCCCATCGGCGCGAACCTCAGGGGGCGGTCACTTGTGTTTCAGCAAGGTGACCAATGCCACGACGAGCGTCAACAGTGTGACGACAAATGACCCGAATTGGATCATCAGCGACAGCTCTTCGGCTACGCTCATGGCCCCACCCCCTCCCTTTCGGGCAGGGGGTGCCCCCAAAGGTTGATGCCAACCTTAGTTTACCATTTTACGAATAGTTAAACCAGAGTGTTCCTCTTCTTCGGCATTTTCGTGACAAACTCGTAGGCGCGGTCATCGAAAAGCATTCGCGTAAGTTGTTCGTTATGCGCATCCAGAAGACGTCGAATTTCCACATCGATCTCGTCAATCTGAGTCTCCAGCTCCTCTAACAACCGCCGAGCTTGCGGCAAATCCCATCCGCGTTCTTCAAACATCGCAAGAAAATCGGTGTACAACGGCTCCACATCCGAAGGGATGCGATCCTTGTTCTCCAAGTACCACACAACATATTCGAGCTCGACTCGCGCCTGTTCGGCCAAGCTTCGCGTATACTCCAATTGCGCATAGCGGGCCAGCGGATCCGCATCCATCAGTTTTCGGAAGTATTCGTCTGCGAGAGGCTCCCCAAGTTTGGTGATCTCCTCTTCGGTGGCATCGGCATGCGCTCGCACCAACTCATACGCCTTTTGATGGAATTCCAGAATGACCGACTCCATATCTCTGATCATTCTTCATCCCTCCGACCACGGTTTACATCGTCAGCGAGAAGGGTTGTTGCCCATCCAGCAAATCCGCAATCCTGCCGTCCACCAACACGCCCGCGGGCTTGCCGTGCTGGACTTGATAGGCAATCAGATCGTCGATGTATTTCGCTTCGTCCATGAAGGCCGCGATCATGGTTTCCAAATACTGCTTTTGCTTGACCAACGTCTCCAAGTCGGCAAACGGCAAAGTCGCGTGCGCGAACTTCGCGCCTTGTTGCCGATACGGTACCATCGCCCGAACCTTTCGACCTAAAACACGTATCCTGCGCAGCGCTGTGCAGTAGTAGTCATTGTAAAATGCGTTCCATCCCTTCTCGGGCGTGAACACTCTGCGTGCATACGGCTCCACGAGATCGCGATTCTGCTTCCCGGTCTTCTTGTCGGTGAAGGTGATGCGATACGACAACTCCTGCAACATCTCCATCGGATACACCAGCATTTGCTCTTGTGCTTGCGCCATCTGGCGATCACACCCCTTTCACCAGATGGGGAGTTGCAGGACAAAACAAAACGGCGACGATCCCGATGACATCGGGAACGCCGCCGATATGTCCCACGTGTCATTTCAACAGCCTCGGTCGCTGAGTGGCGTGGAGCGCGTCGACGATTTTGGCCATAAACGCGCTGACTTCCTCAAACCCGTCCATGCCGTTTGGCCCGACTCGTTGCTGTCGATAGAACTCGTCCACAACCCAGTCCACCTCGCCGCCCGTTTGATGACAGACCGTCCAAATGTCCATGACCGCGCGTTCCAGTTTCGTATAGAGTTTGCGACGTTGAACACGCGCCTCGTGCTCATCTTCGATCTTTTGCAGCGCAGGCGGCACTTGGAGTTGTACGACCGGCGCGCCTTGGCGCAGCTCCTGGATCTTTTGCTCATAACGCGCCAGCAACTGTTCGGTGGCTTGATACTTCGACTCAAGCTCTCGTTTCTGTTGTTCAATCTCCACCGCCCGCCGCTTCCACGCCTCGATCTCTTGCTTCACAGCGTCAGGCACCACTTCGACATATTCGACAGGTCGATTTCGCAGATCCTCGATTTGCCGCTCCAGTTCCTCAATCCGAGCTCGATCCTCTTCACGCCCCTGCCGCTGCAAAGCATCCAACTCGCGCCGGAGTGTCGCAACCTGACCACTCTGCTCTTGGAGCTCCCGTATGCGATTCTCCAGCTCCTCAATTCGCACGCGGTCTTCTTCGCGCCCCTGCTCGCGCAATTTCGCGAGCTCCGCCTGCAAGCGCGCTGTTTCCTGATCACGGCGTTCGGCCTCTTCGAGGCGACGCCGCAACTCTTTGGTCTCGGCAAACGTGCGGTTCGCGATCTCCTCACCAAGAGCTTCGTACAAGCTGCGCTGGATCTCTGGACTCAGGTACGCCAACTGCTCGGCTGCGCTGGTGCCGAGTTTGCCGGAAGAGACCAGTGCTTGGAGTTCGGGGATGAGATCGTTTAGTTTGAGTAACCGCTTTGTGGTACGCACATCCTCACCAATCTGTTCTCCTACATCCTCGATCGATTTCAAAGGGACAAATTGTCCCTTTGCTCCTTCGCCCCCCGAAACAACTCTTCTCGCCCCTCCTCGGCGAATGCCCCAATACTCCGCCAAAAACTTTGCCCTTCTCGCTTTCCGCATCGGGTCATTGTCCTCGCCGCGTCTCTCCTCGTTATCGGCGATCAAAAGATACTCCGCCTCTTCAGGCGAAACGTCGTAAATCGCCACCGGCACCTGTTCAATTCCGAGCTCCTTCGCGATGCGATACCGTTGGTGTCCAGCCAGGATAGTGCCGTCGGGCAGGATCTTCAGTGGGTCTCGAATGCCATGGACCTCGATGCTGCGCTTCAGTTCCTCGTACTTCTCGCCCGTGAGATCGACATAATACTCCGCGTTCTTTGGGTGGGGTCTCAGTTTGTCGATGTGGATCAGGTTCATGTGGATCGCCTCCTCATCGATGCGTCAACTGCACGACAAAACACAACGCTGATCAAGCGAACAACGCCGATTGACATTGGTCAGTAACCAATGTACCATGCTCCATGAGGTGATCCCCCCCGTGAAATCGTACTCATCTCGCGAGGTCATTCGCATGCTCGAAGAAGACGGCTGGTTTCTTGTTGCGGTGCGCGGGGATCACTATCAATACAAGCATCCAACGAAACCCGGAAAAGTCACCGTGATTCATCCAACCAAGGATTACAAGAGGAAAACTCTCCTTAGCATCTTGAAACAAGCCGGAATCGAACCACCGACCTCATAGGGAGGCTCGCTCATGGATAAGCGCATGTACTTCGCTGTGTTTGAACCCGACGACGAAAGTGAGGGCTATACGGTCACGTTTCCCGATCTTCCTGGTTGCATTACGGAAGGAGACTCCTTTGAGGAAGCCGCAGCCAACGCGCGTGAAGCGCTTGAACTCCATCTCTGGGGGATGGAGCAAGACGGAGACGACATTCCGACTCCGAGCAAGCCCGAATCCATCACGACACCTCCAGGCGCATTTTTGGTTCCTGTCGAGGCGTGGATGGATCTTGTTCGCAATGAAATGGCGCAGCAATCGGTCAACACGATGGTCACCATGCCTCGCTGGTTGAAGGAGGCCGCACAACAGGCTGGAATCAACTTCTCACAACTGCTCCAAGAAGTCGTGAAAGAACGTTTGGGAATTTTGGATCATCGTTGAACAAGCCGCCCAACTGGGCGGCTTATCATCTTCACATCCAGCACGCATTATTCACCAAAAATCTCTGGAAATGAAGACTTAAATCCCTGCTTCGTCGATTCACTGTATCTTGCGTTAGGAAGAGAAAACAGTTTGTCCACCAACGACCTGAACGTTCCCTCATTGACATGCCCGTGCTGATAGGCGCATGCCAAGACGCCAAGTGTTCCGATTCGCCGAACTTGATAGATATCGCAAGTCTTCATCATAGCCCTGTCACTCGTACAACAAACCAGTGATCGTTCGATGGCGAGGGCAATGACTTCGGCATCGTAACGGCTTAGCACCTTTCGCTTGGTCATAATTTCTGACCAACAACGTAATCCATGTTCAGTGTCAAGTGCAATATGAATGGGTGCCAACTCGTCAAAAGCAGCTTCAGCATTTGGAAATCGAACCTCGTCTCGAATCATATTTTCAGCCATGTACACAGGAGCAAAAACGAGTTTCAGTAGTTTCACAGCACCGAGGGCGGCAAATTCGTTGAGAACGCTGTTGTCGATGATGGCAGGTGTGCCGTAGACGTCCTCAGAATTCACTGCCATCATCTTCCCTTTCCCATTCAGCAAGCAACCGAGCAGCTTCGTCATGCGAGATACCCAGCACAGCCGCTACCTTTGATGCACTAACGCCCTCTTCGGCATGGAGTTGTTGCAACATGCGCATTACACGACGGTTCTTTTCTACATAAGGCATCGGGTGAGGCTCTTGAACTCCGTATCTTTTCTCCAACTCCTTTCTCAAATATCCATATTCAGGTCCATTCAGAACTCCCTCGTCGTGTAGTGCATAAAGCAAGGCTTGCACACTAACACCGAACTCGTGTTTCAATTGGATCACGTCGCGCAACTTGTTGCGTGAACGTTTTATGACTATTTTGCACTCGTCTAGACGATTTCGAGGGATCAGGAAGTAACTCGCAAACTGATTTGCGATTCTTTCATCCAGATTCCCGCGGGATTTGGCGTATACGACTCCCTCTCCCCGATACTGATCGCGATGAAAGAGAAGGTGTCCCAACTCATGTGCCGCACTGAAGATTTTGCGCTCCTCTGAAATAGAACGATCGTCATTGATGATGATGAAGGCGCCTCGCCGCTCACTATAGGCAGAAAATCCGTCAAATGAATGGTCTAACTTCCATGCAAGAACATGGATATGCCAGTCTTCAAGCATTTGAAAGATGAGTTGCCCCACATAACCCTCTAGCCCCAATACACTACGAGTCCGATCGGCGATGTCTTGGATTTGAGCCTTGATCCAGGAATTCAGTGCCCCTGGCTTCCGCTCCAATCGATAACTTGGAGGTACCATAATCACACGATCCTCGCCCAAAGCTTCTACAACACTCCAATACTCATCAAGCCGTTCAAGCAAGGCACGCCGTACTTCTTGCGTANAGTTCTCCCGTGGATTGTCGGCCCGAAAAGGAACGACACCCCTTCATTTTCTTCTGAAAAAATCTGCCGTACAGAAACGCCTAAAGCACCGCAAATCTTTACCAGCTTTGCACTATCAATCGGTTGTTCACCCCGTAGATATTTGTACATCGTCGGTCTGGTCACACCGACGACCTTCGCAAGTTGATCAACGCTGATGTTCCGTTCCACACGAATTCTTTCGATGTTCTTTGCAACAATTTCTGGCGTCACATCTCTCCCTCCCCTTTCTAAGAATTATACGCTCTCCATCTCATTCTGGATACCGAATGTAAATTTTATTTTACACCCTATATCCAAGAACGGAACCCGCTCGTGCATTACGATTTGACAAGCCTTAACTTCGTATACTGAAGCTCTAAGCTGTTTGCCAAACGCTCCATCGCCATCGCCGCTTGCCGGAGAACCAGGGCCTCAGACTGCCAGGTCTCCGCCTTTTGCGGATACTCGCACATCAACTTCTGGATAAACGCTTCGGCCTCCTCGTCTGAAACAAAGATGAAATCCGCTGCCGCACTGACGATCTTGTGCAGCGTTCGATATGCCTGCATGAGTTCGTGGAACGATTCTTTCTCGCGCTCGATGCGCTGCCACTCAGGATCCACGGTCTTCGCCGTCGAAGCCACCCGGGGCTGTGCGAGTTCGGCACCTTCCTTGAGCCTTGTGTTCTCCGCTTTGAGTCGTTCGATGCGCTCCTGGTGTTGTTGCAAGACCACCTTCAGCGATTCGTATTTTTCCTCAAGCGCCTGCCGCTCCCGGTCGATTTCGACCGCTCGGCGTTTCCAGTCCTCGATTTCGCGTAGCACCGCATCGGGCACCACCTCGACACGCTCGGCGGGCCGGTTCTGCAATCGCCGGATCTCTGATTCCAACTCCGCAATGCGCGCCAGATCCTCATCGCGTCCGCGTTCGCGCAGCGTCGCCAATTCCTGCTGCAACCTGGCCGTCTCGCGATCCCGTTGTTCGGCCTCTTCGAGTCGCTTACGCAGTTCCTTCGTCTCCGCCACGGTGCGCGAGGCAATTTCGTCACCCAAGGCCTTGTAGAGGCTGCGCTGAATTTCGGGACTCAAATAAGCCAATTGCTCAGCGGCGGTGGTGCCGAGTTTGCCGGAAGAGACGAGATACTGTAGCTCTGGGATGAGGTCGTTCAACTTGAGTAACCGTTCTGTCGAACGTTGAGGCTCGCCAATCGCTTCGGCAACATCCTTGATCGTTTTCAAACCGCCATTTTGGCGGTTTGCTCCTTCGGAATCCGAAACGTTCTTTCTCTCTCCTCCCCGCCTGATCTTCCAATACTCCGCCAAAAACTTCGCCCTTCTGGCCTTTCGCATTGGATCGCGGTCTTCTCCGCGTCGCTCCTCGTTATCAGCAATCAACAAGTACTCCGCCTCTTGCTCCGAAATGTCGTAAATCACAACAGGCACGCGCTCCAACCCAAGCTCTTTCGCAACGCGCCAGCGCTGGTGACCCGCGATAATCGTCCCATCCGGCAACACCTTCAGCGGATCCCGGATCCCGTGGGCCTCAATGCTACGCCTCAGCTCTTCGTACTTCTCACCCGTCAGGTCCGCGTAGTACTCCGCATTCTTCGGGTGGGGCTTCAGACGGTGGATGCTCATCTCGCTCATATCGTTCGACCTCCTCACCTTGAGGGTGGGATGCAGGACAAAGACCGGACCAAATCAGTAGCGATTGTACAGCCTGCGCCTGGCGAAGGACAAAAACCGCCCTGCATCCTTTGCAGAACGGCGTAGATCATTTAAACGAGCGCAGGAATTCGCCTGGCGCAACGTGACCAACCTGTAACCGACGAAAGTGCTTCTGGTTCCAAGTCAAGACCGTCGGACACTTGCTGTGTCGCGCTTTCGCGGCAATGTATGCGCAGGGGGGGCACCTCTCTCCACATCAACAATTGCCCGAATGAAACGTGCTCAACGGATTCGCTGGATTGAGCGGGCTGAGTGGACTGGCCGGATTCGCTGGATTGAGCGGGCTGAGTGGACTGGCCGGATTCGTCGGATCAAGCAGGTCAAATCGGTCGCTACGTTTCCGTTGATTATGGGTATTTGGCTTGCGCGTGTTTCCGTTGGTCGACTTCCCGTTTGTTGACTTTTGGGTGTTGTCCATATCGAGCATGCCTCCTCACCGGGTTTTGTCCTACGTATTAAGAGTGTTTTATGAACCTCCACCGCCTGTCGCTTCGCGCATGGGAAGGAGAATGCGCGGACAGAGTGATAGAATATACCAACGGTGAGATTGTAGATATTCCACCTAATTCCATAGTCGCCATGTCTCTTTCCTGAACAACTGAAAACGGTTATCGCGCGATGCACGCGGCAGTGCCCATCGTTCCTTCCACCAACTAGCGAGATCTGAGAAAGGAAAATCAAAGAAATCTATAACATCTGTTTCGCCTCGTAGAAACTCAGGTGCGTTCTTGGCTAAGGGAGCCACAAAAATTTCCCTAGCAACGCCATGATATATTAGAGTCTGTGGTAATTCGAGTATTTTCAGTGCTTTCAGAATCACTTCACGTCTATTTCGAAAACCGGATCCCCAATCTTTGTGTTTGGCTGTTGGCGCATACGTCTGTTCTACAATCGTTATGATCTCCTTATATAAACCGTTGATGTAAGGAAATTCGCCGGATCCGCTCGTAAATCCGACCGAGTGCATCACAAGAAGATCTCGGTATTTTACGCGATTATAAATAGACGATTTACCAAGGGCGGATGTAGTCGTGACCAAGACAAGCGGCCCGGTTAACTTTTTGCTAATACGCGTGATGCGATTTGCATATCGACGCTCGAATACTTCACGTACCTCGTTGCTAACCACTGCTAACGCAACCAATTTGCCTCCTAAAAGATGGTTGTACGGTGGTACGGCTCCTAACACGAAAGCATCCATCACATTTGCCAGCCGAAGCCGACGCTGTTCTTTCGACCATCCGATCCACTGGTCTCGGTCAGCTAGTGCAAAGACAGGGTCACATAACCCGAAGATCCCTATCAGTCGGTCGTGTGCTGCATCCCAAACAAGAAATCTCAGTCGCCTGCCATACCCAGCAGATACAGGTATACTCCAATGAAGACGCACGTAGCGAAATAGAAGTTCTTCCACTGTATCCGGTTTGACTTCTATCAACGTTGGGGTAATAATGGCTGGATTTATCTCATTCCCGTTAGCAATCCAGCCAAGCAACTCATCTTCATGTCGCTGAAGATTTCGCTTTGCTCGTTCAATGTTGTAAGCGCAAGCCTTGGCATGCAATGCACGTAAGGCATTTTTGTCCGACGCACAAAAATAAAGTCTTCTTCCATCCCAGTAAAAGCCCTGTCTTCGAAGAACATCAAGAATTTTTCGCCTAAGAACTTGTTTCTCAACTTCTGTCATTCTCCAGAAACACCTCCCCTAATGGGAAAGGCACTTTTTTATATCTTTGACGATAAAAGTGGCCAACCTCACCGGAACTGCGTTCCCCAATTGGCGCATGCTTTCCGTCCAGGACCCGCTGAAATGGTATTCGTCCGGGAAAGTCTGTAGGCGTGCGCTCTCACGAACCGTAAAGTAACGTACGCTACCATCCGGTTTCACAAGCATGTTTTCTCCTCCGGGAACACCGTGATCCCCGGCTTTAAGTGTTTTCGCTGGCTCGTCGAGCGGACTCCCGGTGTGACCCGGATAGATGCGAGCTCCTGGGTTGAAGCGATGATCAGGTATGACGTTATCGTATTCGTTTTCCGGGTCTGGAAGATCGGAAATGGCATCGCGTACCGTCATCCAAGGTGCCCCCTGTACTAATCCCAACCCTCCTCGAAGACGTTCGATTCTCTTCTTAAGTTTGTCGGGCATTTCAGGGCGATGCTTTTTCGCCACTCGATGTCGTTCCCAATAATCTCCAGTGACCCATTGATCGTACAAGAGAGCGTCGAAGGAATGCGTGGGTTCAGGAAAAGACCATTCGATATTCAAATCGCTTCGAAAACCGACGATAAACACCCGTTCCCTCTTTTGCGGCACCCCGTAATCGGCAGCGTTAAGCAAGCGAAATACCACATGGTATGTAAGACCCTCGTGATGTCCTTTGGTATGATGCCGTTCCAATCGAGATAAGTGATCCGTCCAGTCTTCGTTTTCCTTGGAGGCAATTTCCGGATAAGAAAGTTGAAGAAGTATGTATTCGAAATACTTTGCGAAGGTATCCCGAAGCAATCCTTTCACATTTTCGATTAAGACGACTTTCGGTTGAATTTCCCGAACGGCCCTGATCATTTCCGGAAACATATTCCGATGATCCTTAAAGCCACGGTGTTTTCCGCCCAATGAAAACGGCTGACACGGCGGGCCTCCAGCTAGAAGGTCGATGCCTTGATATTGGGTGAAATCGACATCTCTCACGTCGCATTGATGAATCGGCCAATTTTGTACCTGAGCCACGTTTCTCTCTTTATTGAGACGAATGGTGTCACATGCGTCTCGGTCCCACTCGTATAATCCTACATGCCGAAATCCGGCATTAGATATTCCCATCGCTAGGCCACCGGCTCCAGCAAAAAGTTCAACTGACCTCTCGCGAAGGTCACCGTAATCCTGGCGGATACGCTCGTCTACGCGAATGTCCTCAATGCGGAGCTTCGTCATGCAATCGCCTCCTCAACTGAGAGGCGATTGCATGACAAAAAAGCCGCCCCACCACGCCGGCAGGGCGGCTTCCTCATTGCGCTACGCGATGTTGCCCATCGTCCAGATTCGCCAATGTCCACATCCGCGCCTCGATTCGTTCTCGAAGGACGCGGCTGATCTCTTCGCGTAACACTACCAGGACGGTCTCTTCGTCGACATTCGAAACTTTCGCCATCACCGCTTTGACGGCAGGCACCACCAAACCATAGAGCTCCCGGTCCAACTCGTATCGAATCGTCGCGACGGCAAATCCAATGTCGAAAAAACACCCCCTGGAGATTTTCTGCAGCGACATGGCTCGTTCTGCCAACGCCATCACAGCCACCTTGGTCTCGTCCGGGTGTTCGTTCGCAAACTGAGCCGTCTTGGACTTCGATCCCAGCATCTCGATTCTCCGCAAGACCGCCGGAACAATGTCGCTCTCAACAAACCGAAGGGACGGCTCAACTGCGCCGTCTTCGAGGAACGCGTTGGTCTCGCGCCAGACCATCTTGGCTAACTGATTAAGAATCCCTTGGGGCACGACACGGCCTGTGAGTTCCGACAACGTACGCATGGCAAATCGTCCCGCAGCTCGCGCTTCGAGACGACGTTCCTGCTCGTAGAAATCGTAAGCGCCCATCAGCGGTCCCTCCGGAACATCAGGACATTGTTCGACTTGACGCCTTCGCACTTCTTCGCAAGGTTCGTCAACGCCTCAGCAGTCACATAGAGCACGGACACAAAGTGATCCCGAACTTCGTCTGAGACGGATTCCGGTTCCCAAACCGCAAGCATGCCCGCGACGTCTTGACGCACCTCGTACAGCTTGGATTCGAGATTACGCAGCGCGGCATAGCTCGCTTCGGAATTCCCCGCCGACTCGAAGGTCTTCTCCAATCGCTGGCGCGCAAGGCGTTCCTTGATCGCCTCGTCCTCCGCCTGACGTTTGGCTTCCAACGCGGCGGCCTTCTCTTTGCGAAGCTTGTCTGCAAGACGTTCCTGCTCCGCGAGTGACGCTTTCAGTTCGTCATTCTGCTTACGCAGATCGTCGAGCGCCCGCTTGATCTCCTCTGACACAACCTCGATGCGCGGCCGCTCAGCCAGTTCCCGCCGCGCCTGTTCCAACTCGCGCTGCGTGTCCTCCAGCGCCGCTCGAAGCGCAGCGGGTTCGTCTTTTGCCGCTTCAATTTCGCGGGTAAGTCGCTGAAGCGAGCCTTCCAGTTCGCGTACCCGCTTTTCTGCAGCTTCCCGCAAACGACGTTCCTCTTCGATCTGACGACGGATCTCCTTTGCTTCTGCAACCGTGCGCTCGCCAATGGCCTCGCCAAAGGCTTGAAATAACGCGCGTTGCTCATCGGGCGTCAGATGGGCAAGCTGTTCTGCGGCGGTTGTGCCGAGTTTGCTTGCGGACACGAGAGTTTGGAGTTCTGGAATCAGATCGTTAAGCTTCAGCAATCTCGGTAAGTGCGCAGCATCCGTTCCCACAGCCTCTGCGATGTCCTTGCTCGTCTTGGGGGATTCACCATTTTGGTTAACCCTCGAATACTGATTGACGCCGCGGTGTACTCCCCAATACTCCTTGAGGAACTTCGCCCGCTTCGCCTTCCTGATCGGGTCGTTGTCCTCGCCCCGGCGTTCCTCGTTGTCCGCGATCAGCAGGTATTCGGCCTCCACTTGGCTTACGTCGTAGATCACAACGGGCACTTGCTCGATCCCGAGTTCCCTCGCGATTCGGAATCGCTGATGGCCTGCGATGATGGTCCCATCCGGCAAAATTTTGAGTGGATCGCGGATGCCGTGCGTCGCGATGCTCCGCTTCAACTCCTCATACTTCTCTCCGGCAATGTCGGTGAAGTATTCGGCGTTCCTGGGATGCGGTTTGAGCCTGTCGACATGGATCGTGCTCATAAAAAATCCCCTCCTACTGGAGGGGTGTTTGCAGGGCAAATTGTACTTTTACTTCGAAGTCCCGCTGGCAGTTCGCAGATACTCGCCCGGCGTGATGGAACGCACACCTAATCGCCTGAAATGCTTCTGATTCCAAGTCAGCACATCCGAACTCCCGCTATGCTTTTCCTTGACGGCAATATAAGCGTCGATATAGTCCACGTGCTGCTCGTCGTAGTCCCGCAGTGCCTCTAATCGGATTCGCACATAGAAAAACCCCCTCTCTACTTGAGGGGGATTGCACGACAAAACGCCGCGTTGCTGTACCGCGATGACCGTTCGCCAAACTTCCAAGAGCCGGTCATCAACACACCGCGATTCTCCCATGTCGCGACAGGAACAACCGATCACGATTGGGAGATTCCGGACACACCAAAACGCCCACCGCAGCGCAAGCACGATACGCTTTCGCCGAGACAAGCTCGTATCACACCATATGAGACGTGCACCGACATACGGATACACCACCAACGCCCGGAAGAGCACGGAAGGCACAAGCCTTAAGCTGTAGAACCGTCGCGTCTCCTCGTAGAGTCGTATCATCGTGCCGACCACAAGGGCGGCAAGTACACACACTGCGCTCCAACACAAGACAAACGCCAAGCCCATCGCACCATCGCCCCCTATCTGGGCGGCGCGCGCAGGACAAAAACCTCAAACTGTTTCCGCCTTGGGCCTGCGCGAGCGTGCGGAAAATTACAACCCCCCGAGTCGTCGGCGACGTATCTGTTGCCCACTTATCTCCGCGCCACCAACCTGTTCGCCTGATACACCACCCAGTCCCCGCTCTCCACGCGCGCGTTGCCGTTAACCTTCTGCTTTGGCACGCAGTACACCCAACCCCGCAACCCATTCGCCAAATCCTTGACGATCACGCGGTCATAAAGCTGTGGGTATCCCTCCAGCCGATCCAGTGCCTTGAGCCCTTCCTCCGTGACCTTCACCCACTCGCCGACGACCACGCCGTCTTCTTCCAACGTCACCGCAGGAAACGCGCCCCAGTCGTACATCGCGCCGCGAATTTGCCCCATACCAAGTTCGCTGACCAAATACGGCTCGACTACCGTGCGATTCGGCTGATCTTTTCGCAAGGTTCCGTACACAAAGAACGTATGCGTGTGCATATGCACATTCCTCCCCAAACACATTCTAGCTTAAATTCTAATATAAACCTTTCTATGGGTCAAGAAGACAAGCTATCCAAATTATATTGAAAACATTGAGTGTTCGTGATAGGCTTGTACTGGGAGGGAAACCTCTCTTGGGCACCCCCTTCGTGGGAAGGGGGTGAGAGGGATGCTGCACGGAATCGCCTGTGTGCTCGGAGTGATTCTGTGGGGCTAGCCCGTGTGGGTTATGCCATCGCGGACATCATTCGGGTCTTACATGGCGAACCCCGCCTGGGCCGCAATCCAAAGGCGGGGAAGCCACATCGACCTCGCAGGAGGGGTTAACCCTCCTGCTATGTTCATGATTATCGTACCACACAAATCCATATGCGTCTACAGGCTAAGCCCGCGACAGGACTCGAACCTGCAACCGGCCGCTTACAAGGCGGCTGCTCTGCCTGTTGAGCTACGTGGGCATGATAAAGGCCCGATGCTCGCGAAACACCGGACCAAAACAAACCGTCCCCTTGCAGGAGATTGACCTCGAACGACACGTAGCAGGGTCTGAACATAACTGCGGAAACTCCGAAAGCATGAGCGAAGCCCAGGCGGACGGCCGGCGGAGGTTGGGAGACCGGAGCCGGCCGGACGCCTGAGCCCAGCCCATCGCAGAGGAATGACCAACGTCGTGCGATGAGCAACGCGCGCGTCTCTGGAAAACTCCAGAGATGATCTTGACCTAGGCAAACCTAATTATAGCACATCTGTTGGACAGAGACTATAGGGACACTGTGCAATCGATGTCAACTTTTATGGTCCACTCTTAGGCACTGATTACCAATTGCCTCCATACATCATAAACACGCGCTACACCTTGGGTAGGATCTTGGAGCCAACGACAAGCTGCGTCCACCGTGATCGACAAATATCGATAGCACCAGAGCACCCATCGCACACACAACGCCCCGCGTTGGCGACGCTGCATGTTTTGCTCCCGCCACAACAACTTGACTCCAACGATCGGATACCAGAAAACCACTATTCCAAATACATACGGTGTGTATCTTGTGTATCGTATGTCCTGATACGTCAACTGCAACCGAACCGCGATTCCCACCATCAGCGCGCCGAAAACGAGCGCTGCGGTCCATGTCGTCACAAAACGAAGTCCCATAGATCCGTGACCTCTCTCAGGCCAGAACTGCATTGGGCTCGCGACTTCTCGCGATTGCCTTTCTCGCTTTTTTCCGCAACCGCTGCACCGCATTGTCCACCGTTTTATACCCGCACTGTAAGATACGCTGGATCTCCACGTATGAATGCCCCTCGAGCCGCAACCGCCACACCGCGCGTTCGAGCTCCGTCAATCTCAGCCCCCAATGCCGCTCTGCCCATGCCACGAGTTCCTCTGGACCCGCACTTTGCGGTGGCCCAAACACCATATCGTCCACACTCGGTGCCGTACGATCAACGAACACGTCCAGCACCGTGCGCTCCGAGTCCTCGATCCATGGGCACTCCGCGTCGAGCGACAGAGCCGTCAGATGCCAGAAGTGCTTTTGCCGCCGCGCCATCTTGAGCACGGTGACGAGTTCTCGCTTGACGCACATCTTGGCGAAAGCCAGGAACGGCGTTTGCCCGTCGTACCCACGCACCGCTTTCCAAAACCCAATCAGAGCGTGCTGCATCACGTCGTCGCGTTCTGCTCCGGGGATCCAATATCCATGCGCCCAGCGGCGCAGTCTGTCGCGAAATTCTTGATAAAGCGCCATGAAAGCGTCTTGGTCACCGGATTTTGCTGCAAGCACCAACGTGTCCATAAGAATCGCCCCCAACAGTGGGGGCGGTGCAGGGCAGTTTTATTCTAATGCTGGCGGCAATTGACGAATGACCTTTAGCGTCTCCACCGCCACACGCACTGCTCGTTTCACCAAGTCCACAATGTACCGAGGATCTTGAGCCGTCTCACGAGCCCAGGCGTTCGGATCATTCACGATCCCGCTTGCTCGATCTCGCTTGATTTGATACTGCTCCACAATCCATTCAATCGGCGACCGTCCATTCACCTGATAGTGGAACGCTTCTTCCGGAATTCCACGAAGCGTTATCCACTCGTTGACAACCAAGTCTCTCTTGTCCCTAGCAAACCTCATCTTTTTTACACGGTAACGTTCCCAAGGATCCTCTGGTGCATTTGATGAAATACTCTCTTCCAATGGAAAAGGGTCAACCTTCTCGTAGCCTATGTGCAACTCCGCAAGCTTGCGACCAGCTTGACTGAATGCCCAGAAATCTGATGCAAACGGAATTCGCGGTAGTTCACGGCGCAAATCCGAAGCAAAGCGTTCACGATAGTCTGATGCGTGAAGCACGCCATAGACGTAATAGAAAATATCTTCCTTTGTAATGGAGGTGTCCCCATATTGCTCTTGAAATGCTCTAAGTGTTTCATCCGTGATTGCATAGTCTTTTGGAGCAATCAAATCAAGCGCAACCTGAACCTCCACATCGCCGTCTTCCCCATCATATACGTAAAGCGGAAAACATTGAGTGGTCCCTACTACATGAAGATCTGGCAATTCATCCGTCACCAAACATGTGAAGTTCCGATTATCTCCGGGTGCTTGTAGAATAATCACCTTGTTCTCCGCATCTGGACGCGGGAAAAGACGCAGTTGTTGGTAGATCATATCGTTAAAAGCGCGATCAAAATACAACCAGCGCTTAGAGAACGGACGGTACAACGCAATTCGAATCGCATCCGGCCGAAACCCATGAATCGCCCCCCCGTGTAGCATCACGCCGCAAGCCACGGCTCCAACTAATTTGGCTGGGGTCGTTTAGTTGTTCGTTGATACCTCTCCTAACCTGACTGTTGTATACCGCAATCATTCTCTGCATATTATTCGCGACCGTTTCATGAGAAAAATTGTACACCCATGCGTCACGACTGGTTGCCACACCCCTTGAACGAATGTTAAATATTCGATGCTCACTTTCTGCTTGCTCTCCACCAAGCGGCATAAGCGACACGAATTCATCTGACCGTTGATGAATCCAATCCCCTGCTTCATTAGGTGTGATGCGAGTCCATGGTACACCTTGTACATCTCCGAACGCCTTGACTTTCGCGAGTTTCTCTTCACGGCTTAGATAGTCACCAATGTCGTGATAGAAAATCTCTGCGGGCCCAACGTGGGAGTCGTCTTTCACCAGCACAACGAGGCATACGGCAGCACGACTCCCTTGAGAAAATACATTATCACCCTCCCGTCTCCTGAGTTCGCCTTGCGTTCTAGCATTTCCGCGAAGATTGATTAGATAAATCGCCGCACACTCGTTTGCGAGTTCCTTGCGCATCCCGTCCATGGCATTGCCGTCGATCCAGCCAGCGTTGGTCACGAACGCGACCACGCCTTGATTCCCCACTCGGTCCATTGCCCAGCGAATTGCTCGGATATAAGCGTCATAGAGGCTGTTCCTATTTCTTGAAGACGTTTCAGCCGCAAACGTGCTTCGAATTCTCTCATCCAACCGTTCGTATTGCAGATTTTGGTTAGCGTCGTTTTCATCTCTTTGTCTTGAACGCCAAGGCGGATTTCCCACCACAACCGTAATCGAAGCATCACGTTGAGTACGCATCAACTCAGTGTAATCGTCAGCGAAAAACTGCGTACTCCAAGATCCGTGCTCCTCTTGAAGTTGGAATGAGTCAACCCACAGCACTGGCAGATTCCAGCCGGGGGTCTTCGCCGGTCATTTCTCGAATCGTCCAACGCAGGTTCGTCAGAAGCATGTAATAGGCAAACAATTGAACATCGTTCGCCCAAAACTCTCTGGCCTGTAACTTCCGAAGTATCGTCTCCTTATCCCAGCGTTGCAACATCAGAGCAGGGAACGTTCCAGTGCCCGCAAATGGGTCAATGATCGTCACGCCTGACGAAGCCGTGGTCTTTCCAAAGTGCTTTTGCAACACGACATCGACGCTCTTCAGAAGAAAATTCACGAGCTCAACCGGCGTGTAAACAATCCCCAAACGACTCGCTGCTTTCGGAAAGACGGCCTTGAACAGCATTTCAAATAACAGACGCAAGAAATCTTGTCGTTCCTCGGGAGTGCGAATGCCCTGTGCGCGAATACGAACACTTACATAAAACTCCTCTAGCACGTGTCGCTCGCGGTCTAAAAAGGCGCGAAAAGCCTCGGTGACTTGCTCGAAGGACCTCGCGACTGGAGTTTCCGTGAGATCGTCACCGGGAAACAACGACGAAAACACCGGTGCCATGATCCAATGCTGAACAAGGAAATCCTTAGCATCCTCTTCAGAAATGTTGGGATGTAGAACTTCCCGCAGTGCCGTAACGTAATTCTGAAAAGCAGCCTGAGCTTCCTGATAATGCTCGATCGGAAGTGCACCCAAAATCGTATCAAGTTGTGTCCGCAGGCGTCGCGCAACTTCCTCCACAGTCGCAGCAAAGACACCAAATACGAACGGTTGTTAGCCGGTGCCACCAAGCGCGTCGTAATCGTCTTTCGGATCTGTTCTTCAAGCTCTTGTGGTAACCCAAGGTCAAATCTTATTTGAACCGTATTTGACGGTTCGCGGTTGCTACCCTCATGCGGAGACAACAACTCACGAATATATACATCCACCGCAGTATCGATGGCGCGAAGCGCGTTAATGATTTGGACAAGAGTACGGAAGTTCTCTTCTTGCGGCAGCAAGAGTGCTTCAATCTGCTCTTCAGAAATCGGTGCATTAGGTTCCAACCTATCAACATTCAAAACGATCGGGACCAAAATTGTTCCGACCTTGTTGGGGCGATGCGGCGGCTTACGCACAACTCGACCGATCGCTTGGATCACATCTACCCTGCTCTTCGTGGCTCCAAAAACACCACGGCGTCCAAGTCGGGAACATCGATACCTTCGGTGAGCACTCTGGCATTCGTAATAAGAACGTGATCTACAGAATTCCCTTCGCGATCCGTCAGTGTTTCAAGACAGCGAAGCAACTTTGCTCGCTCACGCATGGACATCGTGCCATCCATGTGTGCGACAAAACTGGGCGTGACATTCCGAAGCGTTTCTCAAGCTTGTTCCAAGTATCCACAATCGCTTGCGATTTCGCTCGCGAATTGACAAAGTAATGAGCCGTTGTAGAGGCGGCTGAATGTCTTCATCCATGAGCGCTCTGGACAAAGCATACGCCCTGACCAAATCTGGAACTTGAGGAGCGTCTGTTTCCTGCACCCAATCAACGAACATCTGTTGTACTCTTCGCTCGCTAAAGAACATTACGCGGACGCAATAATTTGCCAAATACCCCTCTTCAACGCCTCTACGAAAGCTATATCTGAAAAATTCGGGTCCGAACGTTTCAAGATTGTCCATGCCATAAGTCCGCAGTCCTTCACGTTCAAGTCGATTTCGATGGGCTTCGGTAAAGAGGCGTGGCGTAGCTGTCAAATACAATCGACGATGTGCATGAATCCGATCATCGTCATGGAACATCAAAAGTCAGATGGATCTTCCTCTTCTTCATACGCCACGCCTGTCGTCCGGTGCGCTTCATCCGCAATGGCCACACGAAACTCAGGCAAACCTTGCTGTTGGGCATCTGCTACGACGTGGAGGGATTGATAAGTGCTTACCACAACGATGATTGCGTCATCTACGGGTTGAGCGGCACGAACCAACTCTTCATGATTCGTAGTTGGTGGGATAATCAGCGAAATGTCTCCTGTGTCCTCGTCGCGCCCCACCCCTCGGTCGGAAGTTACGGCAACAAAACGAAGCTGCACCGTCGCGTCGCGCTTCCAAGCTCGTATCGTCTGATTGACTAAGGCGATTGAAGGTGCGCAGAAGAGAACAAGGTCTCTTGGTTGTGCGAAACGTTCAACAGTTCGAAGCGCCACTAACGTCTTTCCCGTCCCTGGCGGCATAATGCACTTTCCACGATCGTTTGCTTCCCAGCCAGAGAGAATGGCTGCAACGGCTTCCTCTTGGTATGGACGCAGACTCACCGGCACATGGCGCGTCATTGCTTCAGACGCTTGCCAGGTGAACTGTTCCCAATCTATATCGGCAGTTTCAAAATCCTCCCCAGTCCAAACAGCGATACCACGTTCTTGACAGCGGGCTTCCGCCGTGCGGGTAACGCCACCAACTGCAACTACTAAGAACTTCGTGAACGAAAACCGCGGTGACGTTGCGGACGCAACAAACGTCGAAAGTTCACGCCAGTCCACCGGGTCACGATGGTCCTTGGATTGGATTGCCCACAAATGGTGCTCAGTGTCTTCAGCCACCAAATCGATACCTTCGTCTTGCTGAGAACGCTCTGGTTGCGTGTCCATAATCCAATCTCGATATGTCTTAACCCACACAAACCGGGCACCTGGGTAATGCCCGTCGCGCAGGAACGCAAGCAAAAATCGTTCGAATAAGCGCCCGCGCTCTTGTGGAGACGACGCCTCATTCTGCAAGTTTTCGTATTGCTCCCAAAACCCCATCTTGATCACCCGTTCAACACCTTGGATTCCAAGCAAATCTTGTGCTTTCTTCGATATTCGAATGCGAACTTCCTTCTTGATTGGCTAACCTCCGCCTCATCCGCGACGCCGGAGTACAAATGCACCACGCTTTGCTGCAAACACCAGTGTGTCCATGAGAATCGCCCCTCCGACATAGAGGGGCGGCGTAAGACAAAATGAAGCCACGGATTGATCCCACACCTTCTCCGGCAACAAGCATATACATCAATCAGTTAGGCAAAACTGGTGATGGTAAATGATGAGGTGTGGAATGATGAACTTTCACAGGAAGATCGCCAAGAAAACATTGCGTCTCGCCAGCAGACGATACTATGATAAGGGCAGCCCTAGCGAAACGGAGGGAAGCGACATGACGGCGATCCTCAAGGAATTAAATCATCTTGAACTTCCTCCTTCTGTGGTTCGGGAACTTGGATTGTCGAACGACTGGAAAAGCAAGATCGATCCTTCGTTCGCGAAAAAGGCCATAAAGACAGCTTTGAAGTACGAGAAGGCTCTCAAGGAGTTGTCGAAGCATTAAAGCGATACGTTATCTGTCAGTCGAGGAACTTGTATTTCTGCATTTTATTGCCGCTCATTTTTATGATAATTACGAATACAGTGGCACACAGGAGCAATTCGGAATCAAGGATCCGAATTTGCTCCTGTCGGCTCTCAATGAGATGCGCCAGACATTCGATGGTCAGGAATTATATCCGACCATTTATGACAAAGCGGCCTGTCTTGTTCGTTCCATCATCCAAAACCATCCTTTTCATAACGCGAACAAACGAACCGCCGTTCTGGCCATGATTGTCTTCTTGGATCTCAATCATTATAGAGTGAAAGTCAGTCAGAAAAAACTGGTGGACTTCGCATGCGATATTGCTGTCCATAAGCCACCTGTCTCGCGAATAGGCCGTACGATTAGAAAATGGATCAGTTATGCCCCGTTAGAAAGAGGGAGATGGAAACAAGTTTTATCTGAGTTCAGAAACACGGATGGGTAAAGATGGACTCACCCTATGGACAGCGTTGGCTCCATCATCACATACGCTCCAGATCCTCGAATAACTCTTGTCGCACCTCTTCTTCGTGCTCCTTCCAAGCACCAGCCACCGTACGGACATCTCGAAGCGGCTTCCGTCGCCCAACCCGCCTTAGACTTAGCAGTTCTTCCTCCAGATCCACGTCCAGGCCATACGCACGAAGGTCAAGGCCAAACGCCTCAAGCGTGTTCCGCAGCGAGTTCAGCATTTCGTAGTACGCAATGACAGCGCCACCTTCGTACTCGTTAGATGGCTGTCGCACCCGCTTGCGCTGATGCTGTCGTGCATTTTCCAACATCTCTCGAATCCATTCTTGCAGAATAGCTTGCTCGATCGACATGTGATCGCCTCCCTTAACAAACTTCTCCCGCCCGGTCGTCGCCTCATCGAACCGTTCGTCGGTGCCGGCGCGGTGTTCCTGAACTTAGATTATCCCGAGCACCTGCTCGGCGACGTCAACCGCGACCTGATCCTCGCGCACCAGATGCTCCAAGCGCACGGCGAAGCGTTCATTGAGGCCTGCCGTGAGCTGTTCGTGCCCGAGAACAACACTCCCGAGCGGTACTACGAACTGCGCGATGAGTTCAACAGCACGGCGGATCCGTGGCACAGCACGGCGGATCCGTGGCGCAGAGCGGCGCTCTTCGTCTATCTCAACCGTCACAGTATCCACGGCTTGATCCGATACAATCGACACGGTCGTTTCAACGCACCGTTCGGGTATCGGAAGAGAATCTACTTTCCTGAAGCGGAGATGCGCCACTTCGTCGAGCGGTCGAAGCGAGCGGCATTCGTCCACGCCGACTTTCGCGACCTGATGAAGCAAGCGCGCCCGAATGATGTCGTCTACTGCGATCCGCCCTACGTACCGCTCTCCGACACGTCGAACTTCGTGGAGTATTCGCCAGGCGGCTTTTCGTGGTGCGATCACGAGGTGTTGGCCGACTACGCTCGGGCACTTGCAGAGCGCGGCGTCACCGTTGTGATCTCGAATCATCGAACGCCTGCGGTCGAGTCCTTGTATCGGGGCGCGGAAATCCACGTCGTCGAGGTACCAAGAAATATCGGGAGTCAGCATCGGCAGACGGCGCGTGTGGTCGAAGAGTTGATCGCGGTCTTTCGAGCATTGTGAGTTGCAGAGTGCATGGATATGTTTTACACTCGCGTTCGAGCGCAAGCTCAATTCCCGCCCGCACACGTGCGTATTCGCAGAAACGCCGCGCCAGTCCCCTAAAGAGTGGCGCGGCGGAATCGTTTGATTTAGAACAACGCCTGTCCGTCACGGCCTCGCCGAGGAAACTCGTTCGATCTCCTCGATGATTTGTTGTGCCGTCTTCGTGATCCGTTCGAGGCTCGCACGCAGTTTGCGCTTGTCGCCCCCGGACCACGCCCACACATAGCTGACCGAATAGTCGCGGGTGTCGAACCCAAACGCCGACGCCACGCAGTACGCGACCGCCTCCGCCTCGATCTCCATCTGCTGACGCTCGGGCGATGGTCCGCCTCCCTCAACAACCGTGAACCGATCGTCGAAATCGGCATGCATCAGCGCATGGGCGTATTCGTGGATCAGCGTCTTCGCCTCCTGATCCGGCGACAACCCGTCGGACAGGCTGATCTTTCGGTCCTCTAGGTGGTAGATACCGTTCGCGCCATGCAGTCGCTGTCGCGATTCGTAAGAAACCGGGATCCCCTTGCTGCGAATCACACTCATCAGCCGATCCCGGAGCTCCACATGCCGATCGCCTTCGATTCGCTCATCCAGCACCGGAATCGGTTCGCCATCTGTCTGTGAGATGTCGAACACCGTCACTGTCTTGAACCCAACGAGCTTTTGCTTAAGGACAGGTTCACCATTCTCGTCCAACACCGGATTGCCGTGTTCGTCCTCTTCCGGCACCTTCTTGATCAGCGGTGCCAGGATGCTGATGCCCCGCTCGCCGCGCATGACGTGGCGCCCGAACTCCTGCCACTTCTTGTAGCCCATGACGCACGACGCGTTCGGGCGTTGAGCGTAAATCAGCATGACATTGTGAAAGCTGTACCGCGGCACGCGCGCCGCAAACTCCAGGTAGCGCTTGAATTGCTCGCTGTCCTGGAACGTGTCCAACAACGCGTTGAGCCGCTCGAACGCCTCCTGCACCTTCGGGTTCCGGCTGTGCGTCACAAACGCGCGCTGCTCCGTCGCCTCGCCCTGAGCGTCGTCCGGATTGTCCGCCGTCGCAGGCCCACCGAGTGGAACTTCATCCTCCGTCTCAACGGCTTGAGGCGGCGATCCCGTCTCCGCCCACCGGGCCGCGCTGGACTCATTCAGCCCCAGCGCCCGCGCGCGTTGATAGAGTTCGCGATTCGTACCGTCATAGTCCTCGTTTCCGTACTCCGCTGCAAGGTGACTGGGCACCCGAACCACGGCCTTACGCAGTTCCTCCGCCGAATACGACTCCAAGGGCCTGGCTTTCGGCGCGATCGTCTCAAGCGCACCGTGCGTGCTGATGAGGGGCGCCTGGTCATCCGGAATATCCGGCGACAACAGTGGTCGCTTCAGAAAGCGCTGGACGCGCTCGTCCGACATGACGCTCCAGCCTTTGGGCACACGCCCCGTCCAACCGACCTGACGCAGCAACCACTTGGCGCACACCGGGCCGGCACCACGGCGAATGCTCGGTTCCGCCCGCAGTGTGCGCGTGCAACGAACGCAGTTAGTCATGGAAAAACCCCCTTCGACGAGAAAGTGCTCTCGTGAGAAGGGGGCTTGCAGGGCAAAATTTGCCCAAAAGTCGTGTCTCCAGTTCCTCGCCTCTATTGCTGAAGCCGTACTCGCGAGTAACGTGAGGCAACCCGGACAGCAGGAATTCCCGATGCCGAGCAGGAACATCCGCATCCATCATCATTCGCTTGGCCGCCGTGGCGGTAACACGCGCAAACTGCGGCGTGGCAACCACCGCATTGGAAGACGGACTGTGAGTCAACGTCGGCGCATCAACTCGATCTCCCGCATTAAAGAGACGCTGCACCCGCTCGTCCAATGACGCGGAACATCCCCGTGGCATCCGCCCCCCCCCGACCTTGTCGCAACAACAACTTCGCGCACGCAGGCCCAGCACCGCGGCGAATGCTGGACGGTGAACGAAGAGGGCGACCGCAACGCACACACGTGGACATAAAAAATCCCCTCCCACGAGTCGGTCATCGATTCATCAACTCCTGCAACACCGTCAGCTTCCACCGAATTGCATACTTCGTCGTCGACACATTTTTATCAGGACGGAACATCTCTACCGGTAACAGTTTCGCATACGGCTTTCCGGCGTCCGTCAGCACCCACGCCCGCGCCGCCTCGTCCCATCGTTGCAATCCGGCTTCGGCGAGCAACCGATTCATGCGTTGCGCCGACACGGGCGGCGACATCCGCTTGCCGAGTTCCGTCGGTGAAAATGTCTCGTCCAGGTCGTCGTCGCGAATGTGCCGCTTGTACTCGCTGAGATCGACACCGAACTCGCGCTCCGTGTGCGACAACGCCAAGAGCGTTGCGGTGCCGTCGGACAACCCAATTAGTTTTCCAAGCTTCTTCTTGTAATTTACAGTCGAGTAAACCTCACGCCACGAAATGCGCCTAACCGCTCGATCCACGACCTGCGGTGCCTCGATACGCGCCTCTTCCTCGACGTTCAGCAAGTACGTGCGAACCGTCTTGGCAACCTGGCTGTCCCGAAGAAGCATACCGATGCGGAGAATGGCGCGGCGGGGTACAATCGTAAGGGAAGCTGTGTTTTTGGGAACTACACCCATCTCCTTAAAGGAGATCAGTTCAGCGCCCGATATTGTCCGCAATCCGTCCTGTTCGAGTTCGTCACGATGGTCTAAAATCAAACTGTCGATCGCCTTCTTCGGTACCTCATAGTAGGAAGCCACCAGCGCTACAGTGGCATGGAGATCGTCCGGCAACAACGTCAACGCCTTGACCTTCTCCAGCACATCCGTCCTGTCCGCCAGTCGATCCCGCAGTTCGCGAACCTCCAACAACAGATCCGTGTTCACGTTCATCGCCTCCAAGACGAAGATTGGTGTCTTCGTCTATAGGGCGTTTGCAGGACAAAAACGTCATCTGGACCACACGACTGTAACCCGCGTCTCCGAGCCTTGGTCAATCTTGAGCTCCTTCGGATGTCGGAACGTCTGGAGGCGCTGTTGAGTGCCCGTCAAACACGGTACCGTGCCATAAAATGAACACCGCCGCGCCCTTGCCTTCCTTGGAAGCGACGCGGCGAATTCAGCCTTCTTGCGTACCTTCAAATCCCGAATCCTCTGTGCATGGCTCAAAACCTTCCGGCAACCGAAAACCGCCGCGAAGCAATGCGATCCACGCACCATCCGTCATCGTGCGTTTTTCACGAAAGACAACCACCCGGGTGTTTGCCCAAATCATCATCAGACCGCACAGAACCCACACTGGGTTCTTGAGCCACAGCAACATCGAAACGCCGTTTGCCAGGATTCCACCCCTGTACACCCACAGCTTGTGTCGGACTGGAATATCCATGCAGTATACACCCGGCCCCACACTACCACTCGTCGGAATCCATCGCACCTCGAAGCTCTTGATGCGAAACATCAGAGGGCCTGTTCCAATGACCATTCGTTTGGTCGGAACCACGAAGATCTTGCGAAACACATAGTGTCCGAGTTCGTGAATGAGGATTTGAACATGGAGGATGAAGGGTAACGACACCGCGACGGCAATCCACCCCTGCCATGTATGAGGAAGCAGATTCCACGCCAGACAAAACAGGCCGACGAGCAACCCTTTCATTCCGCTTAACATATGCCTCGTTTCCTCAGCCACCAATCTTCCCAGACGACCACATGTGGAAAGATCACCACGGCCAGCATCTCAAGTCGGTTGCCCTCCTTTTTGCGAAACGCAAATCTCCCAGCGTACGAACTGGCCGCCCACGCCCACAACATGTACCCAACGACGAGCTCCTGAATCGGCACCAACGCTGAAAACGCCAACCCCAGGCACACGGCTGCCGTGTACCCTGCACCCATCAACGCGCCGAACGGGTCGCTGACTGATGGATCGTTGCGGCGTAGCGACAGATACCAGAGATACGACAAAACCAGATAACCCATCCCGGCCAGCACACGCCATTCGACTGCAACATGGAAGTAGTGAGAACCGACGATCACAGCACCAATTACGACGTACCAAGCGATCAGTTCGAGCACCATCCAGCAATCCCTCCCTACAAGGAGGGCGTTTGCAGGGCAAAAATTACCGCGCCCCTGCCACCTTCGGCAAGCTGCGCGGCGACTCTCCGCTTTCTTGTTCGGCACCACTTGCGTCTGCGGCTTTCTGAACCACGTCCCTCGCGCAATCGTCGGGTCCAGTCCACCTTCGCGAATGCGCTTCGCGCGACCATTGCGGGCCTTGCCCATGGGATCACGCCTCCCCTCGAACCCGCCTCAGCACCTCCACGGCCTCCTGCTCCGAAAGCCCCGTCAACTCGACGACGTCTGCGACGGACGCGCCATCGCGGAACATCCGCTCGGCAATTTCCTTGCTTCGCTCATCCTTTGCTTCTTCCACAATCTCCTTCAGCAACTCCGTCATCGCCAAACCACCACTTCGCTTCTTACTCATCAATAAGTTCCAACAATTTCTTCTTCAAATCTGGAACATCTTTGCACACAGTATCCCAAACCAAATGAATATCAACATTCCCATAGTCGTGTATCAGAACGTTTCGCATGCCCCTTATTTCTTTCCACGGAATATCTCTTCTAAGATGAGCAATCACCCCTAATCGCCCAGCAGCTTCTCCTATAATCTCAATATTCCGAATAACCGCATCTTGTATCAGGGTAGAGGAGAAGAATGCTTCTCTCCCACCGCGAGTGTATTCTTCGATACGCCGAATGGCTTCCAGCATATCACGAAGATGTTTTTCGTCATACTTATTCACAGGCTTTTCGCCTCGCGCATGACATCTTGCAATTCACATTCCGAAAAAGAGCGTTTCGACACGACATGTACGTCACAATCTAGAAGTTCCGACAACTCTTCGCGAAGAGCACTCAAATCAAGAAGCGTTGCCCCTTCCTGAAATTCGGCCAGAAAATCCACATCGCTGTACTCGTCGGCTTCCCCCCGAGCGACAGAACCGAACACCCAGAGGTTTTGAACACGATGGCGACGTGCGATATCGAGAATAGAGTCCTTGAGGGGCTTCAGTTTCTTCATTGTCCATACTGGACATTCGGATTGGAATATGTTTCTTCCTTTCTGTAACGCTTCATAATATCGGCGCGTCTTGAACAGGTCTGAAATTGGAATGACATCTAGAAGACAATGTATATCCTCTCGAACTGAACTCATAAACTCGACCCCCATGGAATCGTTTAACACCCGCCTGTGCTCGCCAGCAGTTGCGGCCTTTGCGCATCGATCAAGTCTCCCCTCGGACGCGCCTCAGCACCTCCTGCGCTTCTTGCTCTGAAAGCCCTGTCAACTCCACTACATCCGCGATTGACGCGCCTTTGCGGAACATCCGCTCGGCGATTTCGCGATCTCTTTCACGCCGAGCACGATTTTGAGCCTCTTCAACAATTTCCTTCAGCAGTTCCGTCATCTCCAACACCCTCCTTAAACGCGCTTTTTGCTCATCTGCTAAAATTCGTCCGCTGAATCCCAGAATGAGCGCCGCCAAATCGTTCTGCTCATGTCGATCCGGAATGCTCTGCACGGTCTCGACAATCTCCTCAAACGCCTCATCCCGCGTCCTTCGCTCAAACCGCATATGGAACGCAAAGGCTAGACGCACGCGGTCTTCCGCCGTCCACTCATGCACGGCCAAGTGTCGTTTGACCGTATCTAACGCTCCGTCGCCGTCCAGCCGATTCAAATACACGTTTTCCACAGCGTAGCGAAAACTACCCGCATCCAACTCCGACGGCGCACTCTTGACATCGCCCGTGTAGAGAACGACGGTGCGAATCGGACGCCGATAGCGTTCCGCGATCGCGACGTCGTACGCTGCAAACCGATACAGATTCGGCTCGCGCGTGGTCTGAAACTCCAGATGCAAGAGCCGACCGTCGGCGAGTTCCAGCATGATATCCGTGAACTCCTGCCGCACTTCGACCTTCGGAATCTCCGTTGGAACCGCGCGCACGACGTTTGCATGGGTGATACCGATCACCGACAGCACATCGCCTGGCAACGCGTTCGTCAGATGCTTCGCGACAATATCATTCGCGTTCCTCGCTAGTTTCATCGTGACCTCCGTTTGTCTTCAGTATACTGCCGCTCTGTGCGAGCGGCCAACTGTTCTTTCACCACGGTACTCGCGCTTCTTGGAGATACGCCCGGATCTTTGGCACCTGCCACTCCCTCTTCGGCGAGTCCACAATCACCACGCGCTCGTCATTGAGACAAAACGCCGCCAGTCCGATCTCGTTTGCCGTCCCGAGGTCGATGTGCACGCGGTCTGGACGAATCACAGGTTCTCCAATTCGTCCGAATAAGAACGTCTCACAATGCCCGACCACCAGTCGTTTGCCCATTCGCGCCACAGTTGGGATTTCACCTGGATAGTCCACAAAGCCGCGAGTGACCCAGGTTAACGTGTCGATGTCCTGCTCTTCGAACGGACGATTCGGATCCACGCCTGCATGGACAATCAGATAGTCGCCAATCACAATGGCGTGCGGCAACGACGCCAGGTACTCCAGCCACTCTTGCGCAGGGAACTGCCCAAACCGAAACTGGCACAAGGTCGCCATCTGCCCATTTTCCCAGAAGGCACAGGTCCTAGTTGGAGAGTCCCATTTAGGATTCAATTCACCGGACTCGTCGTACGGGAGACCGTGCTCTGCCCAAAAGTTCATCCACATGTCCTCGTGATTGCCTCGGACGGCGTACCCGTTCTTCTCAAACCAGTGCACTACAGCAGGCGAATTTTCGCCCCGATTGACCAGATCGCCGACGCTCACAATCACATGAGTCTCAGGCCGATAGTCGATTCGCTCCAACAGTTCCGCGAACATGTCCCAATAGCCATGGATGTCGCCGACAACCCAAACTTCCTTGTGCCTGCTTGCGATGTAAGGTCGAGAACCCGAAACCTCATGCGCACGATCACACCTTTCATTTCACAAAACGTTCACAAATCGACCTCACTGCCCCGTCCGATTCCTTGTTGTCATTGCAATGAAGTCCATAGAAGGACATGGCGGATGATGCCACATTTCGGCTTCCTCCTACGTCCATCTAGGCAAAGCGAGGCGATCGGCATGACGCCAAACGCTTTCACACCGTCGTCACTTCACACAATTGCAGGGGCGGCAATGGCCACCTTGCTTCTGACACAGATGGCTCATCGCCTGCCCGGACTCAAACAGTTGCCTGACTACTGGCTTGACGTCGGTTTTGGAGAGTTGGTCTTTGGTCTCTCCTCACCGGTGTTGCCATCGGGTGTCGCCGCTTGGGTTGCCCTGTTGCTCAACGGTCTCCTGGTCGCTGCCGTTGCCACCGGCAGTGTACATCTCGTGTCGTCATCCATTTTATTACAGGAGACGATCCAGCGTGACGATCACAAGTACACGAGCAGATAACGTTACTTATGCGCTGGTCTTGACTCTGAAGGCGATTGCGCGTAATCAGGCTCGAAGCCACGCGCGCAGATACCGACGATGGCAACGCGAGCAGTGGTTGCATCCGGAACACAACGAAGACGTCGAAGAAGATTGGATGGAACGTCAACCTTGTCCTGATGCGCACCGAGCCTTCGATGACGCGGATGTCCGATTGATGATTGATCAGTTGCCGTCGCCGGAACACGAGGTTCTGTTCGACCTCATTGTGTTGGGCTGGTCTCAAGCCGAGGTTGCTCGACAACTTCGCCTCACGCCTCGGCGTGTGCGCCAGATTCGACAACGAGGTCTCGACACGCTACGAAAAGGCTGGTTGGAACCATGAATTTACCCGACGACCTCTTGCAACAGTTGCAAGAGATGGATGCCGAAACTTTCGAACGGTTGTTAGCTAGTTTGGAACCAACCATCCGCGGGGAGAGCCGTGCACGCGCACCTGGCTGGCAAGATGACCTGGCCCAGGACGTTCGCATGGCCCTCTACCGCTGGTGGCTTCGACATCGGGGCGAGGCGTGAACCTCGTCCCGAACCCAATCTGTGAAAGGGTGAATCTTCATGATCTGCAAAGAACGATTGATTGACGCGTTAACTCAAACCCACCGCGCACTTCTCGCGTACGTCGAGTGCGTCGACTTGTGTGAGACGGAGGAAGAACGCGAACGCTTGACGGAAATTGCGACTATTCTCGCGGAACAGGCTAGACGGATTCAGGAGGAATTGCTGGATCACGTCCCGAGCAAATATCAGGCATGACAAAAGGAGCGTCACAAGGAATGACAGCTTACACGCCAGAGCAAGAAATCGCGTGGATCCGAAAAATCATCCACAACGCGGTCATAGACGAGTATCGACGCTGGAAACGCTGGAACCGAGAGTTGCTGATTCTTAACGCTCCCCGAGACTACGAAGAGGATGACGAACTGATCGAGACGATTGCCGCACAGAAAACGTCGGAGGACAACATTGAGCTCCATTGGCTAGTCGAGCAATTGCCAGCAAGGGAACGTGCCGTGATTCGCGCGTTATACTTTGAAGGTTTGAGTCAGCGAGAAGTGGCGAACCGAATGAACCTGAGTCAGAAAATGGTGAGCAAGCTTCATCGATCTGCACTTCGAAACCTTAAGGAGTCGATTAGCACATGAGATGCACCAGTGAGTCTGTTCACAACTTTTTAGAAACCGTACGAAAAAGAGACCTCAGGACTTGGTCTCTACGCATGCTTTTCCGATGAGATAAGGTGTCAGTGCTGAGTATCTCGAGATGACTGGCAACAAGAAGTGTGCCTCCGCTTGCTCGTACGAGCTACGAAGATAATTTACAACGATGGTACTCAAAATGGCATGTCAGAACGTTATTAAGCAGTAGAGGGATAAATCAGAAGGTCCCTTGCTCGAACAGGGCATAATCACGGTTTGAGGAGGAATCAGAATGGCATCTACAACACCAGTAATCACAAGGTTGGATTTTACAGAAATCGAACAGATTCAAAGCGCACTGGCTATTCAAAAGTTACCAGATGGCACCCAAGATCAGCTGATTAAATATTGCAACCAATGTAAGATCGACTTTTCGCGTCCATTGTACTCCAAATTAGCGTCCGACTCAGGCAACATTTACTATGTTTCTTATCCTATTGACGGAGCTCCAGATAGTTACCTTATCCTTACACTCGATTCAGAACTACAGATACAAGGATACCAGTTAATCTTAACAGAAAAGATCGATTCAGACGAATATCATGTATTGATGATTGACAATGGAAAAGTGATGCTCGACACCAGTATTAGCCGCCCTGAAATATCGTCAAGTTCAAAAACTCCGGAACAAGGCCAATTCAAACCCCACATAGACTGGAACTCTGTCTTTTGCAGCCTTGTTATGTATGCAGCAGGAACGTATTCATGCACCGCGCTGTCTTTAATTAACCCTGCGGTTGGTGTAATTTGTTCCGCGATTTACGGCATCGGTGGTTCATTTGCCTGCGGAACCGTCTAACATTTAATCCATACTTAGCTCACACGAATGAATCGCGACCATTCTCTTCTCTTGTCGCGATTCATTCGTGTTCTCTATTTTCCCTTTCCTGCCCTGTGTCAACTAGTAGTCCATAACAAAGCGAAATAATAATCGCAGAAGCACACAGCACTAATGAGACAAATGGAATCACGTGTTTCCACAAAACGTAAACAAACAAAGAAGATAATCCATATATTACATTAAGGATCACAAAATACATAACTGCTTTATTTCTAAACGCTCTCACCATTTTCTTCCCTCCAAACACCCGTTTTCTGTTCCATATTATGCATCGAACAGTTGATTGGTTGTCAACAGTGGACAGTACCCAAAAACTCGCGCCAGATTCCCAAAATCATCGCGATTCGTTCCCCGCACATACGTTCGCTTCGCCTCGTGTTCCCTACAATGCGTGCGCAACGCCAACTCGTAGCCCACATTTCGCGCCCGTTTTTCGGAATTGTGTTCATTTTCGAGCCGGAGCCTCTGCGGGCATGATTCCGCGTCATTTGGGACGTCATTGCGTTTTTCTACACTTTTATCGGCAATTTGCTATTCCCTCTTCGGGGAGTCCACCTTCAATCCCGCCGTAATGGCTACAATCGCGGCAATCGTCATCCCAAAACTCCCGCTCCAGAGTAGCAAATGAACAGCCGGAGGCAACGAGCGAATCCCCACGGACACTATCATCATCGACGAGCCCAACAACAGAAATGAAACTCCGATCTTGCGTCTCTTCGACACGATTCGCACCTTCTTAAACCGCCTTAAGCGAACTGTTATCGCGTTGAGTTGGTTCATATCGCGACAGCTTCCCTGCCGTCAGGGGCTTATTTGCTGAATGTTCCTTAGCACGGTTAGAAGGACGCCCTTCTCATTCAATTGCCACACCGAGGTTCCTTTTTGCCAAACCGCATGGACGTTAAAGATGTTTGTGGATTCATCGTTCTGCGTAATCACGACCAATCCTCTCGTGCGGACATCGGCTAACGCACTATCCTGAATGTCCATGACGATTGACTTTAACGTGTCTTGCGTAGTCGATGGTGCACTATAGAGTTTAACGATAAAAGTCCAATCTCCTTCATTCCACTCATAAGCACTCTGCCCAGCTCCACCTTTGAATTGGGCCTTTACACCCGGTGCGATGGAGACTGGAGGATTTTGAGAAGTCCCTCCCCAGTATGATGCCTCAAGCTTTTGGATATCAGCAACAGCGGCCGATTCGCTTGAAAATCGCATCTGAGACACGGTATACGATTTCGACTGATTCGAAGAAGACGTGGGGTTTGGCGCATTCAAGGACAATTGTTCACCATTCCAAGCGACTTCGCCTCCAGCGGCCTGCACTGCCTCCATCACGTAATACACTGGCGCATACGTCGTTTCTGAATGGCCCCACGGATCCTTCGCCACAAGCTTCGGCGCGATTTCGACTTCTTTGCCGTCGATCACCAACTCCATCTCCGAAGCCGTTGGCATCTTGTCGATGGTGTTCTTCACGTCGGCGCGCCATGAGCTTGGTGTCGCCATGGTCCACACACGACCGTTCCATGTGCTTTGGACCCCCAATTTGGATAAAGCTGTTTCCAGGTACCAAATGGGCAACCAACTCGTTTTCTCATGCGAAAACGGATCCACCGCAACGATGTACTCGACGTGACTTACGACTTGTCCATTCGCCTCAATCACCGTTGGAGACCATATCGATGATGAGGCGTTCGCCCAAACCACAGGGGTTGCTACGAGCGTCCCCAATACGATGCCTACACCCATGGCGCTTCTCGTCCATGCCTTTCTTGTCATCGCTGCTTCATCCCCTTCGTAAAATATGCTTAGTCTTCACAATGAAGACGCATCAGTTCCGTTCTCTGTGACATCCATATTCTGCAATACCGACTTCAAAGAGATCGCAAAGAGCATCATGTGGATACGCCAATTGGCTCATGATTGAGGCGTCAACCTATGCGCAAACGCACCCTAGGCACATCAATCGGGCATCGGGCGAGGGGGCGCCGGGATTGTCGTCGACCTCCAGACTCGATATACTCTACACAGGAACATACGTTCGTATCTGAGGTGCCCTATGAACCGACCGACCGCTCTTCTTCGGCAACTCCTCATCCTTGAACTCATCCAATCGCACATCAACCGCGAACTTTCGCGACTCAAGGCACAGATGCGCGCGGACGGCTTGCACATCATCGAGCGCCAGGACGGGAACATGGACGTCCGTGTCGAGTTCTGCATCGGTGACCGCTACGACGAAGCGGTCTTCATGCGCAAGATGCTCGAGGCCGAAGCCGCGAATCGCGCCAGACGGACGGGAATGATCTCGCGATGACTAAGCTCATCTACGGCCTGGTGGATATGCAGAGCTTCTACGCCTCGTGTGAGGTGGCGAGCCGCGAGGAGTACGCGGCCCGGCGCAAGGAGTTCGATGACTCCACCGACCCACCGCTTGTCGTATCCGGTGATCCGGCCAGGCGTTCGGGCATTATCCTCGCCGCGACGCCGACGGCGAAGCGATACGGTGTGGAGAATGCGATGCGCTTGGGAGAAGCGCTCCGGCTGTACCCACGACTCATCGTCGTACGACCGCACATGGCCTTTTACCTGCACGTGTCGGTTCGAATTCAGATGCTCATGCAGCAATGCTTCCCATTCCAAGAGCAGTTCTCGGTCGACGAGGGCTTCATCGCGTTCCCGTACCCATCAAACTTGTTCCCCGACCCGATCGCGGCGGCACGTAACCTCCAAGCGCGCATCTGGGACCAGTTTCGCATCCGCGCGCGCAATGGGCTGGCGCCGAACAAGTGGCTCGCGAAGATGGCGAACAAAGCCGCCAAGAAGACGCCTGGTGGCATCGTGTGGTGGCGGGAAGAGGACATTCCGACGGTGCTCCATCCTTTGCCCGTCGAGGAGATGTGGGGCCTGAAACGGCGGGCGGAAGTCCTACGGCACAAGTTCAAGTGCGAGACAATTGGCGACGTCGCGCGCCTGCCCGTCGGGGTGCTCAAGGCTGAGTTTGGCGTGTGGGGCGAAGTCATTCACCGTTGGGCGAACGGGATCGACGTGAGCGACATCAACCCGCATAGTTACCGCACGCCGCACAAGGGCTTCTCCCATCGCACGACGCTGCCGCGGGACTTCTACGAGCGCAGTGACATCGCGGTCGTCATCCTGGAGTTGCTGGACGAAGTGTGTCATCGTCTCCGGCAGGCGCATCAAGCCGGTCGGCGTGTGGGACTTGGCCTCACCTACGAGGGATTGACAGGCGGGTTTTACCGTGCAAAGACCTTGCCCCGCGCCACAAACGATCCGGGCGAGCTGTATCCTGTGCTCCTGGCGCTACTGGACCAACACTGGGACGGTTCCGGTGTGCGCGCCGTGTCGGTGAGCGTGGACATGCTACAGTTCCGTGAGAGCGTCCAGTTGTCACTGTTCGAGAACGTGCCGGCGCAGACACGGTTGTACGAGACGGTGGACGAGATCCGCGCACGCTTTGGCGAGACGTCGATCATGCGCGCGGTGAGCCTGACACGCGCTGGGCAACTGCGTGAACGGAGTCTGCGAATCGGAGGTCACTACGCATGAACATCCGGGACGGAAACATCTTCGAGGCCATGCGACTGGTGCTGCCCGAGCATCGGGAACTTATGGCGAAAATCCAGCGTGAACGAGCGAAACGCAAGCGCCCGGTGCTCGCCGAGGAACGCTTGGACGAAATGCAGTATGTGCTCAGCGAAGCAATTCGCGAGAGGCGCGCCGTGCGGATGACGGTATTCATGCCGGAACGCGATGTGGTGCTGATGGGCCGCGTGTCGGTGTGCGGACGGGAACTTCGTGTGAGAACCACCGACGGCGAGCGAGCAAGTCGTGAGATTGGACGACGTGATCGAGATCGAATGAGAATTGCTACAGGAAGCGGCGCATGCCTGTGGATAAGTCCGACAAGCCGCGCCGCGATTGGGTTCCAGTTTCGTCCATGAGTCTACATGCTCGATCCAACTGTCGAAGCCGGGTTTTAATGAACATATATGGATCTCTTCCTCACATGCGATCGCCCATATGAAACCCAGCAATTCTCGTGCTACCGCAGTGATTGCAACATTGTGAGACTTGCCTCGCTCCGCTGTTCTTCGGCCTGGTATGAATCGTCGTCATCCCTAAGCAATTGAAGAGATCTCCATCCGGCTTCCCCTGGAAAGACCGCCAGTCCATGAAACTCGCCGAGGGCACCCATCATGGAACAATAGCGGATCTCCGCGGTATCAGGATCCTCGGCGGCGAACAGGGCATCATCATGCTTCCATTGCCACGGAGCCAAGTGACGGAGCTAAATAGCGGCAACATAGAGTTCCTGCCATTCGCTCAACGTAGGTGCGTTTGAAATGATGAAACCCTCCTTGCATATGATTCCTTGACAGAACAACATCACGTTTGGCCTTGGCCACGCCAAAACCAACGATTCTCATGACAAAAGAGGGCCACACGCCCCCTTTGTCATGAGAATCGTCAGTCACAACGATGCCAATAATCTGTGAACGAAGAACTAGTAGTGAGACTGCTGGATGCGGACATCACATTCCCGCTGCCGTCATACATATAGATTTGATTATTGGCCAATGCACCGATTGGATTCCAATATCCGTATATGCTGTATGTCTGCGCATTTGTCCACGGGTTCTGTTGGTAATTCGCCAGCGCGGAAAGTGAACCATTCACCTTCGGTCGCTCATCGATCCACTCGGCCGTCGTTCCATCGTAGTAATTGGAGTTCAGATTGACCAAAACCGACTGGGACGTGCCAGTGGTATTGTCAGCCACATAAAAATCCGTTTGACCAGTGGAAGATTCATACGAGACGTACACGTAGATGTTATCTCCAGGGTTTACTGTGACGTTTGGCAACAAGATTTCATTCACACCTGATCCGTCTTTTCCGAGGTATTCGTACCATGCGTAAGGCGAATTATAGTTCAATTCGGTTCCTGCCTGTATTAATCCTCCCGAATTTATTCCCCCTAGACCGGCCCACGCTGATTCATAGGCTGGCGAACATGTGGTGGGGCCCATTGTGGGTTGGGTATAGCTCCCCTGAACAGCTACCCATTCATTGTAACTAGAATAGTTGTAGTAACCAGACCAGTTACTTGCTGCGAATACACCTTCAGAAATATTCTCGGCAGTCCCTGTATACGGAATGAGACGATGTGAAATATTTGTCATTACCACCTTGGGCGGAAGCATCCGTTTCCAATGACTCATTTCCTGCTCCCACTGTTGAAGGTTCTGGGGATCAGAAGGCCGTGGCGGGAACCCATATTCTCGAAGTTGTGCATCCGTTGCCGTCAGCGGATTAAATCCTTTGGGTGGTACCGGGAATACATTCTTGACACCATTGATGTAATATATGTACTCCTGACCTCCGTCAGGAAGTGTCTGTACCGAGGAAGCAGTCAATGCCTGGGTTGAAATCGTAGAGACCTTCGAATGCGTTGCCGCTGAAGCTACGGTTGGTTCCGCGTCAGAAGTGTTCTCGGTAATCCCTTTATACGGAACGAGACGATGTGAAATATTATACGGAATGAGACGATGCGAAATATTTGTCATTACCACCTTGGGCGGAAGCATCCGTTTCCAATGACTCATTTCCTGCTCCCACTGTTGAAGGTTCTGGGGATCAGAAGGCCGTGGCGGGAACCCATATTCTCGAAGTTGTGCATCCGTTGCCGTCAGCGGATTAAATCCTTTGGGTGGTACCGGGAATACATTCTTGACACCATTGATGTAATATATGTACTCCTGACCTCCGTCAGGAAGTGTCTGTACCGAGGAAGCAGTCAATGCCTGGGTTGAAATCGTAGAGACCTTCGAATGCGTTGCCGCTGAAGCTACGGTTGGTTCCGCCATCGGAATTGCTGCGAAGATCGCCAAAAAACCGCAAAGAGAAATTTTACGCACATCCATCTGTCTCACCCTCCTTTTTCATGATCAGACATGTATAATAGAGGTTTTTGCAGAATGACTCCTGCGCGTGGCCTACACACAATGTATAGCGTCTAATTATCATGGAGCCCGCTACGTATAGTCAGTTAAACGCTTAGAAATTGAATTCTTCAAAACCATCAATCGATATTTTTGCGCCGATTCCTGTTCTAACACTGGTGATACTGGAATGTTATCACTGACTCTTTGTCAAGATCAAGTCCGAGATTGTGTGGCCGTGTCAAGTCGTCGTAGGGGGCCCACTAGGTAGTTTCATTCGACCATTGTAAACCACATCATGGAATATCTCGCGCAAGACGTACTTTCTTTACCCAGGATCGGTCCAGTGGCCGGACACCGAACGTATGCAACGAAATCACGGTAGACCTGAGCAGTTAGCAGACCACAACCCCAACTGCGCCCCCTCCACCCTCTTCAACTTAGCCCTCGCCCGCTTCAGATGGTTCTGCACCGCGCCGCGTGTGATCCCAAGCTCCCGCGCGATCGCCGAGTACGTCATACCGGACTCATATGCGAAGAGACACGCCGCTTCCCGCAGGCTCAGGATCGACAGCCACGCCACGGGCAGACGTTCTTCCTCTTCGCCACCCTCACTCGCGTCGTCCCAGTCCATCCACCGCCTTCGCCGCGCCGCCAGTCTGTCAAGGTCCGCCAGGTCTCCAACGAGGATTTCACGCCGAGGAGCGCGACACTCGCCCTCCATCACCGCCAGCGCATAGTCAAGTGTCTTCACCATGCTGTCATACAGAGTGGCATCCTGATCATTGGCCTCTCGCCGCGCTCGGTTCCGAGCTTGGCGGATCGCCTCGCGAGTGGACTCGTACTCCGCGATCAGGTCGTCCAGATCCCGACGCATGGATGTCCCCTCCACAGGTTATCCACACAGAATCCACAGAGTTATCCACAGGCGATGTATGCGTCGTCCTTCAGCCAACTGATCTCCTGTGCGAGCGCTGCGTACGCGAGGTCGAGTGCAATGCCGCTGCCGCTGATGTCGCGCAACGACTTCGGGTGCATTATCCCGTCTATCCAGAACACCGGTATTGCATAATGCGGCGCTGATTCGTCCACGAGATCGAACGAGAAGACAGGCTCCGTCCCCCAATCCTCGTCGTACAACGTGTCTCGGAAGACATCCCACGCCCGCTCGCGGAGCGTTTCCATGTGTTCGCCAGCGCGACGTAACGGGACCATAGCTGCAATGGTCTTGATACGTTCGCGCACCTCTTCCGCTAGCCCGGTCGCCAGCCACTTTTGGAACAAGCGGCTATACATGTTCCAAGTGGTCTCATCGTCCATCAAAACATCCACACCGTCGCGTCGAGCGACGGGACAAGCGAGGCTCCCCAAAGACCGCTTGGACCGTCAATCAGCGTCACATCTGGGCAGATGGCAGCTTCCAGCCTTGACGCGAGGTCTGCGAAACGGTCCGCCCACGCCTCATTCGCATGCACCCGCATGAGCTTGGTCAGATAATCCTGAGTTTTGTGTCCGTAGGCCGGGACGACATCGATTTTCCCCGGAAGCTTAGCCGTCCATGCCGGCGATGCAACCATGTCCATCTCTATCTCCGCTGGCTGATCGACCAACCAGTCCACAACCCCATAGCGCGGCAGCTTGTCCGGCTCCACAAACGCAGTCGTAGAACCAGGCGAGTCCAGATCGACATCGATCACAAGCACACGGCGACCCCAATTGGCCAGCATGCGTGCGATCGCGTATGTCGTTGTGGTGCGACCCACCCCACCGCTTGCGGAGAACATCAGGATGCGCTTCATGTTTTCCCTTCGTGATAGTATCTTTCTTGGATTATGAAAATAGTTGTCAAAACGTTATGTCCGAACCAACGATGTCAATGTCGTCATCGTTAGCCATTCGATTTCTCTCACGCCATCCATCCAAAATCCCATTTTACCATTGCATTTTGTGTTCTCCCACTGGTTACATCCAAAAAAGCACCTTGATTAGATGCAATTCGTAATGTCAGTTGGCCGTTACAGTTTGGGCACGGAAGTGTCACAAATTTGCGCCATTCAGGTGGAAACTGATTGAGAGCTAAGACAACGACGGTTACTTTTCGGGCTCCCTTTTCCATGATTGTTTTGGCACATTCTAAAGCTGTAGATCCAGTAACGTAAACATCGTCTAGAAGCACAACATGCTTCCCTCTCACTTCCTCAGTTGCACGAAATTTATCTTTTACGTTAGCTCTACGTGCTTCTTTGTCGAGACCTTTTTGTTTTGGATACTTCTGTGTACATACTAGCGCAGTACTCAAATCGAGTTTGTCCAACCGCGAACATAGCAGTTCCACGATGGGCTTAAAGCGATCCTGCTCGTTTGGACGCGGAGGAACACGAGTGATTCCGTCTATTACCTCAAATCTATTTTCTACATCATTAACCAAAACAGAGAACACTTCTGCAAATAATTCATTTTGACTCGTATCACGCTTGCTCTTCCAGATTCGGTGTGATAGTTGATGCACTGACCAGCGTTCATGCCTTGGGCCAAAGTAACGCCCTCCGCAAAATACCCGAAAGGTATAGCCATCGTATTCACGATTGAAAGAAAACAATAATCCCCCGTTGCCATACCAGTTCGAGCGATCAATTTTGGTTGTAAGGACCTCTGATAAGTATCCTTTCCATTCATTTCGTACAATTTTCAACACATCTGCTCCATCATGCGCGAGAAAGTCCGGCATGTATCCAAGCAAATCTGGCATATGTCCCCTTACGACAGAATCTAGATCACCAACGAAGATAGTTCCAATATGTTCTGACATCAGAGCTTGTATTTCATAAAGGTTCGAAGTAGCATATGCAGTTTCATACTTTTGTCCGTCAATCGCGTTTAGTGCGCTTGTGATGAGCTTGTTGATGCCAAATAAGACATGCCTAGGTCCTTCAACAAACTCTGCCGACGGGTGTACACGTCCTTGTAATTCTCCAATTTGATTCCAATCCGAATAAATGAACACGCATCGAACTTGACGAGATATCTCGGGCCAGCAAGGATCCTCGCTTAGGATATCGTTCAGTTTGATGATGAGGTTACGGAGACTGTTTATATCGGTAAACATACACGGAGCCCTCTTCTTTACGCGCCATGTTCAGTGCTTCATCACTTACGTTAATAACTTTCGAATTCCGCAGATATTCTATCAGCTCGTCGATTCTCCCAAATTTTATTGCCCCCTTTTCTTCAACATATTTTTGGGCCAACGAAGGTGCGGATTTTCGACGGCGCTTTGTGGTATAAAACAAATCTGTCTTGCTTCAAGGCATAGTCAGCTTGAATCAGTGCACCACTGGTTTCCCCAGCCTCTACAATAACCGTCGCTAGGCAGATACCGCTCATTACTGCATTTCTCGCAGGGAAATTCCATTTATGAACAGGAGACAACGGAGCAAATTGTGAAATAAGCAACCCGCGTTCCGCAATCTCGGCCTGCAATCTTTCGTGCTCTTTCGGATACGTTTTTGTAATCGGTGTACCTATAACTGCAATGGTCGGTATGTTATTTCTGAGCGCACCTTCATGTGCAGCACGGTCAATGCCTCTTGCTAAACCTGACACTACAACAATGCGATATTTACCAAGCAATGCAGCTAAAGCAGAGGCCTTTTTGATACCCTCTTGGGTAGGGTTTCGCGTACCAACAATAGCCACACAATGCAAATGTGGCAGTCGAATATTACCCCGCATAAAGAGAAACAACGGTGCCTCATGAGTTAAGGCAAGGTATGGTGGATATGTTTCTTGCCCAAGCCTACTTATGTGAGTATCATTCGGCAAAAGGGAAAAGCCCTTCTGAATCGACGCATACGTTTTTACAATTACAGAGCTGTCTATCTGCAGAATTTGGGATACACCGTTCAGGTTCTTAACAATAGGTTCTGACATGTCAAAACAAGCACTGATCCTATCATACAACGACCGAGTTCGTTTCGGTGCCCATTTACATAAGGACTGGATTGTAAAATAATTTAGTGCATCCTGAACAATCTTGGGGTCATTCTCAAACCTCATGTATTCCCCCCCGGTTCCATTAGGCCTTCTGCCGGCATTACGATTCACTTCGTTTTTCCGCTCCTCAACGTCCTTTCTTAAGAACAGGAAACTAGAACGACTTTGCTTCACTGGAATCAACTTCCCAGATTTAACTAATTGATGAAGTCTCTGAGGACTAATACCGAGATATTGAACCACTTCATGTGTAAACATCACTTGATCAGCAATGAACTTACGAAGTTCATCCTCACGCATTCCTCATCATTCATTCCCGTACGTATGTTGTGTGGTATTCATCGTACCACTGCACTTGATAATCATCAAGATCAAAGACTGTAGGCGCCGTGTCAATTCGTTCCCTTAAATTGTCGTTTAATAAGGAATATGCTCTTAAAAAATTCTTCAATATTATCTTCCGTATTCTGTAGAGCAGAAGTTGGGCGACTGCACTCATCCCGTTCACCCCAAACCCTGCTCCAGCGCCTTCTGCATGCTCCACCGCAAATCCGGTGAAAGGTCCTGTAAATTGCGCAACGCCCAGTCGAGATAGTCCAGCGGCACGTCTTTCAACGGCATGCCCTTGTGCTTTCCGAACGGCATCGTCTGCACCTCAATGGGCGACTCTGCAAACGCGATCAAGGCTTCCACATCATCCGGATACCCCGCCTCCAGATACGCTTGAAGCTCCCGTTGGAACACATGCGCCGTCACGATCGCGTCGCCGAGCGCCCGGTGCGGATTTCCCACTTCCACATCGATCCCGAGCCAGTACCGCAACACCTGGTTTGAGTGCCGCGGTGCGTCGGGCCATAAGTGCTGCGCCAGACGCTTCGAGCAGATCCACGGTCGACCCGTCTCCGGCAGCATCCCACGATCGAACTCGGCGTTGTGCGCAACGAGGATCGCTCCCTCGATGTACCGCATCACCTTGGGCCAGATCTGCGACAAGCTCGGCTTTCCTACGACGTCGCGATCCGTCAGGTGATGCACCGCCGAAGCTTCGGGAGGGATCGGGCAACCGGGATCAACCAGTGCCGAGTACACGATCTGCGGCTCGCGGTCCAGTCCCACCTCGACCAGCGCAAGTTCGACGACGCGGCCTTCGGGTGGAAGGCCGGTCGTCTCAGTGTCGATTACGACAAAACGCGCTTCACTCAATCTCACTTGCTCGCCCTCTTTCGTTGACTTTTTCGTGTCGCAAGCTCTGCTCCCACTGGCGGTTTCTCTGTCGGTTTCGAGAACACCCGCGCGCCGTACTTTTCCCGGAGATATCGATCCATCTCAACGGGATCCATACGATAGATCGATAACTCCGACGGACCTGTTGTTCGCTCCTTATGTCGATTTGGCACCGGCGTGCCGTGCTCATGCCTCATCGCCATTTGCCGTTCTCTCCTCTCGTTTGCACATCGCCAACCGACGTGCCTCAATCGCGGCACACACCATTTGGCACATCTCATCTTCCGTCAGATCACTGGTATCGATCAAAAACCCGCGCGCATGCTGCCACTGCTGTTCGGTCATGTCCTCATGCGTCCGTCCGTCGGGCAGCTCTCCGTCTCGCGCCAGTATCCGACGCCGCCGAACGAACTCTGAGGCGGTGAGGATGATGACGAGAAACCCGTGCTGGTCCGCCCACACCGCTTCTTCAACCGTTCGTCCATCGTCGATGACGATCGGACTCACAGTGTGCTTCAACACCTCCTCCGCAGCAAGAAGCAGCGGATTTGGTTTGAACTCACGAAGAAACCGCCCGACCTTTTGTAGATACGGCCGCCGCACCGCCTTACTTGCGTCCTTCAGCCACGGTGCCGCAATATCAAGCACGGCGTCGACGGGCGTCGCCAGCGAGTACCGAACATAGCTCATCTCCCGTCTTAGATACTGCGCCACAGTACTCTTTCCCGCCCCCATAGGTCCCATCAGAAACACGTGTTGGAATCGCCGTTCCATAGCCTTTGCCCCTAACGAACATATGTTCTATACCAAGCATAACTCAACCAGGTTCGCCACGCACGCGGCAAAATCGGTTACATCGCGCTTAACTCTTTGTGCAGCAGGACTTCGACCTCCAGCCTCGGGTTGCTTCGGTCTACGAAAAAGTCCATTTCCTGAACCAGCACCCACCGGTCTTCTGGATACAAGACGCCCTCCAGAGCATCCAACAGCACCTTTTCTCGATTATGCGTATCCATCCGGCGATTTGACGGCCAGAAGTACCACAAGCGCAAGACCACTTTCGTGCCTGGTTGCGGCATCTGCCACCCTGTCGCCTGCCGCCAACGAAGCGCAAGATAGGCCGCGTCGCGCCGAAACTTCTGCGCTTTGGCGTTGAGGACCCGCATCCGCTGCCCTGTCTTCGGATGCACAAAACTTCGATAGGCATGATTGACAGATGGCGGAAGCGGGAGCACCAGACGCATGGAATGGCCTCCAATCATTTGGCATGGTTTAGCGGCGAAACTTGTGTTAGCATGCGGTTCGTGGGTTTCCACGCCCACTGCGTTGTGGCGCTGCGATCGCGTCGAGTAGCCGGGCCAGGTACGCTTGCTCGGCGCGGTACCGCTCATAGAGTTGGTTGGCGCGATCTGTATGGCGATTTTCAAACCAAATCGCCTTCGCGCGAGCAACGCGCTCATCGGCTTGTTGCAATTGGACTTCGAGTAACGCCAGTCGTTCGTTCATCCTTGTCGTCCCCCCAAACTCACTTCGACAATCCTCGCAAAGAGGACTCCACGGATAGCGGACAAAGTGCCCGCACAGTCGGCATCTCGGTCTTTCCATCTTGCGCGCCCTTCGTTTGGACATGCTTGAAATCACGCCTTTCGTTTGTGTCGAAACGCGCTCTCAGGACGAAGAATGTACTCCTGCACACGAACCTGACCGTTGACTTCCATCACCACTTCAAGTACCGTCGGCAACCCGCGTCGCCACTTGAGTGGTCGGGCTTCGACGACGGTTGCTTGTCTCGACTCATTCCTAGGAGCGTTTTGCATCTTCATCACTCACCATCAAAAATCATCCTCCCAAGCTTCCGGCGTCGCAGGCGGTTGTCGGCGATCAGGCGGATCAACGGGGATCCACACTCGCTCCTTGCGCCACGGCAACAACAATCGGCGCAAGCGTCTGCGCCATGACTGGCGTCGATTCATCGACATCCTCCTCTCGGTCAAAATCCACGGGATACAAGCAGCCCACGACTCGAAACCCAATGCACGGCTCCTGTTCCACGCCGGGCGGCGGAGGCTTCCGCCGTCGATAACGTTCGCGCCGAGCGTAGAACTCGACGATCTCGCCTGGGCGAAGCGGCGGCTGATGCTGAGGCGAGCGCCGACCGAGTTGGAGCCACGCATGCTCCCGTAGCAGGTTGCCGTCCCGATCCCGCACATCGTAGACCAGCGCGACCAGGTTGCGCGCGGGCGTGTTCCGACTCCACAAAACAAACTCCGCCGTGTACCGATCCAGTGCGGCCCTCATGGTCAGCGCCCCTTTACCGGATCCAGATAGGCCACTTGCGTCTTCTGCCCCGTGGCCGGGATCGTCACCGTCTTCAGTTCCACCTTCACCAGGCGTCCGAGGCACTGTGGCAGAAGCTCCGGCAGCCGAGACAGATAATCGGTGTAGCCTATCGCCAGGAGATCCCGCTTGAGCCACGCCAACGTCTTCTCGTTGTTGTTGATGGGCCGGTGGTGGAAGATGCGCCGCCCCTTGTGAGAACCCTCATCAACCACAAACACCAGCGCGAGGTGCAAGCCGTCGTTGCCCTTGTTCTGCTTCACTTGCGCTTTCTCCAAGCGACAAACGTACGTGCCGTCTGGCAGCGGCTGATATCCACCCTTGGCAGGTTCGACGTCCTGATACTTCTTGTCCAGTTCGGTAAGATTCATTTTTCATCCTCCGTTTCTTCAATGTTCCAGTTACTGGGCGTATGCGGCAGCGGCTCCCGCTCTACTTGGAGGGGGAGTGGCAGACAACAGATTCACTTCTGAAAATGCCCTCTTCTAACTTAACGGCATCGGCCCCCCACCACGCGGCTCGTCTCTCGTCACCAGTTTGAGACCATCTCGCAACTTCCTCGCTGTCTCTTGGTCGATCACAAGCTCCAGTGGACCGTGTGCATCGGACAAAAGTACCCGAATCTCGCCTCCGTCGACCACAACCTGCACCTCTGCTTCCTTGATGCTCAACCGCAACTCGCTCGCTCCCCCTCCAACTGCCGCGCCAAACTTGCCAGCGCCATCCGCTCCTCGTTCAGCGCCAACCGCACCTGCTCCGCCACAAGCTCATGCCCAAGCTCATCGTCCTTCCGCACCCCGAGCAACGCCTGGCTCGCATCGACCCGGCGCTTGACCGCACTGTAGAGCATCATCAGCGCCTGATATCGCTCTGTCGGAATCGCGACGACATTGCCTTGGACCGCCGCACTCGCCTGCTGCGCCTCCACACACGCCCTGGCCAACGACTGTGCCTCCCGCAAATCGTGATAGAGATCCAAGAGCGAATCCAACATCTCGCGGTATGCGTAGGCACGATCCCGAAGCGCCCGGTTGTGACTGGCCTCGCATTGTGCCCAGTGGCTCTGCAATTCCCGCAGGAAGTGGTCGTAGCACTCACAGACAATGGTCAGTCGGTTGTAGACCTCAGTGACTGACACGCTCCACGTCGTTTCCATTTCGCCATGCCTCCCTCGCTTCGCGTAGAATGGTGGAGACTTCAGCTCGCGCCTTTTGTAGATTTGCAAACGCCAAAGGTTCCGCAGGATCGTCGGCCCATTCATAAGCCACCTCAGCGGCGCGACAACGTTCGACAGCCTCAAACAGCGCCTCTTGGTAGGCTCGGTAGACCTCGCTTGTCTCCCACGCCGGGGATCGTCGTCGAGCAATTCGATCAAGCATAATCACCACCTCACCATTGCGTGGCTTGCAGGACAAAATCAGTCGTTCGTCAGGATCGCCGAGATCAAATGCAGGTGATCATCGTCATCATGGAAGGCCACCGGTCGACTCCGCCCAGCAAATCGCATCCTCACCGTCGCGCCTTCCATCGCCTGCAACATCTCCAACATGAATCGCGCGTTGAGCGTCACCCGCACTTTCTCACCCGAAGATTCGAGAATCGGCACCTCTTCGCGCGCCTGACCGCGATCTCTCGCTCGCGATGTCATGTGTAGCGCGCCGTCCGACAAATCCATCGTGACCGAGTGATGTTCGTTCTCAGCGAGAATCATCGCACGTTCGACCGCCTGCTCAAGCCGATCACGTTCCACCATGCACTCCGCGATAAACTCCGTCGGGATCACCCGAGTCACGTCATGGTACTCCGCTTGATACAAGAGCGCGTACAACCGGACATTCCCCCACGCGAACATCACGTAGTTGGCGCTCTGGTACACCTGCACCGTCGTGTCTTCTTCGTCTTCTAATAGTCGCAAGAGCTCTGATAGCCCGCGTCGCGGAACCGTAAACCGAATTGGCAAATCTCGCCCCAACTTCTGCGCCATTCGCGCCAACCTCAACCCGTCTGTCGCTGTCCAGACCAATCGACCGTCTTCGCACCGGACATGAACGCCATCTAAAATCCGCCTCACCTGGTCCTGCTTCGCCGCTGCATAGGCCACAGCCTTAATCGCTTGGACGATGGCCTTCGCCGGGATCTCCACTGGCTCGATGCCCACCATGTCAGGCAACGTCGGAAATTCCACGGCGTCGCGAGCATTCAACTCCATGTGCGTCGTGCCCGAGTCCAAGCTGGCATTCAAGTGGTATGGAGGGATCGTTGCGATATCAATCGGGCCTTCCGGAAGCCGTCGCACCAAGTCTGACAGCAGTTTCGCCGGGAGCACGATTTCACCCGAATCCACGACGTGCGCTTCAAGTGTCATCCGAAGCGCAACCTCCAAGTCATACGCCGTGAGCGTGACTTGACCGCCATTGGCCTCGATCAGCACGCCCTGGAGTATGGTCTTGGGTGTTCGCGCCGGCGCGATGCGAGCGAGTGCAGCTAGCGCAGGTTGGAGGATTTTTTGCTCGATTAGGCACCGCATATTGTCTCGGCCTCCGATGTCGAATTTTGCACGATTGCCTGACGCAATGCCTCGCGATCCTTCGGCGTGACTGCCTGCGGAACAACCAGGTAGATGGTGTGCACCACCGACACCTTGCAGAACCTCGGCACTGCCATGAGCAACCGCGTCTCGTCGCATGGCTTGTTCGGATCGTAGGCCATCCGAAACCCGCGGCCCTCGTAGACCGGCGGGTACTCGCCTTCCTCCACGACGCCCAGACACAAGCCGCGCTTCATGCGAACTCGACCCTGCTCCCAAACAGCAAACTCAAACATTCAACCACCCCTCTCATTAAGTGGATGTTTGCAGGACAAACGGAACAACTTCTCCGTCGCGATACTCGAACATCGGCATCCCCAAGGCCTCCGCGATCGTCCGTTCCAACTGCGCGCCTCGCGAGGACTCCCAACCCGGCAGGAACACCACGGCGTGGCAGCCGAGCAGGCAGTGCAACGCTGCACGCATCCAGTCGTCCCATTGCCAGTCGTCGTCACCGCGGATCTCCGCCGGATTCACCACCACCAGCCCCTTCGCCCTAAGCCTCGCCGCGACCTCGTGAAACGCCGGACGATTGAAATCCGGGTAGCCGGACATGGGGCCGGCTAAGTACCAGCGACCGTCACGTTTGAGCGTATCCAGGTCTTTCAGTGCCACGCGTTTTGCCGCCCCTCCTCTGCGTATCGGTCAATGACTTCAAACCACCGCGCAAACCGCGCCCTTAGTGCCTGACCCGCCCGCAAGTCGTAATCCTCCAGTTCGACAATCAGTTCGTCCGCTTCGCAAGCGATATTGATGAGCGCGTCCAAGTAGTCTTTCTGAACCAAGATCTCCATCGCATCATCCTTCCTTATAAGATCTTTTGAGATGTTTATTAACTCCAAAACGATGAGCATGGAATCCGGCGCTACGACAGATGAATCGAGCATCTTAGGGTTGTCGCTGTTCTCGTCAACCACTCACCGTCTGCAAGGCAATCCATCTTCCCCGTGCCCGCCTCAACGCCCGGCACACCGAAGGCTGGGTTACGCCCAACCTGCGCCCGATCTCGGCCTGCGAATACCCCGCAACCGTCCACCCGACAATCGCGCGGTCTCGCGGCGTCAACTCCGCCATGAACTCGCGAACCTCAAGCTCGCTCCAGTCAAACTCCTGCCGAAGATCCCGACTCTCCACTTGCTTTTCGCCTTCGTCTTCGTCTTCAAACTCCAGCAGGATCGACCGTTGCAATTGACGCCTCACCGCACACACAATCAGCTTCTGCATTTCACGTGCGATCACCAGCGCAGCAAATCCAGCGAATTTTCCGACTCCAACGCGATAGAACAACGCCGCCCTGCACAACGCAAGCAACCCCGCTGCTACGAGATCGTCGAATTCGATTCCTACCCGTTCGGCGCGGTAGCGATAACGACGAGCAATGTGGTAGACCAACCCAATGTTCTTCGCAGCTAGTTCGCGTTGAGCGTCGTTCATCCTCATCACCATTGCCTCACCGCTGCCTTCTACAGCCTCACTCTTTGACCCATGTCATGAAGATCCCAACTTGTGAGTGGGGATCGTCGGCTTGTTTGATCCTCGCCTCTTCCGCAGCGTATTCCGGATCCTTGTACACCTCGATGAGTGGCGGCACATCCACTTCACCCGGCCACCACTGTGCGACCACCCAGACCGGGTTGTTCCCTTTCATCGTTCTCATTCGCCTCCAATCTCGATTTCCAATAGAGCTTCCCACGTGCAGGAATCGAACATCTTCTTCTCGAATGCCTAGGTATCAATACCATCTCCTTTTGTTCTGGAGGTATCATGAGACCATCAGAACCAAACTCCTGTAAGGAACCAGAGAAAGGCGGAAATCAAGAGACCAAAGATGCTATACGCCAACGCGAAAGCTCCAGCCTCTTCTTCGAACTCTCTCCGATGGCGTTTCGGTCGCAATTTCAAGATTCCCAAAAGAAAGAAGAATGCCGAAGCGTACAGAACGAACATTCATCTACTCCTTCCAGCCCTTTTCTATCTTTGCTTTGGTTGTGGTATCGCGATTCGTTATGGGGAATCTTTTGCTGGTTCCATCCACGCTTCAAAAACACGAATCCATACAATCGCTCGACGATCGAAATGTTCATGATATGTCTTAGTGGAGCCATACTATTCTTTTTGATGTACTTTCTACTTGAAAATTCAAAATACGCACCAAATCTCAGTTGGTCGAATCCCGGGACCTGGTTCTTAAGCCTCGGGTTTACTCTTTTCTCGTTACTCACGTCAATTTTAGGGGCACTTATCATGTCTTTGATGTTTGTTATCGTTCCCTGGATTGCAAGATGCTTGGTCACTATTTGGCGAATTGTAAAATCCAAATTCAAGTATTCGAAGAAACAATGGCATCCCAACAACAAAATATACAAAACTAATTGAAATGTCCAAGAAAGCATATGTGCCCTTTGTCAAATGTAGAGAATGATATAAATACGGAATCAGATTCACAGATGTCCCTCCTCGCGTCATGTTCCTTTCGGGTTTTGGATCATACACCCGCTCTATACAAGCTCTCGTTCACGGACTCATCCCTCTCTATCCATAGGTGAGCCGTCATACAACACCGATCGCCTCCGCCGCCGCTTTAGACTCCTCATGCCTCTGCACCACATCCCGGAAGATCTCCCACCTATGCGGCAACACCATCGCGTACCGCACCAGAAACTCCTGTCGCTCCAGCCGTTGCCCAAGCACCGCATTGAGCAGCGCGTTCGCCTCGTCCATCGTCTCGGGCAACAGCGCGTACGGGATGTTGTTCGCCTTGAAGATCCGCTTAAGCAACTCTTCCTGCCTCGGCGTTGGCTTCGTCAGGAGCTCCGCCGCCTCCCACCGCGTCTGCGGCGCTTGCAGACCTCGGCGCTCCAGCGCCGCCACTTGCTTCTCCGTCGGCGGCAGATCCATCCACTCCTCCTCGGCCCCCACCGCACTCTTTGACAACCCGATCTGCGCGTACGTCGCCGCCGCGCCCCAGGCCATCTCGGAGTCCGGCCCGAAGTACACTCGGTGCATCTCGGGCTTATCGCTCGGATCGTCCGTACTGAATCGTCCATAGGCCACGTACCAGCCGACCTGCGTCTGCTCGACCCGGACAAAGTTTCCGCGGAAGTCTCGCGCGAGCCACACACGCTCGCGCACCCGCATCCACCGGAACGCGCTCGCCGTAAGCCGCTTGGCGACCCTCGGCCCGCGCTCGCCGCCGGCCCGCTCGCGCTTCTCGCCGCTTTCGTCCTTGTCCTCGCCCGCGAGCAGCCGATCCACCGTCATCAGCCGGTGCACGTCCGTGACCCCGACCACATCAAGCACCAAGCAGTCCTGCTTGAAGATGTGCGGCGCGATCCGCAGGCCTCGGCCAACGCACTGGACGTAAAGGCTGTGAGACAAGGTGGGTCGCGCCATGATGATGCAGGACACTTCGGGCCGATCGAATCCTTCTGTAAGTACGCCATAATTGCATAGGACTCGAATATTTCCATCTGAGAACGCGTCAAGGGTCTGTCGACGCGCCTCCTTGGGCAAGGCGCCGTGCACCACCGCCACGGGGACTCCCGCCTGCTCGAACTCCTCCGCCAGGTGATACGCGTGTTCCACACTGGCGCAGAACGCGATCGTCAGCCGGTCGGAGGCCTGCGCCTGCCACGCCGCGACGATCTGTTTGTTGACACTTGGCGTATCCACCGCGCCCTCGACCTCAGCATCCGACCAATCGCCGTCGTTCTTGTCCTCAAGACCTTCGACGATCTCGAGTTTCACGCTCTTCGGCGGAACCAGGAACCCCATGTCGATCAGGTCGTGGATCCCGATCGCGTAGGCCACGCCGTCGTAGACCTTGCGGAGGTCGGCCTTGTCGGTTCGATACGGCGTCGCCGTGAGTCCCAGATGCACATGACCATCCGGCACCGCGCCGAGGAACCCGAGCGCGTGGTAGATGCGCATGTACGTCCTCGCCGTCGCGTGGTGGCACTCGTCCGTGATCACGGTGGGTGTCGTCTCATGCGCGTCCATCCAGCGCTCCAAGCGCTCCGACTGCGAGATCGTCTGAACGCTCGCCACCGCGAAATCCGCCTCGACGTCGTCGTCCGGGCCTTGGATCCGACCGACCTTCACCTCACACCCCTTTGGAGCCAAGGCGTCGAACACCACCGAGAACTTCTCCAGCGTCTGATCGAGCAACTCGTCGCGGTGGGCTAGGAACAACACCGGCCCGCGTTCAAGCCTCTCCACGGCGAACTGCGACGACATCACGGTCTTGCCTGCGCCCGTCGCGGCCACGAGGATAGGCCGCGGCTTTGGATATCGTCGAATCGCGTCGACGGCTTCGAGTTGGTAGTCGCGGAGTTTGAGTTCGTTTTGGTGTTTGGCGGTAATGGTTCTCAATCTCCATCACCCCGTGAATCGACACATTTCAACTTTGCTGTTCAACGCGCGTAGCCTCGCACTGTCATCTGGAAGCACATTCAGCACACATGGCGACCAGTGCGGACGCTTGTAGGCACCGAAATGGTTGGAATAGGGAATGGTCAACACGCCTCCGTCGACCACATAATTCAGCACCACCCATCCCCGCTGCGAACGATCAGGCACGAAAATGAACAACTGACGGCGCTGAATCAAATCCAGCAAATACACTGCAAATGCTTTACTCATGCCGCACCAGAGAAAATTGTTTGGAGCAATGGTTAGCCCGTACTCTCCATCCACAGGGATGTAAGTACGAAAATGTCGTTGAAGTTCCGCGAACGATGTTCCGACGTGCTTCAACACATACATCCAAATCGCTTGTCGAAAATCACCTTTTTGAGCGAATTCCATCCATGCGTCCTCGGAATATGGACTGCTCATCTTCTCCCACTTCATGATGTTCATCGACATCGTCAACACCTCATTGTTCCTATTGGATTACGCCTTTTGGCAAAGAACCAGATTCAAGCATGCTAACATCATCGAACTTGTGCTCTTCAGCGTACGCCTCCGTGACTGGCATCGAGATGTACTCCAACTTCCTCTGATCCAGATTCACGACTTCGCGACTCACCAACAGCATTCGCCCCGCTTCGCCCAGGCGAACGCCCGTCCAAACATGAATCGGTTTACCTTTCCAGCGCGGGCGCGAATAGTCGATTTTGTGGGGAGCATAGTTCCGCAACCGTTCGAGCAATTTCGCAGCTCCCGGATATTTGCGCCCCGTCTCCTTCGCATAGATCTCCATCGCCTTTTGAAGCAGATCCCGCGGCACGCTGAAATCCTTGCCGAGTTCGATAATCCCCTCGTCAATCGCCGCCTTCACCACATCATTTGCACGCCAGTAATAGTCCTTTTCGCGCAGCATCTCTTTGGACTCCGTGATGTTGCGGCCTTCACGTCGCATCTGCCGATAATGCAGCAACCCGAGGTAGCACATGTACGACAGCGCCTCAGGCGTCCTCAGCCGTTCCACCCACCCCGGCCCTTGCCGCTTGAAGCGCTCCATCATCGGGTACAGAAGGATCCGTCGGAAGTAGCCATGGGTCGGATCCTTCGTGGGCGGCAACTCATTCGCGCCGTAAATCAACTTCGTCTGCGGCTTGAATTCGAACGAAGCCTTGAACTTGCGCTCGGCTCGAACCACATCGTTGCCGATCCAGCCTTTCAGGAAGCTCGTGTCCTCGATCCCTGTGCCCGCCATGTCCGGTACGATGTCGATCGCTGCCCGAGTCAAACACGCTGAAGCAAAGCGATTGCGTTCGAGGCTTTGCACGCTCTCCGTCACTGCGTAAATCCCGAAGGCCTTCGCCAGCATACCGAGGAGCGTTGACTTACCGTTCTGGCCTGGCCCGTAGAGAATGGCGTAGCACTCTTCGGACTGATCCCATCTGCACAGACAATAACCGAGAAACTCGAGAATTGAACGTCGTGTCTCGTCATCCGGAAACGTCGTACGGAAGAAGTCCAGCACGTCGACTTCCGCGTCCTTCATTGCAAGCGTCCATGACTTCGGAGTTCGGTGCCAATTTTCAAAGAACGGAATCGTCAGCTTCCAGTTAATCCGATGTCGTGGCGAGAACTCATGGATTCGCCAATCGTGGTCAAACGGATCACTCATGTCCAGGAGCCCGTTTTCAAACGGCACCAACGGTTCGGTGTTCCAAACCTCGTGCACCCGAATGGATTCGACGGAATGGTCTTTGTCATGCTCGAGGTTGGTAATCAACATCCGCTTGATCTCTTCTGCGCGTGACCACGTCGCCCAGGTCGGCTTGATGGTCTCCAGGGCCTCCAGGATAAAGTCCCGGATGACTGCCTCGTCTTTTCCATCATCTGTAGGCGTCGTGTAGATCGTCCCGTCGTAGTAGTAACAGGATTGAAAGAAGTACTGTAGGTTGAAATCCTTTTTGATGAGAGTCGCCATGCGCCGGAACAGCAGGTGTTCTTTCCCCTTTTCCTCATCGACGTAGACGAAATATCCCTTCTTCTCCCGCGCCCATTTCCGAGCCGTGTGATTCGTAAACGGCTGTTCGCACCAGTTTGTGTTGTCTTCCGGCGCTTCGCTTAGATCCTCGGTCCAAGCGACAGGATCGTGTACGATCACATCTTCGGGAACTTCCACCAAATCCTCTGCGCCCGCGGCGACCCGAGCTCCTCCGTTAGCATGCAGCGCCTCTTCCGTCGTCTTTGTCGGAAGCCCGTCCATCTTCGGTCCATCCACTTCATCCGGAGCGCCGTAAAGTCCCGGAAGCCCCAGTTTCGCCGCGTAGGCTCTCCGAACAAACGTGGCCGGACTGGATCCCCGTTGAAAGTGCCTGCACGCTGCACAAACACTCATCGGATCGAGTTCTTGGAACGTGGAACACAGAACAGCCATCGGTCGCGACGATCGGAACTTTCTCTCAGTCTCGATCGCGTTGTATCGCTTGCCCGGTCCCACGTCATAGCCTTCCGACCATTTGTGAAAGAGGGAAGAGTCAGGAACCATCGATTTCAGTAGACATGCCATTTTATGCCATATAGGTTCGGTCACAATGTTTGGATCCTGCACATAAGCCTTGAACCTTGCACAGATGGTCGGCAATTGCTCTTCGACAAAGTCAGCGGGGACAGGCTTCCAATCGCCCGTGAACTCGCCGCCGTCATCTGTCGCAGACACTGACTCTGTCCGCGTTAAATCAATACCCAACGCCTCAGCAATCCCGTCAATTGCTGCCTCAAGTTCGTCAGGCTTGTACAGTGCATCCTTGCGCCATTCTTCAACTGTGACCTTGACGATGCGCCCCGATTTCGTGTGCATGGAGCCTGGAATCCGCATCACTCTCGCAACATCGGCCACGTTGAGATCGCTTGACAGTACCCTTGCGAGCTTCCAAACAATCCGTCGCCCGCGCTCACAATCCATCTCGGGACGCTCGAACTTGAAGTACAGGTGCCGTCCTCGACCTCCGCCCGACCGCACAACTGCGCTGGGGATGAAGCCCTTGTCCGCCAACATAGCCAACACGCGTTCGGCATGCGCCATGCGTTCCTCGTCGTCTTCCCGGCCGTGGTCGTCCACGTCCGCCCAAGCCCCTGGACAGGCCACGACGTCGTCTGCGCTGCCTCCGATCCATCGCCCCTCCTGCGTCCGCTGCACTGGCTTGTCGCGCAAGCAGGTGCCGAAGTACCATCCGCATCGCGCCATGTCCGGGCTTCTGTACCCGCGGTCAAAGTAGTCCCGCAACGCCTCAAAGTCCTTCGTGATGAACGACCGCCGCGCCTTAACGGCTTTGAACGCCATCTCCCGATCGTCCTTCCGGTTCGGGATCGGCCTGATCTCCACGTAGCCTGCCGCCCCCTCGAACCACCATCGCAGGAAGTCGATCGATTCGGCGGGATCACCACAGAACGCATGCTCGATCATGTGCCGCCGAATCGCCGAATCGGAAATCTCTTCTCCGTTCTCTGCACACCACGTTTCGAGCCCCCGGTAGCTTTCTCCAGCCAACCACCGAGTTTCGATTTCCTCCCGGATGGCAGAATCACACAGCTTGCAGTCTCGTGGCATCCCTCTCACTCCCAGTTCTCGGAATCAAGGCAGAAGGCGGAACATGGAAACGAATCAACAGAACACCAATTCCAATGAAAGGTTTTCACTATTCTCTTTCCTTCCTTTTTTCTTTTCTAAGAGAGAAGGAAGTAAGGAGAATATAGGAGTGATCCGAGGGTGATCCGAGCGTGATCCTAGGATGATCCTAGAGTGATCCGAGTGGTGTTAGTCTAGAATCCCTTGTGCTGTAAGGGATTCTGGAGTATGATCCGAGTGATCCTAGCCAGATTTACGGTTGAGAAGAAATGAGTGCTTCGATTCGTTTACAAATAGTTACTGTCGTCGAGTCATGGGTTAATATGGATAAAGTTGCTTGTAAATGGTATCGAAACGAATCGAAGCAGCAATTTTATAGAGATGCGTTTTCGACCCCGGATCACTCGGATCACACCCCGAGATCCCTTGTGGCACAAGGCTTCTCGGGATTTTGCAGATAGGAGCAATCTAGGAGCAGCCCCGGATCATAGCGCCTGTTGCTCGGATCACGTCTCATGATGCATCCTCCAATTTGGTGGCTTGGGCTAGGCGCTTAAGGGCTTGGGTGATCTCCACCTTCATCGGCAGCAGCCACTTCTCTCGGAATTCAAGCCACTCTTCTTCGCTGTCGAACCCGAGCCTCGGGTCGATGATCGGCACGATGTGGTACATACCGTTTTCCCATCTCAATGTGGCTCCGCCACATCGGGAAGCATTTAGCGTCCAACCCAGCGTGTCATCACTCACGACCTGAGTCAGTAGGACTTCCCACAGTCTGTGGTCGCTGACGAGATCCGGTCGCGGGTCCCAACGCCAATCATGTGCGCATGAAGTGATGCTCTCACCACCTGTTATTCGTCGAAATGCGTGTGAATCCTACCACTAAATCTTCCAGCCAGTACGACACATTGTGATGTCCGCTGTTTTCACCCGCTACCACGGCGGGCAGCGCACAGCGGACGAAGCGGCCATGCCTTGCCATAGCTTACCTTACCACACCACGCCTCGCCTGGCCGAACCGCGCCCAGCCTAGCCTCGCCATGCCACGTAAGGAGTTAGGGCAGCGTGAGTTCTCACCCGATGGCGTCCCGACAGGCGCGAACGTGTCTGAAGCGCGGAACACTCGCTTTTGCCGTGTCCCACGATTTTGCGCCTGCCGAACGCCACGGTCGGGCGGTGCCTCCGCCGCCCGGCGCAGCGCACGAACTGCTTGGGACAACAGCGCGCATCAGGCGCGTAATGATGCAGCTCGCGCGCCGGGCACGGCGGCGGAGAAAAGGGTTCTGGGATTATTCAGTTGCCAAGGTCCGCTCTGACGCGGCACATCGCCTCATGAGTGTTCATATCGTGCTGTCGTGACGGCGATACGACCCGCGCCGGGAACGCGCGCTCGGCGTCCCTGGTGTCATTGGTGTGGGCGTCGTCAGACACCCGAGAGGGTTCGCCCCTCCACTCTGTACCGAAGACCTTCGGTACAGGGCGCAAGGGCGAGGGCCTTGCGCAAGCCATTAAAACGGCTTCCAGTATGGTTTGATGTCAGGGAACCGCGTCCTGCCGTGTTGGCCGCTGTTCATCAAATCCGCCAAACTCGGACCATCGGTCGGAATCCCAATAGCGTCATACCCCGCCATGAGATTCGCGCTGACGATGAGCAGGCGCTCAATCATCAGGTCAGACAGGCGATCCTGCAGACGGTGAGCGGCATCGATCAGAAGCTTCGCCTGCTCTGTCCTCACGTTAAGCTCCATGACTTTCAGTTGTTTATCCGCTACCTCGCACTGCTCGCGACGTTCAGGCGTCTCGTACTTGCCGGTCTTGCGGATGGAGGGCAAGACTTCGTGGGTGACCCAGCGCTTAAAGGCCTTCGCCTCAGGCTTGCGGCTGCCCAAGATCAGTGAATACAAACCGGCTTCGTTGATGATGGTCATGTTCTGTTGACCGCCGGGGGTGTGAATTGAACTCACACCCTTTTCATCCTCGTCGATCCGCTCCAAGGCTTTACGATCCAACTCAAGAATCACAAGCACGTCAGCAGCCACCCACCACGGTTCATCGTTAATCATGACGACTCGGATTCGATGGCCTTTGAACATCCATTCCATCGTTTGGTTTCCGCTCTTGTCCACAGGTTGCATGGTATCCCTCCTGAAGATCTTGCGATTAGAAGTTGCCATTTCGGTCTGGGCCGAAAAGATTCGACCCATGGCGCAAGGGCGAAACGCTCAACGCACCAACCTCAGTCGTTCTACGGCTCTGTAGATCCCCCATCCCGCCAGAATGAACGGATATAACGCTATGAGCACAAGCGCCGCGAAGAACACTCTGACAAACCACATCAAATCTTCGTTGTCCCAGAGTTTGATCAGAACAAGAGCCAAGACGGCACCTAATAGATCTCCTCCAATAACCGCCAGCAGATATTCCGCCATAGATGACCACCAAATCCTACACCGGAAGCTGCAACCCCCGACACCCGATCACCCTGCCCTCTTCGTCCAGGATGGCCTCCGCAGGGCTAAACACATCCGTTCGCCCCGCCCTCGCCGCAGCCTGCGCCACCAGCGTCGAGGCGACGTACACCGTGTCCTCCTCCGGATCCGGCAACTCGACAACTTCACCAAACTCCGTGCTGAAGACCGGGATACCATCAAGCACATCAATTTGCTTCGATGTGCTCGCCACCCGTGCCACGATGCCAGAAGGCGGGATTCGTGCGATGGTAGTTCCATCCGAGCCGATGAATGTGAGTTCGTGTGGTGTCAAATTGACAATCCGATGCATGCTATTGTCCTCCTTGGTCCGATTTCTGTCGCATCCTCAAATTCCTAATCAACCTCGTAGGAGCCTTCTTTTCGCGCCCCTCCGCGCGGCGCTCAAAGTACGGACTCGAACCGCAAGTCTCCACGGGGTGATCAGTCCCGTGTCAACCGTGCCGCCTGCACCTTTGAGCGCCCGGCGCAGGGGCGCGCCCTGCGCGCTCTCTAGGCGTTGACAAAGGGAGGTTCACCCACTGTAACAGTGGGCTATGGTGCCGGCTGTTTTCACCCGCTACCACGGCGGGCAGCGCACAACCGGCGAAGCGACCATGCCTTGCCATAGCCTGCCGAACCTGACCACGCCTCAGCCCGCCTCACCAAGCCATTCCAGACCCTACCCCACCGAGGCTTGCCGTGCCACACCCGGCCATGAACGTTGGAGCGGTTCTTCGCCGCCCCGACCCGCCTCCGAGACACCTCGGAGACACGTCGCGGAAGCGAAGCTTCCGCTCAAGGCACTCACTCCACGTCGTCCTCCAACACCTTATACTCCACCACCTGAAATCTTCCAAACATTGGCCTATAATCTCCAATTCCAACCAACCTTCCCGCTTGAACCAGTAGGTCATAGAGCAGTTCCGGACTGATATATTCTGGAAGAAGACACTCAACTTGAAATTCAACTTCCCACCCTGGTAACAGCGCTGGACGAACCCTGGTAACTCCCGCTCGTTGAACTAAAACACGGCGTCTATCAAGAAAGTCTGGTTGTGCTTTTCCCATTGAAGCCAGCCACGGCGTCACGATAAATGCAGCTTTAGATAAATCTGACATTGACTTTCTTGGCGAGCGAGGATCCTGCTTGAACTTCGCCGCGTTCACGAGCGCCTGATGCAGGTAGACACCGGGAATGCAGATTTCGCCGTCTTCGTTCCGGTAAAGGTACGCTTCCCAGTTGTCCGTCTTCTTCATCGCGCTGCCCTTGGCGGCTTGCGCCTTGGCTTCAACATCCTCACAGTCCCATCGATGGAATAATATAGGCGTCGATCCCTTCAGTCGCACAGCCGCCCGATACGGCGTCGCGAAACGAACATTGTCTCCGTCAACCGTGTAGCCTATAATGGTATTGGCAACCGACATTCGTCTTTCACCCTTTCGTTTAGGATGGAGCGGCGCGAACGCCGCTCTTTTGTTGTTCCCGGCTAATTTCAGACACTACCTCGGTGTCCAGCGCTCAACCGGGGAAGCGGCCATGCCACGCTCTACCACGCCGAACCATGCCACACCATGCCCCGCCTCGCCTGGCCAGGCCACGGCAAGCCATACTTTTGGAGCGACCTTCGCCGCCCCACGCCACCCCCGAAGGATTCGGAAGTGGTGTGCGGAGGCGAACCCTCCGCTGTTCATGCTGTTTGTCCGGCTGTTTCGCCTTGTTGTGTCTCTTCTGTTGACGAACCATTGGAGTTCTCCACGTTGACTTGCAGATAATCTTCAATCCCCACCGTGATCGATTTGTGCCGTGCTTCAAGCTCTTTTCCTATCGACACGACGCGGTACTTTTCCGCTGGAGTCAATTCCCGAAGTATCTTCGGAGGTTGCAATTGACTCCATACGAACGCGCCATTTCGTTTTGTCTCCAGCGAAAGTTCGATTTCATAACTGCTCACCAGTTGACCACGAAAGCGAAGCGCGCTGACAAATTGATCCCACGCCCGATGACTCGAAGGTGGCAGTCCGAGAATCGCAGGCACTTGCGAATTTTCTTCCAGAAGATAGATTCGTCGAACGGTTTTGCATGCTTTCCCTCTTCCACCATTCGGATCACTACCAAACTGATCAAACGGACAACCCTGACACTTTCGATATGAAATGAGTCCATCGTCCGCAACGTAGCGTCCGATCTTGCCATCGTGACTCGTGCAGAGCGGCGGCGCACTTTCACCTTCGTTCTGAGGCGCAAACAGCACTCGACTTGTGTGAAAAAACGGGATTCTGACTCTTAATTTCTGAATAATTTCTCCAGTTGCCTCGTTTTGGAAGGCGGCCGCTTGCGCAACGATCCGATATCTTACGGGAAGAATTTCGGCGTTCTCTTCCAGTTGCGCGGCATCTTGCATGGTCTCAGCGTATTGTTCGAGTGAGATTCCTTGAGCTTCGAGCTCCTGCGCCTGTTCGACCGTCAACCCGAGCTTCTGAAGCAGATTCGGATCGTACTGTGCCAGTGTGGTCATGGTTCATTCCTCCTTGAATTCGTTGGTTCGTTGTTACGCTGTCTCAGTGAGTTCGTCATGCGTTGTCGAACTGACGAAGAACATCGACTCTCGTGCACCTTCCACACCTAGGCAGAGTGGAAGGAATGGACAACCACCATATTGATGGCAATTACTGGTATTGTGACGAATCACACCCGAACGCGCTTGCCAATTGCGTTCCAAGCACTCCATCCAAAGTTCGCTTTCAAACTGTTTGATCTGTTCTGGGGCTCGGATCACCTCGTCTTCTGACAAGTACTTGTCGGGGTTCGACTCGTACTCCGCCAGGAGCCGGTCCCGGAAGTCCTCCCAGGTTTCCACCACCTCTCCATTGCGCCGTTTGGGTTCCATGCGGCTCTTCTGCACAGCTCTCACGATTGCACCTGCAATCGGCCTGTCGAAGACCCGCGACGCAGCATATACATATAATGTTAATTGTTGGGACATACCGTAACTCTGTTTGAACTGTTCGATGGAGGCCGTGGTCTTGTTCTCAAGAATCCACAGGTTTCCATGTTCATCTTCGCAAATCCCATCGATCTTTCCGCCCAGCGCGTACTTTCTCGACTTGTGCCCGGTGGCGGGATTCAAGATTGGAATTTCAAACTCTCTCTCAACCGCTACCAACCGTCGCGGCTTGAAATGTCGAACTGCGAACCGAATCATGCATTCGGTGCGGATGCGCTCAAGCTGGAGTTTGTACCGCTCCTCTTCACTCTCTGGCCGGATCCAGTCCAGCGTCTCCAAGCCCGTCCTCACCGCACCGTCCTCGTCAACCTCGCCCCGCTGCCACAACTCCAACCCCCGATGCCACGCGCTTCCAATTGAGAGCGCCCAGGAGACCTCGCGCGGGCGAAGACGTTCCACATAGTGGTAGTGTTCTTTCTGCGGGCACTGCTGCCGCATCGCGATGCGGCTGTGTGTCAGTAGTTCCACCATTTTTTACGCCCTCCCCTTGCCAACGCCCGAGCTTCGTGCTAGAATCTGTGGTGCGCTGTGCGTATTGTTCTACTGCCTGTTCCCATCAGGCGTTCTCTTTTTGCGCATCGACCTCGCTTTCTTCGGTGTTTTCCTCCCAGCATTCCGAACAGAACCAAGATGGCCCGTCCTGAATGGCGGTGTCCTCATCGAGCACGTCTCCGCAGCACTCGCACTTCAACATCTCGTCTTCGTCGAACCATTCGTTTTCGTCTTCGCCGAGTCCCCAAAGCGCCGCGTCTTCTTCGGGAGTCATCAGCTTCCACTGGTCGTAGGTCATGCCACCTCAACCTCCTGGCACAATGCTTCAAGGTCTGCGATGGTGTACCGCGCGCGATCCGGATCGTTCCGGTCGGCGTCGACTAAGCGGGCAAGAATTAGTTCATACTGCATTGCTGTTCGCCTCCTTCAAAATCCGAATCACGAATCGAAGTGTTCGCGCCGCCTCCGCTGACCACGGGTCGTTGAAACGTTCGACCAACGAGCATGCCGCGTAGTACTCGGAAATGAGTTCGTCATAAACACTGGCGTCGGGGGTAATGACGATCATTCAACTGTCCCCTTTCAAATCTTGACTTTGGTTTGTTCCAGGTACTGATCTGCACCCTTCTCGATCAGAGCTCGAAGAGTTTCGGACCAACTCTGCGAATAGAAGACCTGTTGCTTCACTGCGTCCAACTTCTCCAAGAGCTCATCGGGGATCGACACGACATATCGCTTCATTTCCGTCGGCATGTTTCTCACCTCGGTTCTGAACGTATTCTAATGCAAAGGTGCAACACCTGTCAACTGATTTTTTCAATCAAGCGTGCAACACCATGGTGTGTTGTGATTTATCGATTCGCTTTGTCCTTTGCATCACTGCTGCACTACTGTACAATGAGAGGCGAGGTGTTGTGAGTGCCAACCGATAAACCGAGAATCATGATCACACTGCCCGAGAAACTTTTTCAGGAAATTGAAGATTTCCGATTTGATTACCGCTATCAATCGCGGTCAGATGCTGTTTTGGCTTTGATTCGCACTGGGTTACGCTTCAAAGCTTTCGTTCGAGACATTTCGGAATCAGATTTCGAGCACGCAGACTACCAACAGGTTTCCGTGGAATCTGATCCGAATGTCGTCAATGATATGCTTCGGCGTGGATGGGTGCTGCTCTCGGTTGGGTTCTTGCACAATGCAAACGGCGAAGACGCGCCACGTTTCGTTCTAGGCTTTCCTAAGTCGAAGACTGAATAAGAATCCGCTCGGAGTGGGCTGAACTCCGACCAATTTCCATCCCGACCGTAAGAGGATGTTGGTTACATCAACGCTTGTCGTCTTTGTAATCTCAGTCATGTATACCAACCCTTTCATGAAGGAGTGATCCCCTTGCCCGAAACCCGCGACCAATCCGTAAACGAGATCTTTTCTCGCTTCGTTGGGCGGCAGGTTCGTGCGCACTTACAATTCCATGAGGATCATGCAGTCCTTGAATTCGATACAGTTATTGGTCACGTGACTACAGGTGAAGACAGTCTGCACCTCATTCACTTGGATAAAGGCGTCTTCTGCATACCAAAAGGTGAAATCGTGTCATCATCCCCTGTCCACTTCATGATTCGAGGAAAACATCGGAATTTATTCGTTACATTTTGGCGAGGTTCTGAGCCTTATCCGGATGTTTCATGCACAACACCGCAAATTTGATCGTGTTGATGATCTCCTGAACCTGTGGAAACTCAATGTGCTTGCTCAGGAGTTGAATGCTGCGTTCGTAGAGGACGATCAAATCCTCGTTTGCTAGGTTCTGTGCAACCATGAGTCCCATCCCTTTAAGGAGTGATTCCCTTGCCCGAAACCCGCGACCGCGCCGACGAGATCATCGAACGCTTTGTCGGAGTACCTGTCCGCATGACCTTGACGTGCGGTGGAAAATCGAGTCTCGTGATCGACACCGTACTCCACCGCGTCTCCCGCCGCGACGAAGGCGGCCTGATTGCCCTGGACGGCGGCGCGTTCTTCGTCGAATCGGCGATGCTCGTGGAGGTGTCACCGGCCATGTTGGTCCTGCGTGACACCGAGCGCCGCTGGTCACTGTCCGTCCTCCGTTGGTCTGACCTGCCCGAGGAGTTCAGGCCGTATCCGCGTGGACGGTGGGTGGATCCTCGGCCGAGCGATGATGATCCGTTTGCGGATTGAGTTTTCAAGGTTCTCAGGCGATGTGATCATTGATCCGTTCGTTTGCGCTCGATGATTCGTGCGATCGTGTCTGCGATCTCGCGAATCTCGTCCTGGTCGGATTCCTTCAGCCACCTTACGCGTTTCACGCCATACCGCGCGCGAAGGATGGCTGAAAGACCGTTTTCAAGTGCGGTCCTGAGATTTATATCGTCAACCAGTGGTCGAATGCGGGCCATAAACTCTTCGCGCACCTGGGCAAACACGCCATCATCGAACCTGGATTTACGAGCCCGCAGTGCTTCGATCGCTTGCTCTTGTTGTTGCACTCGCTGTTTCAGTTCGTTCAGTTCCTCGAGCAGCGATGTGATGTCTGTTTGTTCAAGCACTGTGCTCATGCGATAGCATCACCTCTGCGCCTTCTGTTCTTTGTGGGCACGTTGTACATCAAGTCTTCATAGCTCAGACCAAACACTTCGTTGACGCGCTGTACAGTTTCGTGACTTGGATTTCGAGTGCCGTACTCAAGATGACGGTATCCTCGTTCCGTCATTCCAAGGCAGCGGGCCGCTTCGGCCTGCGTCATTCCGCGTTCTATGCGAGCTTGCCGAAGCCGCTCTCGCATTGTCTCACCACCTTATCTAAGGTACCCAAGGTACCTTACACACCTTTGATTCTAAGGTACTAAAAGTACCCTGTCAAGAGGATGTTGCTTCGTGTTATTGGGAGAACGACTGCGTTTTTTACGGAAAGAGCGCAATCTTCGTCGAGATGATGTCGCGGCAGCGATTGGAGTTACGCCGCGTCTCATCACGTTTTACGAAACTGGCGACAAGACTCCATCTCTTGAGGCGGCAATGAAACTTGCCGACTTCTTCAACGTCAGCCTGGACTACCTCGTGGGTCGCACCGACGACCCCACACCACCGACGCGCAGCTCGTCGTCATCGGAGCGGGATCCGTAGTACGTCACGCGCTCCTCGACTGTCGCTGAGCCAGGTCTCGAACGTCAACGCCGAGAATGTCGGACAGCTTCACCGCCATGTCCAAGGTGAGGCGGCGCTTGCCGCTTTCGTACCGTTGATACGAGCGGACTGTCACATGCAGCAAATCAGCAACTTGCTTTTGCGTCAGGCCCTTCTTCCGCCGGGCCTCTTGCAGGACTTTTTTGAGTTCCATCACCACCGTCACCTCGTATTAGACGACCATTCGGTCATCTTTCTGATTGCATTCTAACACGACCGTTTGGTCATGTCAATAGGAGTTGAGTTTTTTGCTCGATTTCGGCAATCGCATGTTGGAGATTCGCAAGGCAAGGAACTTGAAGCAAACTGACATTGCGAACGCGCTTGGCATATCCGTGCGTACGTGGCAGCGATATGAGTCCAACGAGCGGGAACCTACGCTGTCATTGCTTGTCCAGCTTGCAGACTATCTGGGTGTCTCGTTGGATTTCTTGGCAGGTCGCACCGACGACCCCACACCTCCACCCCGCACGTCCTCATCCTCGCGGGATCCGTAGGACTACGCGCTCATCGCGTCGTACTCTTCCCCGAGGATCACCGATGCGCAGAGCCTCATGACCGCATCCGGATTCGTTGCCCGCGCGTAGCCCCGCAACACACACAGCGTCGGCTGGCGCGTCCCGAGCTCCACCCGTGCGATCTGCGCCTGTGTCGTCCTTGCGCAGTAAGCGACGTACTCCTGCGTCACGCCGGCGCGAAGACGCAGCACACGGAGAGCTTGTCCAAGCCACATCGAGTCCGCTGTCATCACCTCCTCATTAGGAATATTCCTAGATATTGTTGTGTTTGATGATTGCCTGTATTCTGAGCATGTCGGCCCCATCTTCCCCACCTCAGCGCCTCGCCCCGCCGCTCCCAAGGCGGGCGGGTGGGTTAACCACTTAGACTTTCTGGAGTATTCTGCTGTTTGAATTTCTTCACTACTTCAGTCCACAGACACGCTGGGTAGCGGTCCTGCTCCACATCATCTTTCCATTTTCGTTCGCGTTCTTCTTGACTCAGAAGAGCATACGAATTGGGTGAGACGAACCATCGGGTATTGGATTGTCGACTTGGAATCTCAATCCACTCGTTTTCCACGTTGCTCACCTCAGTAATTCGTATGCTTTCAAGGTTTGTACCAAACACCATTCATTTCTTGTCATCTTTCGGAACATCATCTCCAAAGAGATCGTCGATAGTTGTGTTGAGTTCCTTGGCAAGTTTCTTTGCAATTCTGAGACCAGAAATCTTGCGTCCCGCCTCGATGTTGGCCAAATGAGGCCGAGAAATTCCAACTTTCATGGCGAGTTCACGTTGTGTCATGTTCATCTGCCTTCTTCTCTCAGCAAGGCGAGAGCCCAATCCCACATCACCGTTCCTTAACGGAACAATCTACGCTTTGATTGTAGTTCCTTATAGGAACTATGTCAACAGCATGTTCCTAAAGTCGATGTTTCTTTTAGGAACATCGCGGTTACAATAGATACAAGGAGGAGGGGGACGTGCATCTGAGCAACTTTGCCCAGCGACTTAAATGGCTGCGTGAAAGGCGTGGATGGACGCAGGAAGAACTGGCACAAGCTCTTGGGGTCTCTCGTGCGACAATTGCTGGGTATGAATCGGAGAGCAAAGGACGCATACCCCGGGAGGAAATATTGATCAAGATTGCAACCATATTCGACTGCACAATCGATTTTCTGCTCGGGCGCACTGAAGCCCCACATCTCTTTGCTTCAAAGGACGAGTTTCCACTAGACAGTGAAGAAACGCAATTGATAACCACTATACAAAAACTTTCTTCCGAACAGCGTAAACAAGTTCAACGATTTGCAGATTACTTGTTGTCAATTCAAGAAAGTGACGATCAGCATTCACGTACTGACAGTGAGACTAAGTCGCAGTCGCTGAACATCACTGAACTTGCGGCTCATATGGAAAATGAATATGGTGTGATCGACCCCAATTTTGCCATTGGAATCCGCAAAGTGATCGAAGAAGTGCTCAAGGAGTATGATATAACCAAAAAGAGCAACAGGTGAGACTATGAATGAATTGTTTGACATCCTTAATAGAGAGGGCATATTTATCTCCTACAAAAGATTAGAACATTTGGCAAACGGAAATTTGCTAGGATTCTATTTCTATGATGCCGAAAGAGAACAGCCATTTATTGTTCTCGAAAAGAAAATAGAACGTTCAGCAATCCTACATCGATGCGTATTAGCAGAAGAGATTGGACACTACTTCACTGTACCGAAGAGTAAGTTCATTCTTCCCTATACTTCGTACAGAGATAGACTATTTCTCAGTATTGATGAAAGAAAAGCCTTGACATGGGCCGCTAAGTTTCTTATTAGTTTGAGGGATTTGAACGCAGCCCTACGTGCAGGGTGCGAAACCCTGGATGATTTTGCGGATTACTTGAATGTCACTCATGAAATCGCAAAAATCCGTTTACAACTAGGTGACGCCCGTGAATGCCTTTCCAGTTGGATTAGATCACGTAGCGATTTATCTTAGGAAATCTCGTGCAGATTTAGAAGCTGAGGCTCGTGGCGAAGGAGAAACTTTGACTAAACATCGTCGAGCCCTTCTTGAACTAGCCAAACAGTATCAATATAGCATTGACCACATTTATGAAGAAATTGTCTCTGGAGAACTTATTGTCGATCGGCCGGAAGTACAGAGACTGCTACATGCTGTACGAGAGGGAAAGTACAGCGCTGTATTAGTTATGGATATTGATCGACTTGGACGTGGAAACCAGATTGACCAAGGCATTATTCAACAAGCCTTCAAGCAATCCGGAACACTCATTATAACTCCTAGAAAAGTTTACAATCTCGAAGATGAGATAGACGAGGAATTCTCCGAGTTTGAGCAGTTCATGGCCCGCCGTGAACTCAAAATCATTACTCGTCGTATGCAACGCGGAAGAAAGCTTTCGGCAAAAGAAGGGAAGTCGATTACCCCTTATGTTCCTTTTGGTTACAAGAGGGATGAAAACCTCAAATTATATCCAGACCCCGAAACTGCACCGATCGTCCGTCAAATTTTTGAGTGGAGTGCCGAAGGATTAGGCATCATCAAAATTGCAAAGAAACTGAACGAGATGGGGGTTCCAGCTCCACGCTCGAGTGGTTGGCAGAGAACTACCGTTCAGCATATTTTGAAGAACGAAGTCTATCTTGGACGGATTGTTTGGGATAAGAAGAGGGATGTAAAAACACCTCAGGGGAAATACCGTTCTATCAAACGTCCGCGTGAGGAATGGATTGTTCACGAGAATGCTCACGAGCCTATTATCTCTCAAGAATTGTGGGATAGAGTTGTGCAAGTCCGTAAGATGAATGATCATCGAACAAAGGATAACTATGACTTGAAAAACCCCTTTGCAGGGATTTTGAAGTGCAAACAATGTGGACGAGTTATGAAGAGGCAACCTCGCCCAAATCGTAAGGGCGATACTTTTCAGTGCTATACGGTTGGTTGTCCGACGCGAGAGGTCCTCATTTCCAAACTTGAAGATCGCGTTTTGAAATCAATTGAAGAGTTTGTTCAGTCATATGCTGCTCAATCTAGCGTTAAGAAACGTGCTGACAATCGACAAAAGCGACTGGAGACTCTACAGAGACATAAAAGATCAATTCAATCAAAAATCAGCAAACTTGAGACGCAAAAGAACAGACTGTTTGATTTCCTTGAGCAAGGTGTTTACGACATCCAAACTTTTCTTGAAAGAAGTAAATTGGTGGGTGAACAGCTCGATCAAGCAAGAGAGGAACTCAGAACTTGTGAGCAAGCTATTGAACGTGAAACGGTTCAACAACAGCATGAGGAAGAATTGATTCCAGCGATCAGCGAGGCTATCGAGATGTATAGGTCCGCTTCCAATGCAGAAATTAAAAATATGGCGTTGAAATCAGTTATAAAGGAAATACATTATTACAGACCTCGTTCGTGGCCAAGATCCAAGGAATTTGAAATAGATATATATTTCCGCATCTGAGCACTTGATAGTCAAGGAACATCATCGACGACTTAAACCGTAAAGTGACATACCCATCAGGATTTTCTTCGGGTCGATTGCGCCCGTGGCGTACTCGAGCACCGATTCCACGCGGTCGGCCGGGGCCACGGGCATGGGCGGTCCGCCGACCCATCCCCACTCGTACGTCATGAGCATGACAAAGTCCACTTCGTCGCCGAGTGCCGCGTAGTCGAAGGCGCCCATCCACGGCGCGTCCGGTTCGTCCGACGACTTGGGGCCGAGCGCCACGGAAAGGCTCCATCCTCGCGGGCGCAACGCATTGCCCAGCGCGCGGATAAATGACGTGTAGGCGGCGCGATCGCCCGGGTGCATGTGCTCGAAGTCGACATTCACGCCGCGGTAGCCCTTCTCTTCGCAGACGCGCACCGCTTGGTCGATCACGCGCTTTATGAGCGCGGGAGAATGGAGAATCGCATGCGCGAGATCGGGGTTAAAGCGATTGCCGTTGAAATTCGTGAGAGTCGCGAGCGGCGCAATGCGGAATTTGGCTGCGGCTTCGAGCATGGGCTTGTCGTTTGGCGCGTCGAGATCGCCCGTAGCCTGCACGCGGTAACTGAATGCGCAGACATAGGTGAGTTCGGACACATCCTGCAAGAGGGCGGCGTCGTTCTCGTTCCCGGCCGGCATCAGATATGCGTTCACCTCGATGGTGCGCCTTTGGGGCCGCGTGCCGGGGATGTTTACCGTAACGCCAATAGGCCATGGTCCATCCTTCGGGAGTCCCGGGTTCCAATTGGCGATGGCTGCGGGCTCAACGCCATACCGGTGTGCCAGGCGGTCCAGCGTATCACCCGCTCTCACAGCGTGGCGGATAACCCGAAGTGGCGGGCCTTTGGGAATCAGGAGCGCGATGCCCGGTACGATCACGTCCTTCGACGCGAGCTCGTTGTATCGCAGCAGGTCCCGGAGGGACACCCCGTACGTCGAAGCGACGTCGTCGAGCGTCTCACCCGGTAGAACGCGGTGAATTTGCATGAGACGGTCCTCCTTCGCGGCGAGCCTCACTGAAGCCTATGCCACAGGTGCCTAGTCTCGTGCGCCTATCCGTGTGAACGCCAACCGCGTCCGAGGCGTCTATCCGTTGAGACCAAATCCCCAAGACGGGCGCTGGCCAAAGTTTAATTCGAGGCCATTGGGATAAACTGATTGTAGCAAGTTCTTTCATCGATAGATTCTGTCATTCGAGGTGCAAAGATGATGCTGACTAAAGTCGCGCTCATTCTCCTCATCAGTTTTGGCATCATGGCATTCAACCGGTACATGAAAAAGCAGACCGAGCGAATTGAAGAAAAGATTCAGTCGAATCGAGCGTGAGAAAAGGCGGCCTTGTCGGCCGCCTTTTTCGCTTCTCCTGGCTCACTCCTCAAACTGGACCTCTGTGAGCGGAATCACCTTGGTCTTCTTGATCCACTTGTAGCCGAGCCACAGCACCACGAACAGCGGAATGCCGATGTACGTCGCGACTACGCCCATCCAGTCGATCTTTCCGCCCGTAAACACGCTCGTGTCCTGGCCGATAATGACCACTGCGCAAAGCGCCGCAGCGAACAGCGGACCAAACGGATACCACTTCGCGCGGTAGGCGAGATCGTCAAGAGAACGGCCCTGTGCCACGTACGCCTTGCGGAAGCGGTAGTGGCTCACGGCAATGCCGAGCCACGCGAGAAAGCCCGTCAGGCTCGCGGCGTTCAGCATCCACGTATAAATCGCGCCATTTCCGACGATGGACGACAAAAACGCGACGAAGCCGATGGCGGTGTTGACATAGAGCGCGTTCATCGGAACGCCGTGGCGGTTGACCTTGGCGAACACCTTCGGCGCCTTCCCCTCGCACGCGAGCGCCCAGAGCATGCGGCTCGACGCGTACAGCGACGAGTTGCCAGCCGAAAGTACGGCAGTCAGGATGACCGCATTCATGACGCCGGCCGCAAACGCGAAGCCGGCCCGGCGAAACACGAGGGTGAACGGGCTAATGGCCACGTTATTCACGCTCGCGTTCAGCAGATTCGGATCCGTGTACGGGATGAGCATGCCAATGACGAAGATGGCCAGCACGTAAAAGAGCAGGATGCGCCAGAACACGGTGCGGATGGCGCGCGGCACGTTGCGCTCCGGGTGATCGCTCTCGCCCGCGGCGAGCCCGACGAGCTCCGTGCCTTGGAACGCGAAGCCGGCGACCATCACCGTGCTCAAAAAGCCGATCCACCCTCCGTGAAAGGGCGTGCCACCCGTCATGAACACGTGCCAGCCGACCGGATGCCCGTCGAGAATCCCGAAGATCATCGCGAGACCCACGACGATGAACGCGACGATGGTGATGACCTTGATGCCCGCAAACCAGTACTCGCCTTCGCCGTAGCCCTTCACGCTCACCACGTTGAGTAGGAACAGGAGGGCCAAAAATGTAGCGCTCCACACGATGGCAGGCACATGCGGGAACCAGTACCTCATGACCATGGCGCCGGCCGCGAGCTCCGCGGGCAACGTCACCGTCCAGGTGTACCAGTAGTTCCAGCCCAGGGCGAAGCCGAGCGCCGGATCTACGAAGCGCGTGGCATACTGTTCGAACGACCCGGCAATCGGCATGAAGGTCGCCATCTCGCCCAGACTGGTCATCACGAAGTACACCATGATGCCAACGAGGATGTACGCGAGCAGCGCACCGCCCGGTCCGGCGGTGGAGATGGACGATCCGCTCGCGACGAACACACCCGTGCCGATGGCGCCGCCGATGGCGATCATCGACAGATGGCGCGATCGCAGGTCGCGGCGCAAGCCCACCTCTCGTGGCGAGAGGATGTACGCGGGACGGGTCTTTTCCTCCCCCAATGCGCGATCTAGGCTCAAATGCACGAACCCCTTTCTCACTCTAGAACTTCATCGAGGTAAAGTACTGCTACGTGAACATGCTATAGCGAATCTGCGTTCGACGCAACGAGAAATCGTTGCCTGTATACGACAAACTCTCGGCGGAAAGATCGTCATATTCGCCCTCGTTTCGGGCACCCTCCTTACGGGTAAGAACTCAACGCCAAGGGAGGGATATCCCGCATGATGAAGAGACTGATGGGCTACGCGGGATGGCTCGCGCTCATGCTGGCCGCGCTTGTGATGCCGATGTCGCGCGTGGCTGTAGTTCACGCGAGCGACCGCGGGGAGATTGAGTTTCGCGTCGGATCGTCCAATTCGACGACGGTTGCGGGGGCGAGGGTCATTGTCATCAACCACGAAGGCAAGGTCGTGTCGACAGGGCTCACCGACACGCAAGGCCTGTTCATTGCCCACGTGCCCATGTACAAGGCCAAGTGGAACGAGCGCTACGACGCGAAGGGGGTCGTCAACGCCATCGTGGTAGCGGACGGGTACAACGAGCAGGCCGTGTTCGTCATTCCCATCACGGAACACACGATTCAGCCGGTGATCCTGCAGCCGATTCGGCCGAACGCGCGCAACGCGCCAAGTGTCTCCTTGGGCAACTTCAGTTCCTACGATCTCGCAGGCTACATCGATCGGTATGCGTCCGAGCTCCACCTGAAGCGCCAGGGGCCGATTCCGGGCGAACCGAGCTACTCGCCCTGGAGCGCGCAACAAGCATCGACATCTTCGAGGTGATGGCGGATGAGCGGGTTTCGACGCTTCGCCTTTGCGCTGGCAGGGGCCGCGCTCGTCGCCGGATGGTCCATCGCACCGCCCGTGCACGCGCAAACCATCTTCAACACGCCGTATCCCACGGTCATCCGTGTGGCCATCCGGGCCTACAACAATCCCACCGCGCCCATCTTGTACGTGCAGACGCTGGGATTTGAGGAGTACTGCGAAGATGTGCTTCCCAACGAGTGGGTTCCCAGTTGGAACGAAGAGGCGCTCAAGGCTGGCGCGATTGCGGTCAAGATGTTCGCCTGGTACTGGACGCTCCATCCACGGACCGAAAACGGATGGACGTACGACGTGGACAACACAACCAACTACCAGACGTTTAAATACCTGAGTGGCCAGTACAAGACGGACCTAGCCATCCAGCAGACGTGGAACATGGTCTTCGTGCCCCCAGACGGCTCCATCAAGCCGCTGGAGTATCGGCAGGGCTCCGCGCACCGCCCGGGCTACGCGTACATCGGGACGTACATCATGTCGCAATGGGGTACCGAGTACTGGGCGAAAGTGGCCAAGCTCCCCTTCACCCAGATCCTGAGCCTTTTCTACCCCGGATATCAACTGCGATGGGTGTGAGGCGCGGGAGCCGACCGCATCCACATGCTACGAACGCGCGCGAGCGCTCGCGAGAATAGCCTTCACATTGCCGAGGCAGCAGGCGCCTTGCGGATTACGGAGATCACAGGCGCATCGGCGCTCGCGCACCTGTTCTTCGATATCCTCGTCTGGACGAACGCCGCGATGGACCGCCGCGATGAGCGACTCGCGCGTCCAATCGAAGCAATAGCACACGGGCGCGTCCGCTGACGCGTCCTTTTGAAACACGCGTTGCCTGACATCCGCGACACGAAAGACCTGATCCGATGCGAAATACACGACATTGCAGCCAGGGGATGCGCAAAAGTGAAAATCGTCATCCGGCCGGAGTCGGCGGAGCGCAGCGCCCGTGAGCATCGCCTTGACGGTGCGAAGCGCGACCCGGCGTGCCGGTTCATGACACGCGGGACAAAGCATGACTGCCATTGGCGAACCTCCTCAGCCCGTCGTGGACGCGTTGCGGACGAAGATGTCCGCCACGTTATCCGAATAGACGAGGGTCCAGTTCGGGTTGTTCTCCAGATACGTCGTCAGGCTGTATCCGGGCGGAAGTAGGGCGGACTGAAAATGATACTGTTGCAGCAGCGCGGGCGCGTCGGGCGCCAGATTCTGCAGATCCATGTAGTTCGCAAACACGCCAGATCGCAGATAGATGTCCGTGCGCCCGTCCACGAACGTGGGCACGCCCCGGTAGATGAGATACCCCCCAAAGTCGTATGCGTTCAGCAGCGGCCCCGGGATGTGGTGAGACTTCAGATAGTCCACGGCCGCAACCGGATATGCGTTCGGGTTCATGTGCAAGGAAACCGGCCCCTCAATGCTTGGCATGCGCAGCGCGAAATCGGCGATCTCGCCGATCATGGCCGCCACCCAGACGAAGCGAAGCAGGCGCTTGGGGCGCAGGAGCACGCGCAGCCAGTCGAAGCTGAGGAACGCAATGAGCGGTGCAGCGGCAATCGCGAGGTACGGCATGAACCTCTGATATACGAGCGTCAGTGCGAAACAGGCGAAGAAATAGAGCACGTATTTCCACGGCAACTTGCGAGTGCGTGCGATGGCGACGAGCACAATCAGCATCAGGAACGGAATGACGCCGTATTTGTAGTACTGGCTATGAAAGTTGGGTGAGTGCCATTCGTTGATGGAATTCACCATGAGGGCATTGTTGGAGAGCAGCGCATAGGTGAACTCGTGAATGCCGTTGGGATTCAAGAGCCCGACGCCCACGCATGCGGCAGCAATGGCGACAAGGAGACCCCGGGTCCGCATCGGCAGCGGTTGCCCCTGAAACCGCCCGACGGTCGGCAGAAAGGAGACCAGCACTTCAAACAGGATCATCGCAATGCCAATCGACACGCTGGCGTGCGCGTTGGCCCAGATGAGCGTCAGCGGGATGAGCAGAAACGCGTAACCCACGCGCCCCCTCCGCACGCGCTCGAGGATGAGAAGGAACAGAGCAAACATCGTGTACGAAACGAGCTGCGGGCGCACGACCCAAAACGGCATGCCCGCCGCAACGGCGAGCGCCGCGCCGATGGCGGAGAAGACGGCGTTGCCACGTGAGAGGTGAAGACACAACCGGTAGACGAACCATACCGTAAGCGTCTGAAGCCCTACCAGGATGCCGTACACACCAGGAAACCCGAAGTGCTGTGCGCACCACGCGAGCGCGACTTCAAACAGCCACTCCTGCGTCACCCAAGGTTGTCCGCGCATGGACCATGAAAAGGGATCGTGCGTCGGCACGTGATGATGAGCGAGGATCCAAGCGCCCGTGGCGAGATGCCACGGCGTGTCGGGATCGGAGAGGGGGGCCGAAGCCGAATAGGCAAAATAGAGCAGCCAGCCAAGCAGGATGACCGCGTCCAGTCGAAGCCACGATGCGACACGAGCCAAACGTCCTCACGCCTTCCGCATACGGAGATCAAGATACATGACGGCGAGCGCCACAAAACCAAAGGGAACCACGATGAGCGAGGCCACTACGGCGACGACGACGTCGAGGCCGGGAATGACTGCAAAGATGCTGCCCACAAGCAAGAGAAATCCATCTGCGGCCGACAGGATGAAGGAAAGCGCAAAAAAGAAGCCGACGAGCCGCGCCACTTCGCCCTTGGTGAGTTCGAACGACCGACGCAGCGCCGCGCCGTATCCGCGCTCCTCTTCGGCAATGACATAGGGGACAAACGCTGCCCTGACCCAATACCAAACGGAGCCCACAAAGGCCGCCAAGAGCCCGATGACCCCCACCGTGACGCCGAGCACCTGCGAAGCACTCGCCGCGACGCCTGCGCACAGGCCAACCACCCACGATGCGACGAGGGCCGCGACGCCATACAACGCGTAGACCAAGAGTAAGGTCACAAACGACATCGGCCACTTGCGAAATGCGTCATTCCCCGCCTCTTGCACCGGCACATCGAATCCGTGCGCCACCATGCCGACCGTGACGCGGCTCGTCGCGATGGCCATGAGCGGCAGCACCACGAGCGAGTACAACAAGATGACAAACGGCATCCAGGTCGTGTACGCCGGCGGAATGGCCGCGATAGCTGCGCTCACCGAATGCGCCTGCTGGACCTTCGCCATCCAATTCGCAGGCACCGCGCCGAAAAATCTCAACTGCACGTACGCGTTGATGATATCAAACGGAAGAAGAAACACGAGCGAGATGCCCATCAGCGAGCGAAACCGCTGGCGATAGACGGACAGCGAGATGCGGAAGATATCTCCTAGCGTGAACTGCATTCTGGGCGTCACCGCGATTCCTCCCGCCGGAAGGTTGCACGTTCCTTGCCAAAACGTCCTTAACATCATAGCACAGCGGCGGGCGCGCGTCTGCGCCCACCGCGGGTTCGGCCGCGGTTCGTCACGAAAATAGCCGCGATTCGACGCCACTCTCCGCATGAAGCCGCGCGTACAATCCCCCGAGTCGCACCAACTCGTCGTGGCGCCCGCGCTCGACGATCCGGCCTCGATCGAGCACCAGGATCTGATCCGCATGGCGAATGGTCGCGAGCCGATGGGCGATGACCAGCGTGGTACGCCCTTGGCTCGCCGCCCGGAGCCCCTGCTGCACCCACTGCTCCGTCTGGCTGTCGAGGTTCGCGGTAGCCTCGTCGAGGATGAGCACGCGCGGATTGAGCGCGACAATCCGGGCAAACGCGATGAGCTGCCGCTCGCCCATCGAAAGATTGGCGCCTCGACCGTAGATGAAGGTATCGTAGCCATCCGGCAATTTCGCGATGACGCGATCCGCCCCCACCGCGCGCGCGGCCTCCTCCACGCGCGCATCCGAGATGTCCGAGCGGAACATGCGAATGTTGTCGCGAATGGTGCCCGTGAACAGATGGACCTCCTGCTGCACGATCCCGACGAACCGGTGCAGCGCGTCCTGCGCAAGCCATCGCAGGGGCACTCCGTCCAACAGCACTTCGCCTTCGTCGGGATCGTAGAAACGAAGCAGCAGGCTCATCAGTGAACTCTTCCCTGCCCCCGTCGGTCCGACAATTCCGACGAACGATCCGGGCTCTGCCGTGAACGAAATGTCCCGCAGGACCGGATGGCGCGGGTCGTAACCGAACGTGACGTGGCGAAACTCCACGCGGCCGCGCGCATTGGGCGGCAGCGAGACGGGGCACTCGGGATCGAGCACCTCCGGCTCGATTTCGAGGATCTGGCCAATCCGCTCGGCGGCCACCATGGCCGACTGAAGGGTGTTCCACTGCTGGGTCATGGCGTTGATGGGCTGAAAGAACTGCTGGATGTATCGGATGAACGCGTACAACGTGCCGAACGGGATGGCACCGCCGAGCACCGCGGTTCCCCCGATGTAGACCACAGCCGCCACGGACAGGTTGCCGAGCATCTCAAAGGTCCGGTTGAACCAGACCGATGTGAAGTACTCCCGGATGTTGGCGTCCCGATGTTGCCCGGCGAGATGGCGAAACTTCTCCGCCTGGCGCGCCTCCTGACGGAAGAGCTGCGTGATCCGCATGCCGGCGAGGTTCTCGGCGAGAAACGCTACCATGCTCGCGAGCAGCGTGCGCGTGCGCTGGTAGCGGCGGCGCAGCGCGCCACGGAATCCTGCGGCAACAGCGAAGATGATGGGCACGAGCACCAGCGAAAACAGGCCCATGCGCAGGTCCAGGCGAAACATGGCGATGAGGATCATGATGATGGACAGGCCGTCTCGAATCATGCTCAAAAAGAAGTTGGTGAAGAACTGGTTCACCGTCTCGGTGTCGTTCGACACGTTCGCGACGAGCGCGCCGACGGCGCGGTTGTCGAAGAAGCGCATGGACTGGCGCTCAATGTGCTGAAAGAGCCCGACCCGGATGCTCCGGATGACGCTCTGCCCTGCCCTCTGCAGCAGCGTAATCTGCAGGTAGTTCGCCGCAACGCCCGCGACCACCACGCCGATGTACAGCGCCGCGATGTCGAGAAGCCCGCGCGCATTCGGATGGTGGCTCGAGATATCCTGGTCGATGGCGATTTTCACGAGATACGGCTGCATTACGTTCGATGCGTTGAAGACGATGACCAGCGCAATGACGGCGACAAATTGCCAAGCATACGGCCGCGCAAAGGGTAAGAGCCGCACAAGGGACTTCAAGCCGGGCGAAGACGGGCGCTCCTGCTTCACGAGACCTCCTCCTCCCGTGCCTGGAGCCGATACATCTCCGCGTAGATCCCACCTTTCCGGACGAGATCGTCGTGCGTCCCCTGCTCGGCGATCCGCCCTTCTCCCATGACGATGATCCAGTCTGCATCGCGCACCGCGGACAGCCTGTGCGCAATGACGAACACTGTGCGCTTGCGCCGCATGGCCCGGAACGAGGCGAGAATCCTTTTCTCCGTCTCCATATCCACCGCGGACAGGCTGTCATCCAGGATGAGGATGGGCGCGTCCTTCAGCCACGCGCGCGCGATGGCCGTCCGCTGCCGCTGTCCGCCCGAAAGCGTCACGCCGCGCTCGCCGATGAGGGTGTCATATCCGTCGGGGAAGCGGGCCACATCGTCCTCGAGACAAGCCGCCCGAGCCGCGGCCACGACGTCTTCGTCCGTCGCATCCGGGCGCCCGAAGGCGATGTTCTCCCGAAGCGTCGTCGAGAACAAAAACCCGTCCTGCGGCACAAAGGCGATGGACTTCCGCAGTTGTTCAAGCGACAGGTCCCGGACATCGACGCCGTCAATCCGGATGGCTCCCGGAGGCGGATCGTAGATCCTAGGCAAGAGGCTGACGAGGGTTGTCTTTCCAGATCCTGTGCGCCCCACAATGCCAAGTGTCTGCCCGGGACGTACGCTGAGATGAATATCTCGGAGCACAGGGCGCTTTCCATCGGGATACGTGAAGGCATCGAGGTGGATATCCACTGCGCCTTCGATCTTGTCGACGCGTACGGGATGCGGCGCGTCGGTCACCAAAGGCCGCTCTTGAAGCAGAAGATCGAGCCTCGCCATGGATGCAGACGCGCGCTGATACGAATTGATGACCTGGCCAATCTGCTGAAGCGGCACCACAAGCTGCCCCAAGTAGAGCGTGAAGGCGACGAACGAGCCGATGGGGATCTCATGTCGAATGGTGAGCCATCCGCCGTACAGGAGCGCGATGCCGAACGCCACTGAGCTCGCGGTGGGAATAATGGACTGGAACGCGGCCTGCTTGCGAACCAGGGACATCTGTTCGGATACGATGTGATCGACGCGATCCGCAAATCGCGCGACCTCGATGGGCTCGTTGGCCGTCGCCTTCACCAGCCGGATGGCGGTGAAGCTCTCCTCCGCCAACTCGGACATGGAAGACAGGGCCTCCTGCACCTGGCGCGACGACGCGCGCACCTTGGGGCCAATCCATACGACGAAAAAAGGGATACACAAAAGCGGGATCATGCTGAGCACGGTGAGTTTCCAGTTGACCGTGGTGAAGGTCATCACGAGCGTCGCGATGAGAAGAAACACGGCATTGGTGAGAATGTTGAGGCCGCCAGAGAGAGCCTCGCGGACCTGCTGCACGTCGTTCATGGCGTGACTCAACAAATCCCCAATGCTTCGGCGGCGGAAGTAGTCGACGTCCATCTTCTCCCAGTGCGCAAACAGCTTCGTTCGCAGCAAGTACTCGAATCCACGGGCCGCGCGGCCGTTCTGCGACTGGCCGATGCCGTAGAAAAGCACGTACAGCGTACCGACTGCCATGAGGAGGAGCGCGTACATGAAAACGCCTCGGCCGCTCAACCGATGCGAGCTCAATGCGTCGGTGAAGCGGCCGAGCAGGTTGGGGAATTGAACGAAAATCCATTCAGAGATGAGAATGGCAAGCGTTGATCCGACATAGCCGAAGCGATGCTCCCACAGGTACGACTTCAGCAGCGATTGCGGGCGTATAGGACCTCACCTTCCTCCACTTCGGTCGTCAGCCCTATTACGATACCGCACTCATTCGTGCCCAGCAAGAGAAGGATGCCGCCTCTTGACAGGCGCGAAAACGACCATTCAAACGCCCATTGGCCATTACGGCCATCCGTCATCGAGCGATCTCGCCGAGCAGAAAGTACCCTATCACGCACGCCGCCACGGGGATGAGCGCCGTCTTCAGCTTGTAGTTGGCGTAGTCCATGACGGGAACCTTCATCACGGTGGCCATCGCCACCGTGTTGTCACTCAACGGTGAGACAAAGCCGCCGAACGTGCCGCTCGCGAACACGGCCCCTGCCGCAATGGCGAGGCTCCCCGCGCCGCCCTGGGCAAGCGAGAACGCGAGCGGCATCAGGATGGCCCAGGTGCCGAAAGAGCTGCCTAGAACGTAGGAGATGAGGCAGCCAACGATGAAGAGCGCCGGAATGATGAGCGATCTCGGCACGTATTGGACAATCTCCCGCTGACAGAACTGCGCAAAGCCGAGATCGGCCGCAACCGCAGAAACCGCCCAGATGAGCGCCAGAAGGACGATGACGGGCATCATTTCGTTGCCGCCTTGCAAAAAGCCTACCATGATGCGATGGAGCGGCGTGCCTCGGACAGCGTACAGCACGGCCATCGCAACGACCGTGAGCACCAGCGCCTCCAGCATCGCCTTCGCCGCGTTGGACTGCACGAAGGCTTGGACAAGCGTCCGCCCGGGCGCGTACCCAGAGAGGACGGTGAACGCAAGTGTGCTGGCCAAGAGGAGCGCCAGCGGGAAGACGAGGTTCATGACGGAGGGATGCGCGCGCTTCGCGAGCGCCTCGACGGGATCGGGCACCTCCTCCTCGGCAGCCTCCCGGCGGCGCATACCGCGCTGTACCGCAGCATCCTGCGGAAAGGCCATAGCCCCTGCTTCGAGCCCGAAGACTCCTCGGTGCTCGTGCGCGAGGCGCGGAAACGGGCTGACTTCGCCGCCATCTGGCATAGCGCCAGTCATTCGGGTCGACGTCCGCACCTGCGTCGAGAAGCGGAAAAACGTCAGGAACGCCCCCATCAAGAGCATCGCCCAGGCAAAGAAGTTGTACGGAATAGTCGCGAGAAACAGCGCGTACGGAGACGCTGCCGCGGTGTGGTGCGCGGACGTGTGCATGAGTCCGACCATATAAGCCACGAAAGCGGTCCCGATGGGGACCACGGCGCAAAGCGGCGTCGCCGTGACGTCGATGGTGAACGCAACTTGTTCCTTTGCGATGCGGAAACGTTCGAAGACGCGGCTCACAATGGGTGCCACCGTCAGGATGCGGAAGTCGGGCGCCATGCAGGTGAAGAGGCTCGACAACCAGGTGAATACAAAGGCCCCACGAGGCGAGTGAATCCGCGCCTCCATCCAGCGGCTGAATCCCTTGACGCCGCCCGAGACGCGCAAAAGGCCCACAAAGGAGCCGAACAGGTAGAGAAAGAGAATGAGACTCATGTTGCCAGAGAGTCCAAGCTCTCGGCCAATGTAAGCGATGGCGGACTCAAGGCCGGCTAGCGGGCGGGGGTGTTCGATATAGCAACCGACGAACAGCCCAAGCGCGAGTCCCAAAATCACCTGTTTCGTCAGAAGCGCCACGGGGATAATGACGATGAACGGCACGATGGATGCGAATGATCCGTGCATGCGGAACCTCCTCCCTGCATCCTTTGTACAGTGTCCTCCAAACCGCGTTAGACATACCTCAGGGAGGGGGGAAACGGTGTGCTCGGCGTGATGGATCTCGACCTCATGGAGGTTTGCAGTGTGCTCTCGTCCATCGGTACGCTCGCCATCGCGCTCACGTCGTGGTACCAGATTCGGCGCGATACGCAGATTGGCTACGTGCCGATGGTCGTGATCGACGATTTTCAACGGCTGGACGGCGAATTGGTGGCCGAACTGCGAAACTACGGCACGGGTCCGGCGTTGGATGTGAAGCTATGGGGAATGAGAGGGGAAGAGCGCGTGCCGATTGCGCCTGTGGTGGAGGGACGCCGCATGTCAGGGCTGCACCTCGCACCGGCGGAGGCCAAACGCGTGCATCTCGCTGCAGACTGGCGTTCTCGACACTGGGGAGATGAGAAAGCGCCAGATGAGATTGTCCTCCGCTATCGGTCCGTCCGAGGACGGAAGTTTTCCGCGCGGTCCCAAATTCCGCCGGAGCTTCGGACGCAAGCAAACCCAAGCAAGCTCGGGCAAGCCGGAAGCGGCTTGCCCGAGTGAGAGGCTTCACTTGCTGGAGGACATCCAGATGTAGTTGAGGAGCGAATACCCGGTTGTCGGGTTGAGCACCTGCGTCGTGGCATTGTGCACGTTGGGCGCGATGACCGTGATACCAGCCGGGACATTCTGCCACAAGACGGGCAACTGCTTTGCGATGTAGTCCTCGTACGCGAAGAAGTTCTTCATGTTCTCGGCCTGCGAGGAGACCGGCTCGGTGGTCTTTGCAATCAGCTTGTCGGCCGTCGGATCGTTATAACCGAAGTTGTCCAGGCCGCCAGGCTCGAACAACTGCTCGCCGGATGGATAGGATCCGCCGTACGTGATGCCCGTACCGGCTGCCGCAGCCCACTTGCCGGGGTTCTTAGTGTCGCTCATGATCCCAATTTCCTGGTTAAACGGCATCTGCTGCAGCGTCACGTCGACGCCAATTTGCTTCCAGTCCTGCTGCACAAGTTCCGCCTCTTGCAGCGTCGACTCGGAACCAGAAGAAACCAGCATGGTGAACTGGAGCTTCTGACCGTCCTTCGTCATGACGCCATTCTCCATCTTCCACCCGTCCGATTCAAGCAGCTGCTTGGCCTTCGCCGGGTTGTAAGCGAAGAGATTATTGAGAGACGGATCGTAGTACACCGTCTTCGGCTGCGCAGGAATTGGCCCATAGAGGGGCGGCGCGAATCCGTGATAAATGTCCTGGTTGATTTCATTCTGGTTCATCGCGTATTCTAAGGCTTCACGAACCTTGAGATCGTTAAACGCGCTGTAGAGGGGCGACCCCTTCTGCAAGTTCAACTCGATAAAATCGTAGCCGAAATTGTAGGCAGGAACAATCTTATAACCCATCTTGATGAGACTGTTTCGAGCATTCCACTGCGATGGATCGAGATAGCCGAGATTGACCGAGCCGCTGCGAAGCGCTGCGAATTCAGAATCAGCCGAGCCCTCGTATTGGAAGACCAGCTTATTCAGCGTGCTCTTGTGGCCAGCGAACGTGGGGTTAGGAACAAGCACCCACGCCTGGCTCTGCTTCGCACTCACGAGCTTGAAGGGCCCATCCACCACGGTGAAGAAGCTCGGATTGGTGGCCTCTTTGCCAAGGTAGGCAATCTCCTGCGCCATGTTGTTGGGGTACTTGTTCCATGCATGCTCGGGCAAAGCCGTAAGCTGACCGATGCCGTTGTAGATGAACCACTGCTGGTTCACGGGCTTCTTAAGCGTGATCTGCACCGTGTAGTTGTCGAGTGCTACCACACTCTTAACGTTGCTTGGCACGTCGCCCGAACCTGCATTGTAGTTCGGCCAGGGTGGCACGTTTGACTCGTCGGTTGCTTTGATCAGGTTGTAATCCCAGACCACGTCTTGCGCGGTCACAGGCTTTCCATCAGACCACACCCAGTTCTTCTTTAGATGAATGGTATACACGGTACCGGTGGCGTTGTAGTCGATGCTGCTCGCGAAGCTATCATTCCAGTCGATCGCATAGTTACTGCCAATATAGAGGACACCGGGATAGAGTAAAATTTGCAGCGCCGCGTTGTAAATGCTCGCGTTGGCGGAATTCGTTAGAGGTAGATACCAGTTGATGTTCGTCGACGGGGCCAGCGCGACGACCAGAGTCCCCCCCTTCTGGACCGGCTGGACCGACGCCGCAGACGGTGTAGGAGTTGATACGGGTTTTGATGATGGAACCGCATTCGTCCCACAACCTGCGATGAGCCCAGCCGACAGGACCACCGATGCGGCGGTCACGCCTCCTGCTTGCCTGACTCGTTTTTTCATTACATGTGAACCCCCTTCTGTTTCGTCCGTCGCGAGGGAACCTGTTTGAAGTTCCTCGGCACGAACCCTTTGAATTGGCAGACTTCTTTTATGAGTCTTAGCATACGAGTCTGGCGGCTGTGTGTAAAGCGCATTCCAAACAAGCAGTCCGATTACCTGAGGCGACATTTTACCCGTCAGATCAAGGCTTCACATCTGTTTTCTATCAATCACGCATGTCTAATTAAAAAAATTCTTAATCGATGGAAGGATGGGAGACTTTAGGTCCGAACCGCCAGAATCTTGCGCAAGGCTGTGTCAGAGGATTGTCCAAAGCCAAAACAACGGTGGGTCCGCTCGACTTCGTCGAGCAGACCCACATACGGTTTCTCTCACGACATCGATTCGAGGCTAATCCGCGGATCAACCAAGCTGTACAGGATGTCCGCCAGCAGGTTGCCGATAATGGTCAGCGCACCGAGGAACATCGTCACGCCCAGCAAAACAGGATAATCCAGTGTTCCTACGGCATTCCAATAAAGGAGGCCCATGCCTGGATAGTTAAAGATCTCTTCGATGAACAGGGCGCCTGCGAAAAGCGCCGGGAACGACAGGCCAAAAAGCGTAATTTGCGGCAGAATCGAATTCCTGAGCACGTGACGCCACAGCACCTGCGACTCACGCAAGCCTTTCGCTCGCGCCGTGCGGACGTAGTCCATGAGCAGCGTTTCGCGCACGGATGAGCGCATGTAGCGCGAGTAACCAGCCAGCGTGACCAGTGTCAAGGTCGCGGCGGGCAGGATCAGGTGATGCAGCCAATCCCAGAAGCCCGGATTCGGATCCTGCGGGTTCACCACGCCGCCGGACGGAAACCAGTGCAACTGGATGGAGAAGAACATCACCATCAGAATGCCCAACCAGAACGACGGCATCGAGTAGAAGAAGTAGTTCAGCACGGTGATAATGTGATCGGCGATGGTGTTTTCGAAATACGCCTGCACCGTGCCGATGAGCATCGCGAACAACTGCGCGAAGATGGTCGCAATCAGGACGAGCGACAGCGTGTTCGGCAGCGCATGTGCGATGAGGTACGTCACCGGCTCCGTGTAGTTATACGAGTATCCGAGGTTGCCGTGGAGGATGTTCCACAACCAGATCAGATACTGCATGTAAAGCGGCTTGTTCAGGCCGAGCGACTGCGCCAGGGCCGCGGCCCGCTGCGGCGTGTAATGCTGGCCGAGCAGAATGCGGACCGGGTTCCCCGGGACAATATGGAGCAGGATGAACGTAATAATGGAAATTCCAATGAGCGACGGAATGGCCTGCAGGATGCGGCGCACAATGTAGCTCAGCATTCGGGCTCACCCCACTTCCGTGATCGACTTGCGCCATCAGTCAGTGCGCGTTTCCAGCGCATGGCGCAGGCCATCCCCGATGAAGTTCACGAACAGCTGCGAGCACAGAATCAGAATGCCTGGCGGATAGATGAGCCACCACGCGTTCTGGAAGATGTAATTCATCGCAGCTGATAGATCGGCACCCCAGTTCGGCGCCGGGGGCGGCAACCCGAGCCCCAGGAATGACAGACCTGCAATCGAGAGAATGGAGTCTGCGACTGCGAAGGTCGTGGTCACCAACACGGTTCCGATAAAGTTCGGAACCAGATACTTCGTCATGAGCCGCCACGTTCTGACGCCCGCCAAGAGAGCTGCCTCGACGTAAGTCTCGTTCTTGATCTTCAACACTTCGCCGCGGACGATACGGCTCACGCCGAGCCAGCTTGTCGCAGCGAGCACGAAGATCATGAGACCTACGTTCGGCTTGAACGTCGCGTTCAGGAACAGCAGGATGAAGATGCTCGGAATGGACAGCAAGATGTCCACGATACGCATGAGGATGATGTCCACCCATCCACCCGCGAGCGCGCTCACCATGCCGTAGAACGTTCCGAACGCCATTGCCACAAACGCCGACAAGAAGCCGACTTCGAGCGACGCCTGACCACCCACCATCATGCGCGCGAGCACGTCGTGACCCGCGTCGTCGGTGCCCAGCGGATGCTTGGCACTCGGCGGTTGGAGCAGTGCGGTGAAATCCCCCTGCGTCGGACTGACGTGGTAGAGCATCGGCCCCACGAAGCAAAAGGCAAACAGGAGCACCATGCCGATCACGCCAATCGAACTCAGCGGATACCGCCAGAACCGCTTCCAAGTGCGCCACTTGGTGGCCTGTACGCGCGGCTCGCCTGCGGAATTTGCCACTTGCGTCTCTGTGACCACGCCTTTCCCTCCCTTCTGCCGGGCGACTGGCGTTCCCAGCCGCCCCGTGTTGTACATCACTTGGACATCCAGATATAGTTAAATAGTGGATAACCGGTTGTCGGATTCAGGTACTGCTCGGTCGCGTTGTGCACGTTCGGCGCGACGGCAATGAGGCTCGCAACGCCGTTGGTCCAAAGGACGGGCACCTGCTTCGCGCAGTACTCCTCGTACGCGAAGAACGCCTTCAGCGAAGCCTGCTGCGATGGCGCCGGCGATGTCGTCGCAGCGATGAGCTTATCGAGCACGGGATCGTCATAGCCGAAGCCGTCAAGCCCGCCGGGCTCAAACAGCTGCTCACCGGACGGATACGATCCGCCATAGGTGATGCCGGTGCCTGCTGCAGCCGCCCACTTGCCGGGATTGGACGTGTCCTGAATGATCCCGAAGATCTCGGACAGCGGCATCGGCTTCAGCGAAATCTGCACGCCGATTTGCTTCCAATCCTGCTGAATGAGCTCCATCATCTGCGTTGTCGACTGCGTGCCACTCGGATAGATGACCTGGAACTTGAGCTGCAATCCGTTTTTGGTCATCACGCCGTTTTGCATCTTCCAGCCGTCCGACTCCAGCAACTGACGCGCTTTCGCCAGGTTGAACGGAAAGAGCGGCTTCGCGAGATTCGGATCGAAGAAGATGGTCTTCGGCGTCGTCGGGATCGGCCCGTACTGCGGCGGCGCAAAGCCGTGATAGATGTCCTTGTTGATAGCGTTCTGGTCAATCGCGTACTCGAGCGCCTGTCTCACCTTCACATCGCTGAACGCCGCGTACATGGGCGAACCCTTTTGCTGGTTGAGCTCGATGAAGTTGTACCCAAAGTTGTACGCCGGCATGATGGTGTAACCCGACGACGTGAGCGACTGACGCGATGCGTACTGCGAAAGGTCGAGATAACCCAGGTTCACCGCTCCGGTTTTGAGCGCCGCGAACTCCGCATCGTTGGTCGCTTCATACTGGAAAATCAGCTTGTCGAGCGTGCTCTTGTGCCCGCCGAACAACGGGTTGGGCACGAGCGTCCACGACTGACTGCTCTTTGCGCTCTGCAGCTTGAACGGCCCGTCGACCACCGTGAAGAACGCTGGGTTCGTCGCTTGTTTTGCCAGGTAGATGATCTCCTGCCGGATGTCGTTTGGGTACTTATTCCAAGCATGCTTCGGCAAAGCGGTCAGTTGCCCGATGCCGTTGTAGATGAACCACTGCTGGTTCACTGGCTTCTTCAGCGTGATCACGACCGTGTACGGATCCTTCGCCACGACGCTCTGGACGTTATCCGGCACGCCGCCTGCGCCCGCGTTGTAATTCGGCCACGGCGGAGGCGCGTCCTTCGCGTCGGTCGCCTTGATGAGCTCATAGTCCCAGACGACGTCATCCGCGGTCACTGGGTGGCCGTCCGACCACTTCCAGTTCTTCTTCAGCGAGATGGTATACACCGTGCCCGCCTGATTGTACGTGATGTTCTGGGCGAAACTGTTGGCGTAATCGATCTGGTACCGATGGTCGATATAGATCACGCCGGGATACAGTTGCGTATACAACTGGGCGTTGTACAGGCTCGCATTGCCCGCATTCGTAATGGGCAAGTACCAGGTGATGTTGGTCGCGGGCGGCAAGGCGTAAATCAAGGTGCCGCCCTTTTGCACGCCGGTTCCTCCAGTCCCTGCCGCGTTTTGCGGGCTCCCGCCGCCACAGCCTACGACAGCGCCGAGCGCCACCGTCGCTGCCAACCCGCCCGAGAGCAGCTGTGCTTTCCGTTTCATGTCACTTCCCCCTTCGACGAACCCTGTGACTAGGGTCTCGAAACCGAGAGAAGTTCATGCACACGCAAAACCTGCGCTCACCCGTGGAGGTGGCACGCGACCCAGTGGTCTGGATGCACCTGGACTGGCTTGGGCATCGTCTGACGACACACGTCCATCACCCGCGGACAGCGTGTGTGGAACGGGCATCCGGACGGCGGATTTGCCGGGCTCGGCACGTCGCCCTGCAAGATGATCCGCTCGCGCCGCTTCGTGCGCCTGGGCTCCGGCGCGGCCGAGAGAAGCGCCTGCGTGTACGGATGCAGCGGATCCTGATACAGCGAGTGCTTCGGGCCGATCTCGACCAGGTGTCCTAGGTACATCACGCCGACGCGATCGCTGATGTGCCGGACAACCGCCAAGTTGTGCGAGATGAACAAATACGACAGGTTGAACTGGTGTTTCAGGTCCATCAGCAGATTCAGGATCTGCGATTGGATGGACACGTCGAGAGCTGAGACGGCCTCGTCCGCGACGATAAGCTTCGGATTCAGCGCGAGTGCTCGCGCGATGCCGATGCGCTGCCGCTGACCGCCGGAAAACTCGTGCGGGTAGCGGTTGATGTCGCTCGCACGCAAGCCGACGGTCTGGAGCAGTTCTCCCGCCCGCTCAAACGCCTCGGACTTCGACAGCACCTTGTTCACGATGAGCGGCTCCGCGATGCTCTCGCCGACTGACATGCGCGGGTTCAACGAGGCATACGGATCCTGAAACACCATCTGCGATTTGCGCCGGCTGGCCCGGAGTTCCGCGCCCTTGGCGTGAGTGATGTCTTGTCCGTCCAGGATGATCTTTCCGGAGGTCGGCGTCGTTAGCCGCATGATCATGCGGCCCGTCGTCGATTTGCCGCAACCCGACTCGCCGACGATGCCGAGCGTCTCACCTGGCTTTACCTGAAACGAGACGCCGTCCACGGCGCGCACGTAGCCAACTGTCCGCTTCAGGATGCCGGACTTGATCGGAAAGTACTTCTTCAAATCCTGGACTTCGAGCACGTACTCGCTCATGCGCTCCCTCCTTTCCCTCACACGAGATCGCAGCGAACCAAGTGACCCGGGGCCACTTCGCGCAACTCAGGCATCTTCTCGAAGCAGGACGGCTTCGCGATGGGGCAACGCTCAGCGAATCGGCAGCCCTTCGGGAAGTTCGCCGCGCTCGGCACCGTGCCCGGGATGGAGTAGAGCACATCCTTGTCCTCTTCGAGCGACGGGATGGACTCCATCAGCGCTCGGGTGTAAGGGTGCTTGGGCTCCGAGAAGAGCGTGTCTGCGTCGACGGACTCGACCACCTGCCCAGCGTACATCACCACGACGTGATCGGCCATGTCGGCCACGACGCCGAGGTCGTGCGTGATGAGGATGATGGAGGTGTTCGTCTCGCGCCGCATCTTCTTCATGAGATCGAGCACCTGGGCCTGGATGGTCACGTCGAGCGCGGTGGTGGGCTCGTCCGCGATGAGCAGTTTCGGCTCGCAAATCATCGCCATGGCGATCATCACGCGCTGACGCATGCCGCCCGAGAGCTGATGCGGATACTCGCGCACAATCTGCTCGGCGCGCGGGACGCCCACGAACTTGAGCATCTCCACGGCGCGATCCAGCGCCTCTCGCTTCGGCACGCCGCGGTGGCGAACCAAAACTTCCGAAATTTGCGTGCCAATGCTCAGCACGGGGTTGAGCGCCGTCATCGGCTCCTGGAAGATCATTGCGATCTCGCTGCCGCGCAAATCCGCCATTTCGCGGTCGCTCAGCTGCAGGAGATCTCGGCCGTCAAACAGAATCTGACCGCCGACAATCTTCCCGTACGGCCGGGGCACGAGCCGCATGATGGACAGCGACGTCATGCTCTTGCCGCAGCCCGACTCGCCCACGATGCAGACGACCTGTCCCCGGTTGACGTCGATGTCGATCCCGTCGACCGCCTTCACGGTCGCCTGCTTGCTCACGAAGTACGTCTTCAAGTCGCGAATCGCGAGGAGCGGTTCGGCCACGTCTTGCCCCTCCCATCTGTCGAAGAATGTCGAATCGGTGTTCGATTTCGGAACCTGTATGACAACGTCACATGAGTGCATTCCAATCTCATCGCGCGTCCGAAATCGTCGGTACCCTGCACGCACCGTGCCTAGTATAGCGCAAATTGTATCGACGGCCATCCCCGGTGTAAAGGAGCGCGACAGGCACGTACCTCACGTTTTTCCATCGGGTTGCGACGAGAATCGCGAACTTTCGCTGCTTTCTCCGACTTTCGTAGGAAAGTAAGAATTCTCTTAGCCTCCGCGACACCTTTTCGCGCGGCGAATGCGGCAAGAAATCTTACGAAAGCGCAAACATTCGGACATCCCCCGATCCCGCCGCAGGGTTGCATTCCGCCATTCAAGCGGCGTTCAATCCTACAGTGTACAATAAAAGCGGTCCAGTCCGACGTACGGAACCATGCGGGAGGTTATCCGATGCGCATCTTGCTCGTCGAAGACGAGGTGCGGCTCGCGTCCGCACTCAAACAACTTCTCAAGGAACACCGATACGCCGTCGACGTCGCCCACGACGGCGAAACCGGCTGCGATCTCGCCCTGACCGACAGCTACGACATCGCCATCCTCGACATCATGCTGCCGAAGATAAGCGGTCTCGACATTCTGCGCGCCATGCGCAAGGCGGGCCTTCAAACGCCCGTACTGCTGCTCACAGCCAAGGACACCGTCGAAGACCGCGTGACGGGCCTCGACGCCGGCGCTGACGATTACCTCGTCAAGCCGTTCGACAACAAGGAGCTTTTGGCGCGCGTGCGGGCCCTCTCGCGACGCACCGGCCAGATTGCGGGCGGCGACGCCATCGAGGCGGGCCCGTTTCGACTCGATCTTAACACTCGAACCGTGACGCGCAACGGGGAACCCCTGGCGCTGACCCCCAAGGAATTCCAGCTGCTTGAACTGTTCATGCGCAACCCCAACAAGGTGTTGTCCAAAGAGGTCATTCTCGATCGCGTCTGGGGACCCGATGCCGACGTGATTGGCAACGCGGTGGAAAACTACGTGCACTTCTTGCGGAAAAAATCGACGAGCCCGACTTGCCGTCGTACATCACCACCGTGCGGAGCGTGGGATACATATTTCACCCGGACCCGTCGGCGGGCCGCAAGGCGTGAGAAGGGACGTGCGGCTTGTTTAAGCGACTGAGCCTCCGGCTGACGCTGTTGACCGTCATCCTGTTGGTGATCCTGTACAGCATCACGTCGCTCGCGCTCTACGGGATCATCCGGGGATTCGTGATGCGAAGCATCGATTTCAACCTCCGCCAGGCGGCCTACCGCGTAGCCAATACAGCTGTCTTGACAGGCATCCCGAGCTTCGCCTCCACCGGGTCTCCGGAGATCAACTTCGTCCTCGCAGACAACGGCGTCTACACGTCTATCGCGGACCCGGACCTTGCAAGCGCGCTGGAAAATCGCCTGAACCGAGCCGTGGATCGGCCCACGTTCTTCAATTTCACCTATGAGGGCGAGCACTACCGCGTCTTTGAGCTGCCCGTCGGAGCGGGCTCCGGCGCGCCAACGTACGTCGCCACGGTGCTCGACGACACCCAGACGGTGCGCGCCATGAGCGACCTGCGCTCCGTCATCATCATCGTGGGGCTGTTTGGCATCTGCGGGGCGACGCTCGTCGGCTTCATTTTGTCGGAGCGGATGCTCCAGCCCATCCGCCGGGCGTTTCAGCGCCAACTCGAATTCGTCGCGGACGCCTCGCACGAGCTTAGGACGCCGCTCGCGGTCATCCAGTCCAACCTCGGCATCGTCATGGAACACACGGACCAAACCGTCGAGGAAAACCTGGAGTGGCTGAACAACGCCCACGGCGAGGCGCGCAGGCTCGCGAAACTCGTGCAGGACCTGCTGACGCTCGCGCGGTCGGACTCCGAGCGCATGCCGGTGGAGCGCCGGCCGGTCGCGCTCAACGACCTGCTCGAGCGCATCCACGATCTGTACGAGACCATCGCGGAGATGCGCGGCATCGAACTCACCGTGCGTGCGGAAGAACCGCTCGTCGTCTTGGGCGATCGCGACCGGCTCCATCAGCTTCTGGTGATCCTCATCGACAACGCGATAAAATTCACCGACGCGGGCGGCAAGGTCAAGATTACCGCAAGTCGCAACCGGAATCAGGCGATTCTCTCGGTCCGCGACACGGGTATCGGCATCGCCAAGGAGCACCTGGAGCGGGTCTTCGACCGGTTTTACACCGTGGACACGGCGAGATCGCGCCACGGGGAGGCCAAGGGGACGGGACTAGGGCTCTCCATCGCCAAGTGGATTGTGGAAGCGCACGGAGGTCGCATCTCCATCGCGAGCGAAGGCATAGGCAAAGGCACGACGGTCCGCGTAGAACTGCCCCTTTCGCCAAAGCGGGGCCCCGAATCAGACGCGGGCGACGTCATGGCGAAAGGCGAGGCGTGACGCCGACCTCAGGCAGGCGGTTGAGGAGGAATTCCACCAACGAAGCCTTCGCCTCGCCGCTCGTCCACGCCACTTGCGCCGCCTCGGCCAAGGTCGTGGCCTTGTCTCGCTCGACGCGCACGTCTTCGCGCCCGGCGTAGGAATAGAAGCGCTGAATGGCGGCGATGGCCGCGTCGAGATCGGGAGAGATGCTGATGCAGCCGTGCGCGAGGACGTAGCCAGGATGGCGAGACGCCACGCCTGCCAGCCCCCCGCGCCACGACTGCGCCGTGCCCACGACCTTGCGCCCGCCTACTGCGACGTTGTAGTTGCCGTCGCAATAGGCCCCAGGGACGTCGGTCATCTCGGCAGCCAGCCCGAGTGCCTGCAGCCACTCGACGAGCGGCTGACAAATCATGCGATAGTACCTGTCCGTGGTCGCGCCCTCGGCCTGACGCGGAAAGATGAGGGACAAATTCAGCATCCCTTCGCCGTGCGGCACAGCGGTCCCGCCCGTGGAGCGAACGAAGAGCGGCCACCCTTCCGCCGCCATGCGCGCCATGGCCGCCTGGCCGGCCGGACCGGCCACGTCGCGGCGACTGACGACGAGCCCCTTCACGGGCAGATGGCGCCACACACGGACAACAGGCAACCTTTCTCGGTGCGCCACCTGGTGGCCGAATTTGTCATCTTGCAGGATGTTGTCGAGAGGAGAGACGGACACCTCCTCGATTGACAACTCCACTTCCCTGGGCCACAGCGAATCCCACGATGTCATCATCCTCATCCTCCCGAAACGCGCCCCTGGCCGACGAGTGGCAGCACAATCACGACGGTCGTGCCCTTGCCTACGGCGCTGCGAACGTAAATCTGTCCCCTGTACCGCTCAACCACCTGCTTGGAAATGGCGAGCCCAAGCCCAGCGCCTTGCCCCTCGCGGCGCGCGGCCTCTCCCCGGTAAAACCGCTCAAAGACATGCGGCAACACGTCCTCCGGAATGCCCTCTCCGTTGTCTGACACCGTGATGCGCGCCGTGGTGGACTCCTCGCGCGCCATGAGCCGAATCCAGCCGCCCTGCGGCGTATGGCGCATCGCATTGTCCACGAGCCCCACCAGCACCTGCCGCAGCCGATCCGGCTGAATCGCCACCCGCCCGCCGCGGGTCAGGTGCACGCTCACCTCAATCTCTAAGTCCGGGCGCAGCAGGAGCGCGTCGTCGCGTAGGCGCGCAAACATCTCATCCATCTCGGCCTGTCCCATCCCGCCGCCGACTGGCAGTTCATCCAACTGATCCAGGTTCGAGAGGGCGAGAAGTTCATCCACAAGCCGCTGCAGACGCCCCACCTCGAGCACGATGTTCCGCACCGCGGGTTCCCAGACGTGCGGGTTGTCTCGCCCCCATCGCCTAAGAAGATTGGCGTGGCCCGCGATGATGGTAAGCGGCGTGCGCAGCTCATGGGACGCATCTGCCACGAAGCGGCGCTGATCGTCCATCGCCACATCGATCCGATCCAGCATCTGATTGACCGACTCCTGAAGAGACATGAGTTCCGGCGGCAAATCCGAAAACGAAAGCCTGCCGGCCTTGCGCCACTCCACCTGTTGGATGCCCGCCATCAAGCGCGCAAGCGGGCGAAATCCCCGCTCGATGAGCACGCGCATGCCCACGGCGAATAGCGCGATGACGGCCGCATCCAGCACCACGAACACCGCGAGCATGTGGAGCGCCGCCTGGCGGATGGGATCGAGCAAGGTGAAAATCGACAATTGCCCGTATCCCCCGTTTTCGAACCGCACGCCCTCCGTAAGCGCCAGCACCCGATGATATCCATTTTGGTCCCTCCACGCATACGGGTAACTCCAGTGCGGCTTCGCGAAGTCAGGCCCCTGCGCTGGCATCGGCACCCGCGATGCAATCTCGTCCACCACCGTCCCCGTGAATACAGGGCCCATGATCTGGAACAACACATTGCCGTCGGCGTCGGTGAGGCGAATGACCGAATCGGTCGCGGCCGCATACCGATCCCACGTGGTGGTCACGGTCTCTTCGGCCAAACGGTCTGCGCCCTGGCCGAGTAGCGTGGCCATCTCGAGCTCCATGACGCGTTTTTGGCCCACCATGCTCGTGGCCGCGTAGGAGACCATAAACACTGCAGTGAACAAACACAGAACCACCGCGCACCATACGGTGCTCCAGATGAGCAGCGTGCCTTCGATGCTCCGCCGCTGCGCACGTCTCGACCACCTCATGTCTCCTCGACCTCGAGCCGATAACCCTGCCCGCGCACCGTCTTGATGTATCGCCGCTCGGGGTCCAACTTCTGACGAAGATAGCCGATATACACGTCCACCACGTTCGTATCCCCAGGCGCCTGAAATCCCCACACGCGCTCGAGCAACTCCTGACGGGAACATGTCCGATTCACGTTGCGCAGCAGGTACAGCAATAGGTCATACTCGCGCGCAGTGAGATCGACCTCTTGCCCCTGATACATCACGCGGTGCGCATCGAGGTGCACCGTTGCTTCCCCAAAGCGAAAAGGAGCCCCGTTCGCTTCATACCGCCGCCTGATGGCCCGCATGCGCGCCCACAGTTCCTCGATGGCGAACGGTTTGACCAGGTAGTCGTCTGCACCCGCGTCAAGCCCGCCAACGCGGTCCGCCACTGCGCCACGCGCCGTGAGCATCATGATGGGGACATTCGAAAACCTGCGCACCTCGCGACACAGATCGACCCCGCTCATGCCCGGCAGGACGATGTCGATGACCAACAAATCGTAGGACTCCGATCTCGCCCGCTCCAGAGCGGTTTCCGCGTCCATCGCGACGTCCACCTCGACGCCAGACAATTCGAGTTCCAAGCGCAGAAATTCCACGAGACCGGGCTCATCCTCGACAATCAGTACCCGCATCGCTCGATCACCGCCCTCATCTTACCGCAATTCGGACGCGGCCGCTCCCACCGACGCGAGCCACTCGATGAATGCGCGCGCAGCCGCCGGAATGTGAGATTCCCTGCGCCAGACCAGTGTCACGGTGCGTCGGCCGAGATCGCAGCCGACGATATGGACGAGTTTCAACCGGCCTTGTGTCACGTCGTCCGCTACCGCCGGCCAAGGTACCACGGCGAGACCGAGTCCCGCCTGCACGAATCGATTCATCGCTTCGAGGCTGTCAGTTTCCATTACCGGCGGAGCGGGTCGTTCCACCCCGGCGCGATGCAGGAGATCGTCAATCTGCCGACGAAGCCCCGACTCGCCGTGCATGACCACCAGCGGATACTGCGCCAACTCCGCCATGGAGGCGCGTTTTCCCGCGAGCGCGTGATAGGAAGGCGCCACAGCCACGAGTTCGTCCCGCCAGAGCGCAATTTGCTCCACACCCGACTCGTCTTCCGGTGGCGTCGTCACAATGGCGAGATCGACCGTGCGCGAGGCGAGGCGCTCGAGCGTCACTTTGGACGATCCCGTCACCACTTGAAACCTCACGCGCGGGCGCATGGACGCGTACCGAGCCACAAGGGTAGGCAGGCGGTACAGCGTGGGGGAGAGCCCCGCTCCGATGCGCACCAGGCCCGCCTCCGGATTCGACATCTCGAGAAGCGACTCCGCCAACTCCTCCTGCTTGCGCAGCACTTCAAGTGCATACGCGTGCACCCGCTCGCCGGCGGACGTCAGTGCGAGTCGTTTTCCACTCCGGTCAAAAAGCGCCTGTCCGAAGTGGCGTTCCAGTTGTTGAATTTGCCTCGTCACCGTCGGCTGCGTCACGTGAAGTGCCCGAGCCGCCTCGGACACGCTTCCGAGGGAGACCACGGTGACCAGTGCTCGGAGCGCCTCAAACATCACGATCACTCCATACAGGTTAAGCATGAAAATGATACATATCATTCATTTTACACATGGAAAGGTGGAGCGTACACTGATGTTGTGTTTAGAGGAGGGAACGCGCGGTGTTTCATGCGGTTGTAGGCGCTCAGTATGGCGACGAAGGCAAGGGAAAATGGTCGATTACCTGGCGGAGGAGGCGGACATCGTCGTCCGCTACCAGGGAGGCGGCAACGCAGGTCACACCATCGTGAATTCGTTTGGGAAGTTTGCGCTTCACCTCGTCCCGTCAGGGATCTTCCACCCGCACACGCTCTGCGTGCTCGGCGCCGGCGTCGTCGTGAACCCGCCCAAACTGGTGGAGGAGTTGACCGCGCTCGCAGAAGCCGGGATTGACACGAGACGGCTTGTCATCTCGGACCGAGCGCACATGGTGCTGCCGTATCACATTTGGCAGGACATGTGGGAAGAAGAGGCGAGATCGAGGAAAGTCGGCACGACCCTTCAGGGAATTGGCCCCGCCTACCAGGACAAAGTGGGGCGATTTGGCATTCAAATGGGCGAAATGCGCCATCTCGACCGCCTGAAGGAGCGCGTGCGCTCGGCCTTCGAGGCCAAATGCCGGCGACTGCCGGACCTCGAGCGCTATGGCACGTGGGAGGACGTGTGGGAGCCCATCGCCGCGGCGCGCGATGCGCTTCTGCCATACATCACGGATACGACGCCGCTCCTCTACGAGGCCGCCCAGACGAACAAGCACGTGCTCTTCGAAGGGCAGCTCGGCATCATGCGCGATCTCGATTGGGGCGTGTACCCATTCGTGACGTCGTCCAACCCCATCGCGGGGGCCGTGTGCAGCGGAGCCGGCGTGCCCCCCACCAAAATCGAGCGCATCACGGGCATCACCAAGGCGTACACCACCGCCGTCGGCGAAGGCCCGTTTCCGACGGAGCTCCACGATGAGTTCGGCGCCTTCCTGCGCCATCGCGGCCACGAATACGGCGCCACCACGGGGCGGCCGCGCGGCTGTGGCTGGCTCGATCTCCCGGCTCTGCGCTATGGCGCGTGGATTAACGGGTACACGGAACTTGCGCTCATGAAGCTGGACGTCCTCTCCGGGTTGGACGAGATCCGCGTCGCCGTCGCTTACGAGCTGGACGGCCAGCGCCTCGAATGGCCGCCCGCCGCGTATGACATGGAGCGAGTCAAACCGATCTACGAATCGCTTCCCGGTTGGCAGGAAAATATCAGCGAATGCCGGGCGTTTGAAGACCTTCCCGAGGCCGCGCAAAGATACGTGACTTTGATTGAACAGCAGGTCGGCGTGCCCATCCAGTACGTGAGTGTCGGACCGAGCCGAGAGCAGACGATTGTGCGGGGGTAAGTTACACGTACGAACCGCTGATCAAGACGCGGCAGACCTATGGCATGCCCAACATCCACACCGCCCGAGCACCGAGTTCGATCTCGGGCGGCGCGCCGTTTCAAGCGGTATACACGGCGCATAGCAAGACACGAAGCGCGTCACTGACCCGTGGTCCTCTCGTCAAGTACGCCCGACGTGCTCAGTCCCGACGTTCGTCTGGCGTCTCCCGGCAGGGCAGACGCAGTTGAACGCGCGTCCCCTCGCCCGTGGTGTGCAGATCAAACGAAAATTCCGGCCCAAAGTACAACTCGAGGCGGCGGATTAAGTTCTTCAAACCCAGTCCCGATGCCTCCTTACGGGTCTCGCACGCCGTCACGGGCTTTGGTCGTCCGTCATCCTCAACCTCGATCTCCACATACGCTTCGCCTGTGCGGTGCGCGCGGATGGAAATGCGCCCTTCGGCCCGCTCCGCGAACCCATGAAGGATACTGTTTTCCACCAAGGGTTGCAGCGTCAGTTTAGGGACGAGCACCTGCAGGACAGACGGATCGGCGTCTAATTCGATTTTGAGTCGTCCTTGAAAGCGAATGTTTTGGATTTCTACGTACCGCTGCACATGCTCCAGTTCCTCACTTAGCGTCAGAAATTCGCGGGGATCGCTCAAGGATAATCGCAGAAATCGTCCCAATGCGTAGACGAGTCGCTCAATGTCGTGTTCTCCGCGAGCATACGCCATCCAATAAATCGAATCGAGTGTGTTGTACAAAAAGTGCGGATTGATCTGCGCCTGGAGAGCGGCAAATTCGAGTTGACGCTTTTCTTCCTCTTGCCATTTCGTCTGTTCGAGCAAACGGTGGATCTCGTCGACCAGGCGATCAAAACCTTGTGCAAGCACCTGGAATTCATACCAGCCGAGTCGGGTGTCAAGCCGAACCGACAGGTCACCTCGCTCGACAGAGGACATGGCTTCCGTTAATCGGCGCAGAGGGCGCGTGACCATCCAAGAAAATAAAAAGGCCACCAACAATGATGCACCAGATCCCCAGCCGAAGGCGGCAAACATCCAGCCGCGCAGGTTGTAAGTCGCACCATCCGCCAGCGTCCTCTCTGGAATCCAAGATACAATCTTCCAACCATTGAGTGGGATGGAGGCGACGGCGACCACGAGCGATTGAGACGGAGTTGAAACGACTTCATCCTGTCCCGCGCGGTCAACGACCGACATCAGCGTTTGTGCCAAGGCCCGCGGCGGCGCAAGCCCAGTAAGCCAGTGTATAGCGCATAATAAAAGTGCAGAACACCGCAACGTAAAAGTGCAGACTTGGTGCGGTGCCTGCGGATAGTGAATAGGCACTTGCAACACCACTCTTCCAACTCTACCCTAGGGTTTGTCTAGGAATCCTGGGGAGATGAGAGAGGATGTTGAAAGTGCCACAGCAGCAGTATATCAAGTTTCTCTACGAGAATGGGGACTGTTCGATTTCCGAAATTGCCAGGTCCCTGGGAATCAACTGGCGTACTGCCAAGAAATACGCCACCAAGGACGACTGGAATGAGCCCCTGCGGCGGCGCAGGAAACGGCATCCCGTTCTCGGCCCGTACCTTGACATCATCGATACATGGCTGACGGAGGAGCAGGCGCTGCCCCGCAAGCAACGGTACACAGCCAAGCGAATCTTTGACCGGCTGTGTGAGGAGCACGGGTTCGAGGGCGGGCGTCGAACCGTCGAGCGGTACGTGGCCCAGCGGCGCAAGGAACTCAAGCTCGAGCGTGCCGAATCCTACGAGCGGCTGGAGCACCCCGGTGGCGAGGCACAGGTGGACTTTGGAACGGCTTACGTAGGACAGGCTGGACAGTTGGTCGAGCGGAAGGTGCTTGTGATGTCCTTCCCGTTTAGCAATGCTGCGTTCGCCTTCCCGGTGCGTGCGGAGAACACTGAGTGCTTTTTGGAGGCGATGAAACGAATCTTCGGGCGGATAGGAGGTGTTCCGAGCAAGATCTGGTTCGACAATCTGTCGGCGGCGGTCGTCTCCATTGACAAGGACGGCGGGCGGACGTTCACCGACCAGTTCCTTCGGTTCGCAGCCCACTACCGGTTCCAGCCGGAGTTCTGCAACCCGTACAGCGGGCATGAGAAGGGGCATGTGGAGAACAAGGTGGGATACAGCCGTCGGAATTGGCTCGTCCCCCCTCCCGTGTGCGATACCGACACCGAGCTGGAGGAGCATCTGGCCCGTAAGTCAGAGGCTGATATGGAACGCCCGCATTACGCCAAGCATGAGCGTATTGCCGACCTGTGGGAAAAGGAGCGTTCAAAACTGCTCGCGTTACCGGCCACGCCGTTCGAGGTGTTCCGCCTGGAGGCTGCCCGTCTGAACAAGTACCGGGAACTGCGGTTCGAGAAAGCCACCTACCCGTTGCCTCAGTGCCGAGGGCTGGAGACGGTGCTGCTGAAAGTGAAGTGGGATGAAATCGAGGTCTTGTCGAGCGACGGGGAGTACCGGCTCCTAGGGAAGCTTCCACGGCCTTATGCGGACAAGCCCATTACGATTGAGTGGACCATCGTATTCGACGGATACCGGAGGAAACCTCGGTCCGTGATGTACTCGGACCTGGCAAGATACATGCCTCCTTCGGTACGCGCCTTCATACGGGTGGAGAATGCCGAGCTGAGAAAGGCCCGTATCGCCCTCGTTCGTCGCCTGCTGGAGAGCCACGAGATGGCCGAGATAGGCGCGGCGCTCGATACGTTGGCGGGGCACTTCAGCCCGGAGGCTGTCCTCGAGCACACGCTATACGCCATGAAACACCCCGAGTTTCGGCCTGAACCGTTGGTGGAATCGCACACCCCGGTAGAGATTCACGGGCACATGCCCGATCTGAGCCAGTATGACGCCATTCTGGGGGTGAGCAGATCGTGAAACAGGCGTTGGCGGACGCGTGCAAGAGTCTGCACCTGGGCTACGTGATGGAGGCCTATGAGGACATTCCCTTCAACGACCGGACCGAATACCTGCTGCGAGTGCTCGAAGCAGAGCTGCGGGGCCGGGAGCTATCCCGCATCCGCAGACTGCTCAAAAAGGCCCGGTTCCCACAAGTGAAGACACTGGAGGGCTACGACTTTCGGGCTGTGACGTTTCCGCCGAACTGCAGTAAGGAACTGCTGACAGACCTGGCGTTTCTGGAGAGAAAAAGAGAACGTCCTCATGCTCGGGAAGGTGGGCACTGGGAAGACCCACTTGGCCATTGCCTTAGGAATGGAGGCTTGTCGACGAGGTCATGAGGTCCGGTTTTCCGGGTACACGACTTGGTGGCCACGCTGCAGGACAAGTACCAAGCCGGCACGCTGCGTCGGTTCCTGAGTGAACTGCAAAAGGCGGAGCTGCTCATTCTGGACGAAATGGGCTTCGTGCCCTTTCACAAAGATGGCGCTGAGCTGCTGTTCCACGTGATCTCCGACTGCTACGAGCAACGCAGCGTGATTGTGACGTCGAACCTCGAGTTCGGACAGTGGAACACTGTCTTTGGGGACGCCAGGCTGACCGCCGCCTTAGTGGATCGCCTCGTGCACCACGCACATGTACTGGCCTTCACAGGCGACAGCTACCGTCTGCAGCATGCACTATCTGAGACAAAGTCGTCGTAATCTTCTGTACTGCAGTGCCTATGCACAAATCCGTGTCGTTTCTCTGCACTTTTTACTTGCGAAAAACAGCCAGCGACCATGTTCATCAAGCACGGCGAGATCGGCGTCACGCCCTGTGCTCACACTTTCCATCACGGTGCGAACATACTCTGGCTTGACGCCGATGACCACAATTGCATCGGAAGGTGTCGTCTGAAGCCACTGCGACACGAAGAAGCGCGGTCGGTGATCGTCAAACAACCACTCTGCGGGAGGTTGTTCACCAATCCAGACGGGCGTGGTGTTGTAAAAGGTATGTTGGACGAACCATTGGTAGGGTTGATCGATCGGGCGATAGGGTGCGAGTTCGTGGCCAGCGTCTACAAATTCCATGCCGTTGTCCAGAAGTAACATCACTGTATCGATGAGTTCATCGTGATTACGTTGAACTTGCGTCAGGAGCCGATTGACATATGTGTACATCGTGAAGGGTGTGTAACCTTTCGGAGGTGACTGAAAGTCGATCTCGCGCTGAATCACAGGGTCCGAGACCAGCGTGTGGAGCGCATTCCTCTCCACTGATAAGAACTGTTCATTCAGATAGTCAGCGGTCTGCACGACAAACGAAACCAGCGATCGGCGCCCCACTTCGTCCGAAATCGCGCGGAGTTTGCGCATGACGAAACTGCCCAGGATGACCAAACACGACATCATGAGCACCCAGGTCACAAGAAATATCCATGCAGTCAGGGACCGACCCAGGCGGCGAATGGCGTTCACAGTCATCCCCCTTCTTCCACCCGACCGACCAATCCATTCGGCATGTCACGCGCGGCCAGAGCCCCTTGCAAATAAGCCTTTGGGTGCAGTCCCGTGTGCCTTTCGAAGATGTCACAAAAATGGCGCACGTCTTCAAAACCTACACTGTGAGCCGCATCTACGAGACGCACCCCTTTGCGGAGAAGCGCCGCAGCGGCTTCGATCTTGCGCATGTGCACGTATTCGAGAAACGTCAGTTGCATCTTCTTTTTAAATAGAGCCGCCAGATAGGTTGGGGACACGTGGATGGCCGCCGCAACGTCCTGAAGGCGCAGCCGTTCCGAAATGCGAGACTCGATATAACGAATGGCCTGTGCGATCACGTCTTGGCCGTCCGCTGGGGAGAGATTCACCCCGGCCTCCACTTTCGCAATCCGGTCAAACGAGCGACTGAGCACATCGCGGATTTCTGCGGCACCAGCTGGCTTAAGAAGATATTCCATCACGCCAAGTCGAATTGCTCGCTGCGCGTATTCAAATTCACCGTATCCACTGACAATCACGTTTACCGTAGGGCGTCGCTCAGGAGGCACTCGTTCCAGCGCATCCAGCCCTCCGAGGAAGGGCATGCACACATCGAGAAACGCCAGGTCAACAGATTCTTCAGTCAGGATCTCCAATGCGCGGTGACCATCCGCAGCCTCGAAGACGGCGGTGGCGAATCCCGAACTTTCGCAGACCGCGCGCAACCCTCTGCGCACGATAGGCTCGTCGTCCGCAATCAGGATGCGCATGTGTAGTCCCTCCCCTGGATAGGTGGCCGGGTGCTTCTCGCACCCGGCACCTGTGCGCTTTACATTTCGACCTCTTCGTGCGAAGCCTTCGGCGTCGTCCACAGCTTTCCGCTCTCGTAAGCCTGTAGATTCGACTTCGTCACCAACACCGTAGGCGTTTCCAGGAATTTCGGAATGGACTGGCCCATGAAGTACTTGTGCATCTGCTCGACCACGGTCTCTCCCATTTCGTAGGGGAACGTGCCGATGGTCGCGGTCACCAGTCCACTCTGGATATCTTGCAATGTCACAGGGTTGCCGTCGATGCCAATCGTGTAAATGTGTTTGTGCATCTGACTCGCCGCAATGGCTGCGCCGATATCCATCTCGTCACTTGCACCATAAACCAATTGAATGTTCGGATGAGCCTGAAGCGCTTGCATCGTGATGGACAAGCCCTCGCTGCGCAGCCAATCCGCTTGCTGCTCCTCCACAATGTGTATATTCGGATACTTCTTGATGATCTCCTTGTATCCGCCTACGCGCTCCGTGTTGTAGTAGCTCGGGATACCGTCGAGAATCATGATGTTCCCACGGCCGTGCAGAAGTTGAACCGTGAATTGAGCCAACTTGTGTGCAGCCTCGCGCTGGTTATAACCGATATACTCCGTGACATTTCCGGCTCCAGTGGATGCGAGCCCGTTGAAGATGAAAACGGGGATGTGCGCCTTGTTCGCTTGCAGGATGGCGGTGCCAATGGCCTTATCATCCATGGGACAGACTGCGATGGCCGAGACGTGTTCAGACACAAGGTTTTCCATCATACTCACCTGTGTGTTGAAGTCCGACTCTGCCGGAGGCGCCTCCACAATGACCTTGTATCCGTACTCCTGAGCTATCTTGCGAGCGCCTTGCACAATCTGGACGTAAAACGGACTGGTCATACCGGGTGGCAGAATGGCGATGGTTTTCTGACCCGAATTAGCAGCCTGAGCGTTCCCAGGTCCGAGCGCCAGCGCGCTTAAACAAGCCACCGCTGCCCCCAGCCATTTTCCGATCTTCATGCGATTTTGAGCGCTCCCGCCTCGTTTTCCCCACTTCTTCATGAGATCTTCCCCCCTCGTCAAGATCGTTTCAATCCTGGCGAACCTCGCCCTGTATTCGCCTGCCGACCACCGCTCGACGAAACCAGCGCTGTACCGCAATTCGCTTGCGAAGAATGTCCGTCAACACGGCGAGCACGATGATGAGCCCCATCACCACGTCGCTCCAGTACGTGTTCACGTTCAAGAGGGTCAGCCCGTCGCGAACGCAGGACATGATCAACACACCCACGAGACTGCCGAACATGCTGGCCGATCCGCCGGACAAACTCGTGCCGCCAATCACGACGCCCGCGATGGTGTCGAGTTCGTACCCGTCGCCGTTGGTGCTGATTCCGGATTGCAAACGTGTGTCGAGCAAGATGCCGGCCAGCGCCGAGAGCACGCCGGAGAGGACATAGACGCCGATGAGCACGCGGTCCACGCGCACACCCGAGAGACGCGTGGCAAACTCGTTGCCACCAATGGACAGCGTGTATTTGCCGAACAACGTGCGCGACAGAAGAATCCAGGAGATCACGTAGACTCCAATGGTAATCCAAATGAGATCGGAAACGCCAAGAAATGTGTTTGTCGCCAAGTTATCAAACGATGTAGGAAGCGCGTCGATGGTTTCGCCTTGCGTCAGGACGTACGCGAGCCCCCGAACCATCTCCATGGTTCCAAGTGTCACGATGAAGGGCGCCATGCCAAGCTTGGCCACCGCCAGACCGTTGAACAACCCCACCACGGCGCCGACGCCCAGTCCGGCAAGGACTGCGATGAGCACCCCATGGCCCATGCCCCCGACGGCCTTGTCCGTGCTCATCAGGAGCGCAGAAATCACGCCCGAAAGCCCTACGATGGAACCGACCGACAGGTCAATCCCACCAGTTCCGATGACGAAGGTCTGTCCTGCAGCCATGATTGCCACGATGCTCGCCTGGATCACGATGTCTTGAATGTTCCCCCACGTCCTGAACGCGGGAGATGCAAGGCTCAATGCACCCGCCAGAAGGATGAGCGCGAGAAGGGCGCCCGTTTGGTTGAGGCGGGCGTTCAGCCAACGCGTCCGCGGAACAGCACTGTGCGCAACCTCTGACGGCTTCGTTTCTACGGACGAGAGCCCGCCATCGCCCATTGCGCAATCACCTCCTCCGATGCTTCCTCCCTTGTTAGATGCGCGACGATCTCGCCCTCCCTCATGACGAGGATGCGGTCGGCAAGCGTCAGTACCTCGGGCAATTCGGACGACACCATGAGAATGGCGAGCCCCTTGCGTCTCAGCTCATGAAGGAGCTGATAAATTTCAAATTTGGCCGCGACGTCCACTCCCCGTGTCGGTTCGTCGATCATCAGGATCTCACTTTCCGCGGCAAGCCATCGCGCGAGCATGACCTTCTGCTGGTTTCCACCGGAAAGCGTCGCAACTCGTTCGGACGATCTCGACATTTTGATTCGCAATCGTTGTCCGTATAAGTCTGCGAGCGCTTCCGTACGGCGACCACGATACCACACGGGACCACTCACGCGTGGGTACGACGCTAATGCCACGTTGTGTGCAATCGCATGCTCCAGTACGAGTCCCTGAGCCTTTCGGTCCTCTGGAAGAAACCCAATTCCTAAGCGGATGGCGTCCGCAGGTCCACGGATGTTTGTCCGGCGGCCGCGCACCCAGACCTCTCCCGCGTCGACGGGATCGACGCCGAAGATGGCTCGCAAAACCTCCGTTCGGCCCGAGCCCACCATACCAGCGAGTGCGACAATCTCTCCTCGGTGGACATCAAACGTCACATGGCGAAACACGCCCTGGCGTGTAAGCCCTTTCACCGAAAGCAGCGGTTCACCTCGCTCCACGGTCTCGAACTCCGTTTGGTGCACTTCTCGCCCGACCATCAGTTGAATCCACGTGTCCCGATCCGACGCTTTTGCATCGAGCGTGTCGATGGTTCTTCCGTCTCGCATGATGGTGACACGGTCCCCAATGCGTGGAATCTCATTCAAGCGATGCGAGATGTAGATGATGGACATCCCGCCTTGTTTGAGTCTACCAATGATTTCAAACAGGCGATCCACCTCTCGCTCACTGAGCGATGCGGTGGGTTCGTCCATGACGAGAATATCTGGACTGCGGCGCACCATTTTGGCGATCTCGACGAGTTGCTGAGCTGCAATCCCAAGCTGGCCCACCGGGACACGGGGGTCGATCCGAAGCCCGAGGTCTGCCAGCAGCTGTTCGGCCATCTCTTCCATCTGTCGCTTGCGGAGCCACCCAGCCCGGCACTGTTCATCACCGAGGAACACATTCTCCGCGACGGACTGCTGGGGACACAGCTGAAGTTCCTGGTGGATGACCGCGACGCCCGCGCGCAATGCGTCCAGAGCCGACTGTGGGCGGTAGGGCTCTCCTCGGAGCCATATCTGCCCTGAATCCGGCCTATACACCCCCCCGATGATGTTCATAAGCGTGGACTTCCCGGCGCCGTTCTCGCCCAAGAGCACATGGACTTCGCCTTTGCGCAAGTCGAATCGGGCACCGTCGAGTGCTTTCACGCCAGGGAACTGTTTCGATACGCCTTCCACTCGCAGGATCTCCTCCACCCTCACTCCCCTCCTTGTACGTACATCTCGATTGTAACGAGGGCAGATATCGTGCGCAGCGAGCAATCTTTTGATCTTTGATGGGCGATCTTGCACACCAGCTTACTTACCCGAATCCTTCCACGCCTCAAGCGCCATCTCCAACACGACCGGGCAGTGATCGCTCCCGAGGACGTGATCGTCGATGCGAGCGTCGAGGATGCAATCCCGCAGCCTCTCGCTGACCAGGAAATAGTCGATCCGCCATCCGATGTTCCGCTCCCTCACACGTGGCATGTTCGACCACCACGTGTATTTGTCCGTCACGTCCGGATACAGCGCGCGAAAGGTGTCGACAAACCCTGCGTCGAGAAGTTCGGTCATCTTGGCCCGTTCTTCGTCGGTGAATCCCGAGTTGCCGCGATTTGATTTCGCGTTTTTGATGTCGATCTCCTGATGCGCCACGTTGAGATCCCCGCACGCGATAACGGGTTTCTCTCGGTCCAGCGCACAGAGATACGCGCGAAACGCGTCTTCCCATTCCAGGCGATACGGCAGGCGCGACAGGTCCCGCTTCGCGTTTGGCGTGTACACCGTCACCACGTAAAACGACGGGAATTCGAGCGTGATGATCCGGCCCTCCGGATCGACGCCGTTGCCGAACCCGTAGCGAACGTCGAGCGGCGGCATGCGCGTGAACACGGCCGTGCCGGAGTAGCCCTTTCGCTCTGCATAGTTCCAGAATTGCTGGTATGCCTCGCCGATGGGAAGCTGGATCTGTCCCGCCTGCAGCTTCGTCTCCTGCACGCAAAACACGTCGGCATCGACGGACTCGAAATACGGAAGAAATGCGCCCTTGTTCACGCAGGCGCGAAGCCCATTCACGTTCCACGATACGAACTTCAACGTCGTCCTCCTCACCAGATCCTCAATCGTCGCTCGCAAGAAGTTCGAGGGCTAGCTCCAATGCCGGATCGCGCCCCGAAGACAGGTCCTCGAGCGACACGTCCACAGACACATCGGGCCACAGACCAACGTTTTCGAGAATGGCGCCGACGCCCATGCTGAAGCCGGCGCGCTGACAGGTGATGGGTTGCCCGGTCGACCCGGACGTCGTTTCTCCCAACACGATGGCGCATTTCGTCACGAGGAGCGGCATCACGAAGTCCTCAGCCGCAGACGCGGTCGCGCGATCCACCAGAACGGCCAATCGCCCTCGGAACACAGGTTCCTCCGGTTGCTCATACAGCGGGTCGCCACACGGCACCGCTGCCGTCCGGCCGAATGGAGAACTCCCCCTCTCCCCCGGATCTTCGCCACAGAAAGCCCACATCAGCAGCGAACTCCGTCCACCACGGCCACGGCCTCTCCATCAAGGCCCGAAGGAGCTTTGTGGGCGTCGCTCCTCCAGTATTGCCCCGGACGTCCACCACGAGGGCGTCTGCGTTCGACACGCGCGTCACCCACGCCACAGCAGCCTCTTCGTATGCGGGATCTGCAAAGCTTGGCACGCGAAGATATGCGACGCCATCCGGCACGAGCCGCCGCCCTTCCGGCGTCTCCTTGTACGAATCAGGGAGCATTCGAGGGATCGTGACGGTGCGCCTGCGCAGGCCGTCGTCAAATTCGAGGGCCCTTCATCTTCATATCAAGTTCGTTCAGGCCCCTCGGAACCCCTCCTACCTGAGATCCGTCCCAAAGGCCAAATGTAAGGAAAAAACCCGCGCCCAGAGTGCCAGTTGGCACTATGGGCGCGGGCTCGTGCTTCGCGAGCGTCACATCTTCGATGCGATGTAGCAGGCGAGATCGACCACGCGGTTCGAGTAACCCCACTCGTTGTCGTACCACGCGATGACCTTCACCATGTCGTCGATGATCATCGTGGACAGGCCATCGACCGTGGACGAATGCGCGTCGCCGTTGTAGTCCTTCGAGACGAGCGGAAGTTCGTTGTACGCGAGAATACCCTTGAGCGGGCCCTCCGCAGCGCGCTTCAGCGCGGCGTTCACCTCTTCGACCGTCACGGGCTTCTTCGTCTGCACGACGAAGTCGACAAGCGAGACGTTTGGCGTCGGCACGCGCATCGCCATGCCGTTCAGGCGACCCTTCAGGTGGGGCAGCACGAGGCCGACGGCCTTCGCGGCGCCGGTGGTAGTCGGAATGATGCTCAGCGCGGCGGCGCGGGCGCGGCGCAGATCGCTGTGCGGCAGGTCAAGGATGCGCTGGTCGTTCGTGTACGAGTGCACCGTCGTCATGAGGCCCTTCACGATGCCGAACTCGTCGTCAATCACCTTAGCGACCGGCGCAAGGCAGTTGGTGGTGCAAGACGCGTTCGAGATCACGTGATGCTTGGCCGGATCGTACATGTCGTGGTTGACGCCCATCACGATGGTGATGTCCTCGTTCTTGGCCGGCGCCGAAATGATGACCTTCTTCGCACCGCCCTTGGTGATGTGCACCTCGGCCTTCTCGCGGTCCGTGAACAGCCCCGTCGACTCAATCACAATGTCCACGCCGATCTCGGCCCAAGGAATCGCGCCCGGATCCCGCTCGGCGAACACCTTCACCGTCTTGTCCGCGACGACGAGATCGTTGCCTTCTGCCCGCACGTCCTCGGGCAGGATGCCGTGCACGGAGTCGTACTTGAGGAGTGCGGCGAGCGTCTCCGCGTTGGTGAGGTCGTTCACCGCCACAATATCGATGTTCGGATTGTGAAGCGCCGCACGAAACACATTGCGGCCAATGCGGCCGAAGCCGTTAATGCCTACCTTCACTGCCATGTTCGACCCTCTCCTTGCCTGCTTAGGTTTCGAGCTGCAAGATGCGGCGCGCTGCGCCTTCATCCGTCACCAACACGTCAATTCGATAGGCGTTTGCCACGCTGGCGATGGCCTGGGCTTTTCTCTGTCCTCCAGCCACGGCGATCACGACCCTCGCGCGCGCCACATCATCGAGCCGAAGCCCGATGGTCCGCATCGCGTAGACGACCTCGCCCTTCGCATTGAAGTAGTGCCCGAAAGCCTCGGCTTTCGCCTCGCGCGCCTGAAGGAGTTGGATCTCTTCTTCCGTCGCGTGGCGACGCCGGGCCATCGCCAGAGCGTCCCCGACGCCATGCACCACAACGGTCGCCCGGCGGATGATGGGCAAGCGCTCCTGAATGTAAGGATCGTCCAGAAGTTGCTCGAGCGCCTTCTGCGACAGGCTGTCGGAGATCTGCAGGAGAACGGACGATCCGCCGAGTTTCGCCGCGAGCTCGGACGCAATGGTGTTGGCCTGATAAGCGACGATCTCGCCGACCGTGCCTCTCGCGGGCACCACAGTAATGCTCTGCCGAAGAGGTTTTGCGCTCATGGCCTTCGCCACAGCGGCGACGGTGGTGCCACCCGTCACCGCGATGATGTCCCCGTCCTGAAGCACCTCGGTGAGCACATCGCTTCCAGCCTGGCCAATGCGATCTGTCACCCAGGCATCCTCGTCCGCATCGCCTTCCACCACGATGACCCGGGGAATGCGAAGAAGCGAAGAGACGCGCCAGGCCAAATCGGAGCGCCCCGCGATTTCCGCGACGAGCGGCTCGAGCTCGGCCAAAAGCGCTTTGCCCTCCGGCGTCAGCGACACGCCGGACGAGGACGTCGCCACGAGCCCGAGTTGCTTCAAATACTCCAGTTCGGTGCGAAGCGTCCGCTCCGACTGGCCCATGGCTTGCGCGAGGGCTCGCCGGCCGATGGGCGCGTGCGCATCGATGCGCTGCATCACCCGCACGCGGTGTTCCATGGCCCTCACCAACTCAGGCGCGACCCGTTCAACCGCGGCCCACACCGTCCACTCCATGCCACTTCTCCTCATCGTCACTGGTCGGTCGTGTCGCCACAACGCCTATCGTCGGGGAGGATCCGGCGGAACAAAAGGGACACTTTTCGTCCCGTAGGATCCTCATACCGTCCCATCGTTTTCAGTGTAGCGCGTTTGCAGCGCAGGCGCAATGCGTCTCGGCCCGTTCATATCTTGCGCAGATGGACCTCCTGTACGCGGTGGTGCGCGCCTTTGGCCAGGATCAGATCCGCCCGGGACTTCGTCGGCGCAATGTTTTCGCGCAAGTTCTTCGCGTTGATCTCCTCCCAGATGCGCAACGCGGTTGCCACGGCTTCCTCATCGGACAAATCCGCGTAACGCCGGAAATAGGACTTGGGATCGCGGAACGCCGTCTCCCGCAGCTTCAAAAACCGGTCGACGTACCAGCCGCGGATGAGGTCTTCTGGCGCATCCACGTAGATGGAGAAGTCAAAGAAGTCGGAGACGAAAATGGTCATCGGGCGCCCGCTCGAAGACATGCGCGTCTGAAGCACATTCAACCCCTCGAGAATCAGGATGTCGGGCTGCTCCACGACGATGCTCTCCCCGCGCACAATGTCGTACTCGATGTGGGAGTAGACGGGCGCCTCGACGCGCGGTTTGCCGGATTTGATGTCCGCCAGAAATCGAATCAACCGCCGCGTGTCGTAGCTCTCTGGAAAGCCCTTTCTTTGCATCAAGCCTCGCCGTTCGAGTTCAGCGTTCGGATAGAGGAAGCCGTCGGTGGTGACGAGATCGACCTTCGGATGGTTCGGCCAGCGCGACAAGAGCGCCTGGATGATGCGGGCGGTCGTGCTCTTGCCGACGGCGACGCTGCCCGCGATGCCGATGATGTAGGGGACCTTGCGCGACTGATGGCCCAAAAACGCGTGAGTGGCCTCGTAGAGATTCTGCGTCGCGGCCACATACAGGTTGAGGAGCCTGGAAAGGGGCAGATAAACCTCCTCGACCTCCTCCAGGGACACGCGTTCGTTCAAGCCGTGAAGCTGGGCGAGATCGTCCTCGGAGAGAAGGAGCGGGGTGGAGTCGCGCAGTCGGCTCCACTCCTCGCGCGAAAGAGTCAAAAAGGGAGAAAAGCGCTCGCTGGCCTGTGCCTGATTCTGCATCATTCGCCCCCCGCAATCTGTCTCGAAGCGGATGGATGAGTCCGTCATGAACGCATAAAGCCCGGCCTGACTCGCCGGGCCAACGACAGTATACAATGTTCAATCCGTCAAAGAAAAGGAATGCTGTACAGTCGTGCGTATCCAGTTCACGTAGTTAAAGTCTCAAGTCGTGGTGTAGAATCTGTCTTCTACGCTCCGTGCGGCCAAACGTCATCCTTCCATCATGCTTCGATACTGCGCCTGCACGAGCTTGTAGTAGGCGCCGCGGCGGCGCATGAGATCGTCGTGCCGGCCGCGTTCGACGATGCGACCGCCGTCAAACACGAGAATTTGATCCGCCTCGCGAATGGTGGACAGCCGGTGCGCGACGACGAACGAAGTACGCCCTTCGAGGAGGACCTTGAGCGCCCGCTGAATGAGGTGCTCCGTGTATGTGTCAATGCTCGCCGTGGCCTCGTCGAGAATGAGAATCCTGGGATCCGCGAGGATGGCGCGCGCAAACGAGATGAGCTGGCGCTGCCCCTGGGACAACCGCGTCCCGCGCTCCTGCACCTCGGTGAAGTAACCGTCCGGGAGGCGGCGGATGAACTCATCCGCGTACACGGCCTTCGCCGCTGCAATACACTCTTCGTCCGTCGCATTCGGCCGGCCGTAGCGGATGTTGTCTATGAGCGAGCCCGAGAAGAGGAACGTCTCCTGCAGCACCATGCCCATCTGCCGACGAAGGCTGCCCAGTGAAACGGAGCGGAGGTCGTGCCCGTCGATGCGGATCTCGCCCGAGGTCGGATCGTAGAAGCGGGCGAGCAGATTGACGACCGTCGATTTTCCAGCGCCGGTGTGGCCGACGAGCGCGATGGTCTCCCCCGGGCGTGCGACGAACGAGACGTCCTCAATGGCCAGGCGCGAGGGCTGGTAGGCGAAGGTGACGTGACAGAATTCCACGTGCCCCCGGACAGGCGGTAACTCACGCACGACGCCGCGGTCCGTCACTGTCGGCCGGGTGTCGAGGTATTGAAAAATGCGCTCCGACGACGCCATTGCGACGAGCACCTGGTTGTACAGTTGCCCGAGCTGACTGATGGGCGTCCAAAAGCTGCCCAGATAGTTCGCGAACGCGACGAGAAGCCCGACGGTGACCACGCCCGTGTGCACGAGATGAACGCCGTACCAGAACAGAAGTGCCGTTCCGAGGGCACCGGTGAGGTCCACCAGCGGGCCAAACGGGATGCTGAACCGCTGCGCTCTCAGAAAGGTCCGCATGTAATCGCGGTTCATGTCCTCGAAGAAGGTCTGATTTTCATCTGCGCGGACGTACGCCTCCGTGACCCGCATGCCCTGAATGGCTTCCGCCAAGTGCGCGTTCAGGCGGCTCAGGCGCAGGCGGACCTGTTGCCAGGCGCGTCGAATTTGCACAGTCAGCCGCAGCGACAGGACGAACATGAACGGCACAACGACCAGCGCGACTGTCGCGAGCCGCCAGTTGAGCGAGAACATGATGGCGATGATGCCTATTAACGTGAACACGTTCGTGATCGAATTGATGACGCCGTTGGTGAACAGATCCTGGAGCGAGTTCACGTCGTTCAAGATGCGGACCAGGATGGAGCCCGCGGGGCGCGCGTCAAAGAAGTCGGATGAGAGCCCCTGCACGTGGACGAACAGCTCGTCGCGCAGGCGTTGAATGACGCGTTGCCCGAGGCGATTGGTGAGGTCAATCCGGCAGAACGACGCGGCGAAGTTGAGGAGATAGAGCGCGACGAGCGCCGCCGCGTACTCGAACAGCAGGTGCGAATGGCGATGGCCGACGAGCGCGTCGACCGCTCGCCCCACCAGATACGGCGCGAGCAGCGTCACGACGAGATTGCCGCCCGTCGCGAGGAGCGCCAACGCAATGAGCTTCGGATAGGGCCGCATGTAGGAGGCGAGCCGCAGAATGAGCGACAGCTGCAGCTTTTTCTCGAGCGCCTCATCGTCTCGATAGATGAACGGCGCGCGGAGGAGCGCCTCGGCGTTATCCTGGACTTCCTGCGCACGTGCCATCTCAACGCTCTCCTTCCGCCATGCAAGCATTCGTGAACTGGTGCAAAGCCTCGAGATCCCTAAACTGCATGTCGTAGATCTGGCGGTACAGGCCGCCGAGATCGAGCAGTTCCTGGTGTCGGCCCCGCTCGACGATCCGACCGCCGTCGAGCACGAGGATCTCGTCCGCGTCTTTCACAGCGTTCAGTCGCTGGGCGATGAGAAGCGTCGTGGCGCGCCCTGCTCGTGCGGCGAGACGCTTCTGTATCACTTCCTCCGTCTCCATGTCGACGGCGCTCGTCGCGTCGTCCAGGATGAGAATGCGAGGCTCGGGCACGAGCGCGCGGGCGATGGAAACCCGCTGCCGCTGGCCTCCGGAAAGGCCGAGACCCCGCTCGCCCACGAGCGTGAGATACCCGTCAGGCAGCCGATGGATGAACTCGGCCGCGTCCGCCACTTCGCTTGCCTCTTGCACCCGGGCCATGTCCGCGTCCGGGCGCCCGTAGGCGATGTTGGCAAAAAGCGTCGTGGAGAAGAGGAACGCCTCCTGAAAGACGAAGCCTATTTGCCGCCGCAGGGCCTCCCGCTTCCATTGACGCACGTCGACGCCGTCCACGAGGACCGCGCCTTCGTCCACGTCCCGGAAGCGGGGAATCAGCGAGACGAGTGTGGACTTGCCGCTTCCCGTGAGGCCGACAATCGCGAGGGTCTGGCCGGGCCGCGCGGTGAACGTGATATCGCGCAGCACGTATTCACCGCCCAGCTTGACGCTCACGCCGCGAAACTCGACGAGTCCCTCCATCGGACGGTCCACTTCCTCAAGAGAGTCGTCGAGATCGTCCTCCTGCTCGAGGATCTCGAGGAGGCGGGCGCCGGCGGCGGTGGCTTGGGTCCAGTTGTTCAGGAAGAACCCGAGCTGCGACATGGGCCAGATCATGTACCAGATAAGCGAGAGAAAGGCGACGAGATCGCCGAGATTCATGTGGCCCGACATCACGAGCCACCCGCCGACGAGAAGGATGAGCACGACGCCGAGATTCCCGGTCAGCTCGATGGCGGGAAAGAAGGCGCGCCACAGCCGCGTCGCGCGGATGTTCGCGTCGTAATACGCCTGATTGCGCTCCCGGAATTTGTCGATCTCGTGCGCCTCGCGCGCGAAGGACTTCACGGTGCGAACGCCCATGAGGCTCTCTTGGACGCCCGAATTCAGCCTGCCCAGCGTTTCGCGGATGGCCATGAAGACGGGGCCAATCTTCTTGTCGAAGCGGATGGCCGTCGCGGCGAGCACGGGAACGACGATGGAGAGAAGAAGAGCCAGCCGGACGTCGAGCGTGAGCATCATGCCGATGCTGAACACGATGGTCAGGAATAAGTTCACAAGGTTGTTGATGCCAAACGCGAAAAACATGCGGAAGGCGTCGAGATCGGCCGTGAGGCGAGACATGAGGTCGCCCGTGTGGAACTCGTCGTAAAACCGAAATGGCAGGTGGTTGAGCTTGCGGTACAGCTCGTTGCGCAGATCGAAGGCTGTGCGCGCGCCGAACACCTGCGCCAGGTACGCCTGCGTGAAGTTGCAGACGCCCTTGACGAGGGACGCGAGGAGGATGGCCCCGGCGAGCGGGAGCAGCAGATCCTCGCGGCGCCCGAGGATCACGCGATTCACAATGGCCTTCAGGAGATAGGGATACGCGAGCTGCAACAGGGCCGTCAAGACGAGGAAGCCGAGGCTCACCCAAAGGAGCGACAGGTACGGCCGATAAAAGCGAGATAATCGTCGGTACACGCCAGCCAAGACAGGTCTCTCCCCTTTTCGCGGCCGGAGCCGGATCAGTCGCACGCCAGACATTGAATCACAGTCGGCCGCGAAACGGGATGACGAATCTGGTTATCTTTTTCCGAATGTGGCTGGTGCGCAAACACCGCTCGCCAAGACCAAAATCAACACGTCGTTCCCATCAGAAACGGCAGGATTCACGTGTCATCACGTCGCTCGCTGGCGGAACTCACGAGGCGAGATGCCGTATTTCTGGCGAAAGACGCGATAGAAATAGGAGTACGAATGAAACCCGCATCGGTCGGCAATCTCCTCGAGGTTCAGGTTGCTGAAGCGCATGCGATCGCACGCCATCTGCAGTCGCACATTTTGCAGGTACTGGACGACGGTCTGACCGTAAGCCTCTTTAAAGATGTGCACGACGCGCGAGACCGAGAGCCCGACGGCGTTGGCGACGTCCGAGAGCGACAGGTCTTCCGCCGCATGCCGCTCGATATAGGCTCGAATGCGCTCCGCTGCGATAGGGACGGGCGTGGCGCGCTTCGGATCGTAGCCGTATTTGTCAAACGTGAGGCACAGCGACCGGAGCAAGTAGTCGCAGAGCTCTTGGTCCGGCTTGCCCGGCCGGCGGTATTCTTCGATGAGCTGGCGCCAGAGATACACGCAGTTTTCGTGTAGCGCGAGGCGCAAGTGCCGCTTCCTCGGCCGATGGTTCCACCATTCATCGACCCACGGGCCGTTGCAGAACAAGTACAGATCGGTCGACAGGTGCTCGCCCGGGCGTTCCCCCTCGTCCGGCTCGATTCGCAGCTCGTACGGTTCCCCTGCCGGAAAGAGGAGCAGGTCCCCTGCGCTGACCACCATCGATGCACCGGACGTCGTGACGACCGCATGGCCGTCGAGCTGAAGGCGAAACAGGTAGCAGTCGAGCCCTTGGTGCACCGTCTGCACGAAGGGGGTATCGTGCTCCGCAAATCCTGCGCCGAGAAGCCAGGCTTCAGGCTCTCGGCTCGCGCGACTCCCTCGAGACACGAAGCCATTCACTCCCATCGCGAGGCCATCTGCCCACGCAGATCTCGCGTTCTTCATGGCATCCTCTATTAGACATCGGGCCTCGCGTCCACTATACTGAGCAGTGGAATCGAGAGTCCCAGACAATCACAACCAAGCACGCAGTTCTACGGTGCAAGGCGCAAGGAGGCTCATCCGTCGTGAGTGAGACGCAACAGATGCAAGAGACGCTGGATGTGTCGGACATTCTGCTGGATCCGTCCGTTCAACGGTCGTTGAACCACGTGCTCGAACGGTTGCCGCAGATCGCCAAGCTGGTGGAGGCGCTGACGGCCGATGAGCGCACGCTCGAAAGCCTCACCGCCATCGTCGAACACCTCCCCCAACTCGCGAAGTTGGTCTACCTCGTCAGCCGCGTGTCTCAGGCCGTGGAAGACGTCATCACGGACGGAGACTCGCTCGAAGGATTCGGCAAGCTCGCCAAACAAATGGTCGAACCGGCCGTGGGCCCCGCGAAGAAGCTGCTCGATGCGTACAAGGTGGCCAAGGAGCGCGCCGAACACGACACTACCACGTACAGCGTGTTCAGCCTGCTGAAACTCCTCAAGGAGCCCGTGGTGCAGAAGAACCTCCGCATCGTCTCCGCCATGCTCGAGGAACTCGGCAAAGACGAGTCCCACGGCCACCATTGAGCCTGTGGCGATCGCGTCGGACCGTCAAGGCGCGATCGCCCCGCCTGACGAGAGGGAGAGATGGCCATGAGCGAATCCCAGCGCAAGTGGACCAAAGAGGAGCTGCGAAAGCGCCTGACGCCGCTTCAGTACGCCGTGACCCAAGAAAACGCGACGGAGCCGCCGTTTCAGAACGAGTACTGGAACCACCACGAGGAGGGCCTGTACGTCGACATCGTGTCCGGGCAACCGCTCTTCTCGTCGAGAGACAAGTTCGACTCCGGCTGCGGCTGGCCCAGCTTCACGAAGCCCATTTCACAGGACGCCGTGGTGGAACGGCTGGACCTCAGCCACGGCATGATCCGCACCGAGGTCCGCAGCCGCGACGCAGACGCGCACCTGGGGCACGTGTTTCCCGACGGCCCCATCGACAAGGGCGGTCTCCGCTACTGCATCAACTCGGCGGCGCTCCGCTTTATCCCGAAGCAGGACCTCGAAAAGGAAGGGTACGGCGAATACCTCACGCTGTTTGAGGACGGCGAGGACTGATTCCCCGTATGCTGTGGGCCGTCAAGCTGGCGGAGAGCCTCGCCCTGCCGCCGGGCCTCTTCTCCACCCTCACGTTGGTCTTGGCCGTTCTCCTCGCACGCCATTGCCGCAGATTTGCCATCGCGTTGGCCGCCGTGTCGCTGGCCTTCGCTGCCGCGTGCACGACGGCCGTCGGCAATTGGCTTCTCATCCCTCTCGAACGCGCTTACGCGCCGCCTGCGCGTCCCACAGGTGACGCCATCGTGGTGCTCGGCGCGGGCTTTTCGGCGGCCACGCCGGATTTCGCCGATCCCGCCCTCGACACCGGCACCCTGTACGGCGACTCAGGCGAGCGCGTCCTCGCCGCGGCGGCCCTGTACCGCGAGCTGCACCTGCCCATCGTCCTTTCCGGCGGGCCCCTCATCCGTGCGAACGGAAAATCCTACGCGTTTGCGCTCATCGCCGCGCGCGATCTCGCCGCACTCGGCGTGCCACCGCGCGACCTGTACGTGGACGCCACGAGCCGGACGACCGAGGAGAACGCCGAACACACGGCCGTCATCCTGCGCAGGCTCCACCGCTTGCACCCCGTTCTCGTCGCATCGGCGGCGCAGATGGCGCGCGCCGTCATGGACTTTCGGCGCGTCGGCGTGGCGGTCGAGCCGTACCCGGTCGGCTATGTCGCGAGCTCCGTCCCCACGCCCCTCGCGTACGCGTGGCTGCCCTCGCAGGCGGGCTTCGACGAGACCTGCACCGCGCTGCACGAAGACCTCGGCATCCTCGCCGCGCGCCTGCACCTCCACGGCTAGGCGCGCCGTGGGGCGTGCCGCTCAAGCAGCAGGGCGAGATCGCCGTACGCCTCGCGCGTGGCCGCCACGATGCCGCGGGTGAGCGTGTGCGGCTGGTTGAAGCGAAACGGTCGCCCGGCGCCGTCGTGCACCCGGCCGCCCGCCGCCAGGACGAGCGCGACGCCTGCCGCGATATCCCACTCGTGTTTGGGGCCGAGGCTGAATGTCCCATCCGCCTCGCCCGCTGCGACGAGCGCGAGCTTGTACGCGATGGAGCCCACCGCCCGGACGTCGAGGACGCCGGCAAACGGCTCGAACTCGCCGCGGTTCATCTCCGACCGGCTGCCGAGAATCGTGAGCCGCTCGCCGCGGATGCGGGAACAGGCCATGGGCGTTCCATTCCGCCATGCGCCGAGGCCCACCGCGCCGAGAAACAGATCCCCCGTCGCGGGATTCACCACCGCACCCGCCACCGGCTCGCCGTCCCGCGCCAGCGCCACCGAGACGGCGTACTCGGGAATGCGGCGGACGAACTCCCTCGTGCCGTCAATGGGATCGACAATCCACACCCAGCTTTTCCTCAGGCGATCCGGCCGATCCTTCGTCTCCTCCGACAGCCAACCGGCCTCCGGAAGCAGCGCGAGGAGTCTCTCTTTTAGAAACGCGTCACAGGCGAGATCGGCCGTGGTGACCGGGTCCCGCCTCTCTTCCGGATGCTTGAATTGCGTGTCAAAGCCCTGCCTGGCGATGTCCTCCACCAGGCGGCCTGCCTCCTGCACGACCTCCGCCAGGCCGTCGAGCCATGCCTTGTCCATGCGCCCTTCCGACTCCTTATGCACCTCGTGCCCAGATCAACACCCGCCTTCCATTATACCGGCGGTGTAAAGCGGAGCGGTGCAGATAGCCGCGTCAGACTCTGTTCTCGACGAACGCACGGGACGCCTCCCAGAGCCCGTTCAGATACGTGAGGCCGAGCGCGCGATCGTACAGGCCGTAGCCGGGGATGCCCGTCTCGCCCCAGATCATCCGGCCGTGATCCGGCCTGGCCGGGCCCTGGTAGTCGAGCCGCGCGAGAATGGCCACGAGCTCCGCCATGTCGACCGATCCGTCCCGCGACAGGTGGCCGGACTCGTAAAACGATTTCTCGCCGACGCGCTTCACGTTTCGCAGGTGAACGAAGTGAAGCCGATTGCGCTCGCCGAGATCGCGCAGGATAGCCGGCAGGTCGTTCTCCGCCGTTGCACCGAGCGATCCAGAGCAGAAGCACACGCCGTTTGCGGGCGAATCGCAGATCTCGAACATGCGCAGAAACGACGCGTGCCGGCCGATGATGCGAGGGATGCCGATGACGGGCCAGGGCGGATCGTCCGGATGGATAGCCAGGCGAATGCCTACCTCTTCCGCGACGGGCGCGACGGCGCGCAGGAAATAGGCAAGGCTGTCCCAGAGTCCCTCGTCGCCCCGCTCCCGGTACTCGTCCCGCAGGCGGCGCAGTTTCTCGCCGTCCTCGTCGATGTTCCAGACCGGCAGCTTCACCCGACCCGACAGGAGCGCCGCTTCGTCCACCTCGTCGTGGAAGTACGCAAGCGAGTTCGATCCGTCCGGCAGCGGATAGGCGAGCGAGGTGCGCATCCAGTCGAAGAGCGGCATGAAGTTGTAGCAGACCGTGTCAATCCCGGCCTTCGCGAGCCGCCTGAGCGTCTGTTGATACGCCTCGATGTACCTGTCGCGCGCCGGGCGCCCAAGCTTGATGTCCTCGTGCACCGGCACGCTCTCGATGACGGTCAGGCGAAAGCCGTGTGACTCCACCCGACGCACAAGCTCGCGGATCTCGTCTTCGGGCCACACTTCGCCCGGCGGCACGTGGTAGAGCGCGGAGACGATGCCGACGCACCCTGGGATCTGCCGGATCTTTTCGAGCGTGACGGGATCGTCAGGTCCGTACCAGCGGAAGGAAAGCTGCATCGCCGCCACCTCCCCTCATCCGCGGACGAGCCGCGTCAGCCGCTCCGCCCGCTTCGCGATGGACGCGTAGTCCCGCGCCTCGATGTCGGACTTGGGAAAGAGCGAGCTGCCGACGCCGACCGCCACCGCGCCCGCGTCGAGAAACGCGCGCGCATTGTCCTCGCTCACGCCGCCCGTTACCATGGCCTTAAGATCCTTGAACGGACCGCGGAGATCGCGCAGATAGCCCGGGCCCACGAGGCTGCCAGGGAAGATCTTCACCGCCTGCGCGCCGTGCCGAAGCGCCGCGGCGACCTCCGTCGGCGTGAGCACGCCCGGCACCATCGGGACGCCCCATTCCTTAGCGGCTTTCATCAGGTCGGGATCGAGGTGCGGAGACACGAAGAACGACGCGCCCGCCTCCTTCGCCGCCTGCATCTGGTCGCGCGTGAACACGGTGCCTGCGCCAAGTAGGACGCGATCGCCCAACGCCTCGCGCGTCCGCCGGATGAGTTCCGCGCCGTCCGGCGCGTCCATGGTTACCTCGATGGCCCGCACCCCGCCGTCGACGAGCGCACGCACCACGTCGAGAAACGTGTCCGACGGCAATCGCCGCAGGACCGCCACAATCTTCTCCTGTTCCAGCATCGATACCAGGTTCATCGCTCCACGCCTCCCTGGCCCTCGAGATACGACATGGCCTCGCGCCACGTCGGATAGCCGTCATAATCCCCTCCGGCGGTCACGGCGCACGCGCCGACGAGCGCCGCCAGCCGCAGCGCCTCCTCGGTGGTCCAGCCCTTCATCCGCCCCGCAATGAATCCCGCGTTGAAGCCATCCCCCGCGCCGACCGTGTCCACCACGTTCGAGACGGGCCACGCCGGCACGTGGAGTACGCCGCCATCCGACAGCCACTCCGCCCCTTCCGCGCCCCGCTTGACGATCACGCCTTCACCAGCAAAGCCCATGTCCCGGATGGACGCCCAGACCTCCTGAGCGCGTGCCGTGCCAAGCAACATCTCCGCCTCCGTGTCACCTAAAAACAGCCACGTGACCTTCGGCGCGACTTGCACCAAGAGCGCCCGCCACGCGTCTTCGGGCGCCAGCTTGAGGCGCACGTTGATATCAAACGAGACCGTGGCGCCACATCGCCGCGCTGCCTCCACGAGCGCATCGCTCGCCGCGCGGGCCGCTTCGCCAATCATCCAGGTGATGCCCGTCCCGTGCACCCACGCAATTTCGCCCGACGCAAGCCGTTCCTCGGCTGGATACGTCGCGAACCCTTCCTCGGCCATAGCGGACTGGCTGCGATAGTAGAACACCTCGGTCCGCCCGTCGAGCCCTGCCCACTGCTTGAAGTAGATCCCCGTTGGGCACCGATGGGAGGCCGTGACGAGTCGGTCATCGACGCCTTCCTCGCGCAGCGCACGGCGGATCTGTTCGCCAAACGGATCATCGCCCACCTTCGCCAGATACGCAACGGGGACCTCCAATCGCGCGAGGCCGACCGCGGTGTTCAGTTCCGCGCCGGCACAACTCGTGTGAAAGCGGCGCACCTGATGCAGCCTCCCGGCGCCATCCGGTACGCAGACCACCAGCGGTTCTCCAAATGTCAAGACGCGCAATTCGCTCGGTTCTCGATCCGCCATCTCGCCCCTCCTCGCCGACAGGCTCGACCAGCGCGCCAAGCGGTGCGCATGGCGCACAACCGCCACGAGCCTGTGCCAGCTCTTGTATACTTGTGTGTTAGAAGATGTGAAAGAATGAGGGCGAGATCGCCCACAAAGCCATTGTAGCATGAACGCGGCAGATGCGGTTCGACCCACGACAGGTGCCAAAGCGGCCATAGTGCAGACCGGTCGGCAACACGGGCACGCGCGAGACCCGCGGCGCGAGGCGTACCGCTTACGGTTGGCGACGGAGGATTCGCCTCCTTCCGGCTCGCGCGGACCTACGGCTTTCCAACCCGGCCAGCGAGCCACGCGCGAACGGCGTTCTCCGTCGCCGATGCGAGAAGCGACGTGGCGTTCGCCATGGCCTCGTCCAGCGAGATGGGCCCTCGCGCGATGGAGAACATGGCGGATACGCCGTGCTCGTACAGCTGCTCGGCGCCCGGGGCGATGGCCCCGGAGATACAGAACACCGGCACGCCGCGGGCTTGCGCGCGCCGGGCGACGCCAGCCACCGCCTTGCCGCGCGCGGTCTGCGCATCCGTGCGTCCCTCGCCCGTCAGGACGAGCGCGGCACGTTCGAGGGCGTGATCGAACCCGACGGCGTCGAGCACGAAATCAATGCCGGACACGCGCGTGGCGCCTAGAAGGTAGAGCGCGAAGCCAAGGCCGCCTGCGGCACCTGCGCCGGGCAAGTCCGCCGCCTGACGCCCGAACGCCGCCTCGCACAATGCCGCGATGTGCGTCAGCTCAGCGTCCAAGTAGGGCTCGTCTTCCGCAGGAACGCCCTTCTGCGGCCCGAAGACGGTGGTGGCCCCGTTTTCGCCCGTGAGCGGGTTGTCCACGTCGCATACGGCGAGCATCTCGGCGCCGCGGAGGCGCTCATCGAGGCCAGACACGTCGACGCGCACCACGCGGTGAAACTCCGCCGGCACCGGGGGCACGTCCTGGTCCACATCATCGAGGAAGCGTACGCCGAGCGCCGCGAGCATGCCGACGCCCGCGTCGTTCGTGGAGGATCCCCCGAGCGCGACGGCGATGCGGCGATAGCCCATGTCGAGCGCGTGCCGGATCATCTCGCCGACCCCGACCGTGGTCCGGCGCCAGACGTCCGCGCCCGAACGGAGGGCCTCCGGCAGGCCGACGGCCTCCGCGCACTCGACGACGGCGGTGCCATCGGGGAGGGCAAGGAAGCGCCTCTCCTTGCGGTGACCGCTCGCCGTCGTGACGACGACCGATAACCAACGCGCATGGGTAGAGGTCGCGATCGCATCGAGTGTACCTTCGCCGCCGTCGGCGATGGGAAGGAGGCTGAGCTCCGCAGCTCGACAAGCGCGGTGGGCGCCTTCCGCCATGGCTCGGGCGGCCTCTACCGCCGTGAGACAGCCCTTGAAGGAATCGGGGGCGAGGAGGAGGCACAAGTTTCTTGGTTGTCCGGCTACTGGCGTCCCTCGTGCCATGCTCATCCTCCTCGGGTTACAACTTCGGACGGAATGGTCCATTCGGACGGTTCTGCCGCATCGTCGTTGACGGCGAGGTCTTCACTTTATCCCACTCCACCCGTTCAGGATCCAAGTCAGGGCGGAACTTCTTCAACTTCAGCTCTAAGGTCCCACCAATTTCCGGAGCCTCTCTGAATGTCACGCTGCTCGCGACACCGTAGAGACGAGGTGGGTTCACCGTTTCAAACCATATGCCTTGTTTACCTTCGGGCGGCTCGATTCGCCTGACGCGGAGGATATCCCCTGCACGAGGCATCGACGGCGGCTGTGTAGCACCGGAAATGAACTCCGCTTGTCTTCGCTTCGCTCGCCCGTAACCGCTCGACTTTTTCCCGCCGAGGCCCCACAGGGAAAGGGCGTCCAACAGCCGGTCCCACGACCAGGCGAGCCATTCCTCAGCTTTTTCCTCCTCACAGTCCATTCCGAGCCTGAGGAGAAACGTCGGGCGGTCGAGGCTCAGAAAATGGACTGGGATGGGGTCGTCCATTCCGTGCGGCGTGTCCAGTCCACGGTAATAGGATGGATAATGAATGGTCATAACCTCGAGTCGCAGGGATTTGAGCGCCTCGGGCTTGATGAGCGCATCGTAGAAGATCAACGCGCCCCGGTTCCGTTCCTCGTCGTCTCGTTCAGTGGTGCCAAAGAGAAAGCGATGGCCTTCCCCGCCTCGCTGAAATTCCGGATGACGCCCCTGTTGACCGACGACGTCGTGCACAAAATGAGACAAAAGCCCCTTCAATGTGCTGCCCGGGATATAAGGAACCCCGTACACGGGATGGAACATCAGCCCAACCTCGTACACCGACTCGCGGCCGAGGCCCACTGCCACGCGTTCTGCAAACTCGATCTCGCCACTCACATGGCGAGTACGTCTCATGCTGGGCATCGACGCGGCCCGTTGATACACCCGCGGATAGAGATCACCCTGTTGTGCAGCGCAGAACGCCTTGTGAATTCGTTCATATGCCGAGGCCAGCAAACTCCCGGCATCACCTTGAGGTTCATGCACGCCGACGAATCCAAATCGCTGAAAGACGAGGCCCGGATTCTCCAACTTGGCGCCTACCGTCTCCCACATGCTCTCTTGCGCCAGAGGGCCTCGAATGTCACGATCACGCATGCGGCTCCTCCTCGTCGCCAAACTGGATTTCGACCATTCGCTTCAACCAGGAGGCCGCCTCCAGCGAGAGGCGCGATACGACAAGATACTCGTGCAGTTTCATCTGTGTAAGCTCATCCGTCTTCAGCTCCTTCATTCCAGTGAAGGGAGACAAAAGAGAGGCCAGATGAGCGAGCACGAGTCCGTGAGCCGTGGGATTGTTGGAGGCCCGGCGAGATCGACTTTCCAAGTAGGCGATGGTCTGAAAGAGACCGGATTGATGCAGCAAAGCTGGCAATCCACGCGCCAATGACGCATATTCGGAACGCACACGAGTGTCGGCCGCTTCACGAACGAGGTTCTTAGCACATTGCAACCATTGAACCGCGCGCGGTTGCAAATCGGACTCAAGCACGCTGTGCATTTCAGTCCACCGCCCTCTCAGGCCCGAAGATGAGTAGGGACTGCCCGCAGCCCGTCGTCGGGTTGCCACCTATTTGCGTAACCACCCGCCCGCAAAACGGACTCGCCAAATCGCTCCCTTCCTCGCGCCTCGGGTTATCCACCGACACGAGTCCAACGAGCACGGACTCCGGCGGCAGGGACTCCTCGTACCAAAGCGCCCCTTGGGCAACGGTGCCATTGTCGCCCATTCGAATGTGTGCGTCCACCTGCGTTCCATGCTCAGAAAAGAATTGAAACAGTTGATCATGGACGACGACGAAGCGATCCACGAAGGTTTGACGCCAGTCCTCGTCGTCAAATAGGATTTCCGCAATGCGTCGGCCGATGGATGTTGTAACGTCGCAGTTCTCCGACTTCAGGCAAAAGTCCAGAAGGTACAGGGAAGGTTCCGGATTCGACGGAAACGTGAATGCGAGCTTTGAGCTGTTTGAAACCAACACCCGATCGGTTTCGACCGCGCGTGACAGTGCGGGAATTTCAACACCTGTCAGCGCCATGTCCCGCGCCAGGCGCTGCAGGATGAGGGGGCAAGTCACATACGCATAGGTTCCAATCATGCTCGCGACCGGCAGACACACCAGGCGGGCATCCGTGAACGTCGCGATGCCCGCCCGCTCCTGCGTACCGAACACCCGCTCGACCTCTCTCAAACCGTCTTGCTCCGGCGTACCCTTTTGTCGACACTTTCGCTCCCATTCATCGCGAAGAACACCTTTGATGGAGGTGCCCGGCAGGTACGGCCATCCTGTCACCTTTTCCCGCACGATAGGTAGGTCCACAAATCCCGTGCCTTGTCCCGCCCCGACATGGATGGGCGAATACGCATAAACCCAGTACGTCTGAATGACGGTCACAGTACATCCTCCCCCCACGCCCAGTGTCCTGCGGCGACAACGCCGAATCCATCGCGAGCGTCCTGCGGATCATCCGCCACGGAAAACCACCATAAATCCAGAGGCCGGATCGGCCGATAGGCGTCCTCGTTCAAGACGGTGAAGAAATATACGCTACCCGCGGGAACACACTTTCGCATGGGCTTCGGACCACGCGGTTCCGCGAGACTCCAACCCGAGACGGGAACAAATCGAGGCACCACGGCCGTTTCGAGCCTGACGCGCAGATGAGTGCCCGGCAGTTCCCCCTCCAGGCGGTCATCGAGCCACTTGGGCAACCATCCTCGTGCAAACGGACACGGCGTCAGGAACACCAGGCGAAGCAAGTCGCCGCTGCGGTAAGGCTCGGCGAGCGCCGAGCTACTGCGCCATTCGCCCGGCACAGGTTGTCTCGCTTCTCTCCACGTCACGCGCGCCAATCCACGTTCCCCACCGAGATGGCCTGCAACATCCGAGCGACTCTGAAAGACGTCCCCGACCTCGTCCGGAAGTTCAACCCAGCAGGCGATCCGCTCATCATGTTGAAAGCGGAGGCCGGAGGTAGAGAACAGTCCTCCCGTCTTTCGCTGTCCGCCTTCCATCTGCACGTGCGTGCGCCACTCCACCGCTGGGCCGGATCGGAAATGAAGAGAGCGCTCGCCACTCGCTTGCCTCGCCGTTTCGAAGCCAAGGTATGAAGCCAGAGCTGATGCTGGATCTGCGGTGGATGCCTCGAACCCATTGGATTGGACGTGATCGAACGTCATCCATCGGACATACGCTTCGAGCGACCAAAAAGCGGGGGGCGCGATGGGCTTATCCGCACCAGGCGGACAGGCGAAAGCGCTGAGCTGACTCAGATCGGTCCCGGCGTCGGGGCCCATTCGTTTGGGAATCATGGCGCCCACTTTGATGCCATCGCCCGTCCGCGCCATCCACACGTCCCGCGGAGCGGGAACGAAGAGGTTCGGGAACCCTGATTCTCGCATGACTGCAAGCATGGGGCCCTGCACGGAGATCTGTTTCAAGAGCTCAATGTGGTCGTCCGTAAAAGCGGGCCCGCCCTTGGACATCACAGAACCCACCAGTGTGCGCACGGCCCCCGCCGTCGTCGGAGGGAGAGGCCATGACAGCGTGCGAAGCGTGCGGTTCTCGCCACCGAAAGGCCGTCCGTCCCTGACTACCAAACGGTCGAAGGGCTCAAACAGGATCCAACCCGTCCTCACGTGTCCACCTCCTCGCCGGCGCGGATCTCAACGTTCTGCCACGCCTCAGGTTCCGCGTGACTTGCCAACCAGTGACCAAATTTCAACCACGAAGCGCAATCCTGAAGCGCGGCGGTTGCCGCTCCATCCTGCAGAGCCTGCCGCGCGAGGAGACGCGATCGAAACAGTGAGGTGATGTCGTCCATGACGTCGTCGGCAAGCCGGCGCTCACCCGCCACCGTCCGCCGAGACAGTGCTCGCCGCAGTTCACCCGCCACGATGTCCTCGTCCGCGGCGCCGCCGTACAGGCGACCAATCTGCTCAAGGACATATCCTGTGGTGTGCGCAATCTCCGACCTCTGATGCCACGCGGCCAGCCGCTCCATGCGCGGCACAGGGTCTTCGTCCCATCGGCACCGAACCCGAATCGGATCGCCGCCCGAACGCGTTTGTACGAGCACGCAGAGACCATTTCGGTCCGGCTCCTTGGCCTCATGCTCCGCCTGTTGCGCGAGTTGGCGAAGATAACCCAGGTCTTCCCGGCAATATCCAATGGCGATCCCAACAGACAAAGAAGGCTTGTCACTCGCGACGGCGGATGCCACCTTCTCTTCGAAAAGCTTCCGCAGTGCGTCTGCAGCCCGCAGGCAAGTTTCGATGGGCAGAAACGCGAACACGTCGTCGCCTCCAGCGTAGACCGGAACCCCACGGTGTTGGACGATCACGTCCTGCGCCCGCCGCGCGAACTCCGACACGCGATAGCTGAAGTTCGAGTGGTCGTCGGGAGTTGTCAGTCGGTCGATTTGAACGCCCATCCGATCTCCATCGGCCATCAACACGGCGAGATAGGGCTGAGGCGAGCGTCCCCGAATCTCTCGCAACCGAGTCACCACGCGCTTTAACTCATCCGCTAGACCGGGATACTGCTCCTGTAACTGCCGGAACTCTTCTTGCTCAAAAAAGCCTTCCAAGAGGGCCTTCCCATCGTATGGGAAGTTTTCGTAATGATCCGGCACATAGACCTCGGATCCGTCGCGGCCCCTCGCGGATGACACTACGTCCAATTCAGGTGCCTCTATGAGGACGCGTTCCAATGTCTCGGAGACCCGCCCGAGTTGCACTCGAAAGCGCTCGTCGGAGATGCCCGCCTGAATCCAGCTGTCTACAGCGACGCGCACGACCGATGGGTATGGCCGTTGACCACTCAGACGCTTGATGAGCCCCATTGCGTCGAGGGCTTCCCCGAGTCGGATGCCCATTCTCCGCAGCGCACGTTCGATTGAGGCGTCGTTCGTGGAGATACGGAGAACCGATTCTCGAACGCCGTCCAAGCTCGATTTTGGCACTCGCGCCCCTTCGTTGGGATTAAAGTTCCGAAGCATCTTGCGGGCCGCCAGAATGCCTTCAACGCGCCGCCGGTCGCGATCGTATGTACCCGTCATCGGCACCCACGCCGCGTAGAATTCGAGAAAGTCATCGACCTGACGGTAAAAGAACGCTTCGTCAAACACATCGCGGCAGGATGAAAGCTCCCTTTGCAGGGCTTGAACTGCTGTTTGTGCCTTTTCACGTAACCACGTGGTAGCAGCTTGATGAGCCCGGTCCAGGACACGAACCACGGACTCTCCTTCGAGCACGGCCAGGATTTTATTCGCGACAGCCTGAGAGCCGCTCAAGCTCTCCTTGTGCGGGAAGATGAGCGTGGCACCGTCATCCACGAGGCTTGTTGCGACGCACTTGGACACGTCGGATAGCAAATAAGATCCGAACCACAGATCTCGTGTTCGACGCGCCGCTTGGACGAAATCCTGGACAGGACCGAGTGCGATAGAAATAAGATACTTCTGCAAAGAGACCACGTCCTTCAACCAGCGTCAGAACGATAGAGAACCTCAAAACCTTGCTTCCGCACATGGCGAAGAAAATCGGCCAACGCGTCACCCGTCTTCTCGAACCGCACCTCGCCCCCCTCCAGGGCCTTAAAACGGTCTTCCATCGCTGAGAGCGCGGCTGTCGCGGGCACGGGGATCGGAGTCATCGAACCTACTTTCAGAGACATTCGAACAAATCCGTGCTCCTGGTGCGATGGCAGCGGGGACTCGAGCCAAACGCACATCGGGTAGACGGCGTCGCCGATGCGGACCGGTCTCAAGATGAAAGGACTGGGAAGTCGGCCCAACAAAGGATTCGCACTTTTGTCCGGCCTCAGTTCGGCGTTCGGCGTCGACTCACCCTTGAATTGGAATATAACTGGAAGACCAAGCACGGCACGCGGAAACCTTAATGCTCCGTTCTCCGGGTTGCCTCGGCCGCGATGAATGGCTCGGATGACGCTGGCCTCGGGCCACGGGGTCTTCGTGAAACTACGCGTTGGCCCGTTCTTCGGCTGTCTGGGTTGTCGATATTGCCGCAGCGGCTGTAAACAGTCCTCCCACGCCTCCCACACAGCCGTTTCCGACGTGTTTCTCCGCCGATGTGGGTTCGACGGTTTAACCAGTACGGCGCATACGGCAGGCTGACCTGCGGATGGATGCGAACGCAGGTGATCTCGAAGCTCGTCCAAATGACGCGGAACACCCGGGACATCATCGGAAATCAGCGCCCCAAAACCTCTCCGCCAACGCATGCCAAGTCCCCCAAAATGAATCCATCTCCAGAGAGCCTCACGAATTTCCTGGTCAACTTGACATTTTGCCTCGTCCGAGAGATGGCGAGCCCAGGGATTCCAAGCGATCGTGACGCGAAAGGACCCCATGCCGACTTCCGACATAGCGCCCGGTGGATCGTTCTTCTGCTGCTGCAACGGAAAGGCAGCGTAAGCCATGGACAACGACCCACTCTTGTCGCCCTGCACCTCCATGATAGAAGCCAAACCCTGAACGACGTCCCTCGCCCTCTTATTCCTGACATTGCAAGACTTCCACTCGTTGTTTTGCACCTGCACAGCCACCAAACCGGCCCGGCTGGGACTCCCCCAAATCGCATCTTCTCGCAGACGCAGCTGCTCTACGGGATCAAGCTCTGCGATGGGGATAACACGGAGACGCGTGGACTTGCTGGTATTCTTGCTGGCTTCCTGATGGCGCAGCCCGTCAATCCACCTGTCCAGCGGCCCCGGCTGGGACACCGTTCGCCACCAAAACCGAAGATACCCCCGCACCGTCTCACCGCGTACAGGGTGACTCGGATCCACCCGCTGCGACCGAATCCCCGCGCCAATTACGGGCGTGAGTGTTCGAATAGAGGCGCTCGCGATACACTTCGGGCGTTCATCGATTTGAGGAAGTTGAATCTCCGGAACCTTGCTCATCCGACGTCTCCTCTCGCGTTTGCATGAACTCCAACAGCCTATCCATCGGCGCGACAATCGCAGTTCGAAACGTCTGCTCAGACGTGTTCTGGACGCCACACTGAAAAAATCCGTGATTTAACTGATTGCGCAAATTCGAAACGTCGGAGATATCGCCTGAGAAACGCTCCAGAAAAGCACGGGCCGCATTCCATCGGTCTTCAGCAACCCCTTCCAGCTTAACGTCGTCCTGGGGGGGGGCGCTTGCGGCGCGCTTGACTTCGACTGCTGCGCCTTTCCATGTGCCCACCGAAGCAACTGTTCGCGAACTTTGTCGTTAAAAACGTCCACACCCGCCAGTTCACAAGCGTGAGTCGCGTACAACTCTCTCATCGTCGTGTACGCCTGGTGAATCATGCCGCGATCCAGGTACCAGCGGACCATCGCAAGCATGAGTGGCACCCACTCCGCCTGGCATAGTGGCTCAATTTGCTCCCGCGCCTGATGCAGAATTCTTAGCAGCGGATAGAAACTGGCTGCAGCCTCCGCGGGCTCGGCGAAACGGCGCTGACACTCATCCAAAGCGTCGAGAGCCTCCCTGGCAGCACAAGATACCTCGTGATGCTTCGTAAGGCGCATCGTTTTCCACAAGACATTCCACTTGCTAGCAAACTTCTGAAGCGGCGATAAGAAAGAGGCTTGCGTTGGACTTCTCCTCGCGACGGAACTTTGAATTTCCCTCACCAAGCGCTCCACACCGCTCGCGTCCGGGCCCTTGAGAGCACGGGACATCTCAAGAACCCACTCCTGCAATTGTGCAAGGGCTGTTAGGTCAAGGACGTCACCCGTGTCAGCACCATAAAGAATGAGATCCAATTGGATCCCTTGGATGACGTACGTGTAATGCAGCAACGTGAGCACGAGCATCGGGAAGTATCGAAAGGAGTGTGTAACGTCCACAGCAATGTGCACGTCCGCCCCTCTTTCCGACGCTTGGGCCAACATGCCTACCAACGTATCGAAATTGCGCCACACACTTTGATCACACGGCTCTTGGTCGAACCCCACCTCGTGAATGGCGATTCCCATGCGTTCGGCCTGAGTGTAAAGTTGATCGTGAAGCGTCGCCTCGCCTTCTTCGGGCGGTTTTACCCAGTTCTCCCGAGCTCGTTCGGTCAACACCACCCAAACTTCATTGGGACGAAATGGGATTACCCCGCGCCGCATCCACTCGAGCGCCGTAACCTGAAAGTAACGGCTGTTGGAGACCTCGTCCTCCCATCTGTAGTCTACTTTTCGAGGTGAGCTTCCCCCGACAAACGTGAGAAAGATGTTTTGGGCAGCCATCGTCTTCCTCCTCTTCAGGATCTCACGCTTGGACTCCAAAGCTCTTCGACGTCGTAACCATCTCCCGTCCGAACGACTTTCACGCGCTCGTAGGCGTACCGATGAGCTTTGGGCCTTCGCAGTTGCCGCTCGTATTCGTCATGGTTCGCGTAGGCAGCATAAACGCGCTGAACGATGCCCTTTTCATAAAAGAGTCGGTACGGGTTGTCGCCGTCGTCGAACACGAAGTGGCCGTTTTTCAACTCCGTTTTGCTCTCCCTCAATTGAGGATCTCGCGCGAATTTGAAGATTCGGTCACGCAGCTCGGAAGAGTTGATCACCGCCTCTTTCACTTCCTTCGTCATATCCACCACAGCGGCATCATGCTCAAACGCGAAGAGCAGCAGACTGCCCGTGCCGTTCAACGCGCACACGTCATCGACTTCGTCGATGTATCCGAGCCGCAGCAATCTTTGATACTCCGCTCGATCTTTCCATTCTCCCACATTTGCACCGTAGCGCAGGTGAGCGAACACCTCATAGTTGGCCTCTACGACGCGAGTGTCCAACTCAAAAGGCAATGGATGCATGACGAGGATGGAAGGGCTTTGCTCATACTTGTATATCAAGGGCAGGTGGTAGATGAACGCCATGGCTGAAGTGTATGGCGTGATGGCTTTATATCCGGAGGTCACGTTGATGAGCACGGTTGGATCGTTGGGATCGTTCGGAAACTCCTCATCCACGATCTTGTGAATTCTCTCCAAGAACGACGGCAATCCTTTTCTAAGAAAGGCGACGCTATCATAGGGATCCAATCCTTGAATTCGATCCTGCTTTTCATTGAAAATACATTCGCCACCCTGCTCTTCCGTGACCTGCTGAATGGCCTTTGCCGCGAGGACCGCTTCATGAGAATCCGGCACGAGCAGGTGATGCTCAATGTAGTCCTTTTTATAGGCCGGTACATTCTGCGCACCACGATAGATGGACATCTCAACGGACCTATGTGGATAGGCCGTCAGGTTCGCAACCAATTGAGGATACGCATGCTCTCCCCATTGCTCCTTCGGAATGCCATTCCACGCCGACACACCGACAACCGAGATCAGCCGACGCCTCTTTGGCACGCTCGCTCACCCACTCACATGAATCACCTGATCGCCATGCAAAATTCGACGAGAACATCCGAAATCCTTCCTCATGTCGACAACATTTTCTGATTGAGCCTCGCCACGGAAAGAATGACGCGACCGTCCTCCCACTCCCGCGCTATAATGAAACCGTTACCGAATCGAGGTGAGGCGCATGAATCGGAACTGGCTGCGCATCCTCTCCATCGCCATCCCGGTGGCATGCCTCGTGGTCTCGGCCATCACGGCGCGCTGGGGTCTTCTTTTCCTGTGCATCACCCCTGCGTTTCTCCAGTGGGGCTTTGGCATCGGGGAGCGCAAGCGGAAACACGGCGATGATCAACAAAACCCGCCATGGGGCGGGTCATGAACGGCGATCTTTTCGCTTGTCGCGCTCCGCTTGCGCACTTCTCCAGATAAATAAGCCCAGCATCGCGAGGCCCAGAAGTTCAAACATCGCTTGCATGACACACACCTCGCATGGAAAGGATGGCCGCCCCATGGGCAACCGCATCCCGCTGTTTTACGCCGTGACGGCACTGTACTGGTTTTCGACCTACACGTACGTGCCGCTTCTGTCGCCGTACGTCGTTGCCATCGGGGGATCGCTCAGCATGGCGGGGATGGTCGTAGGCTCCTATGGCTTCTCGCAGATGCTCGTGCGGGTGCCCATCGGCGTGTGGTCCGACAAAATTCGCACCCGAAAGCCCTTCGTCATCGCGGGCGGCGCCATCGGCATGCTGTCGAGCCTAGGCTTCGCTGTAACTCATTCCGTCCTCTGGGCGCTCACGTTCCGCCTTCTCGCCGGCATCGCAGCCGGTTGCTGGGTCGTCTTCACCGTGCTCTACGCGAGCTATCACCAACCCGACGAGGCGCCGAAGGCGATGGGCATCCTCAGCTTCTACACTTCCATTGGCCAGCTCGCGGCATCGACGCTCGGCGGCGTGATGGCCGAGCGATACGGCTGGCACGCGGCCTTCTGGCTCGGCGCCGCCGGTGGACTCGCGGCCACCCTCCTCGCCTGTTTCATCGTCGACAAGCCTCCCGCGCGCGATCAAGCCGGCATCCGCGTCGGCGACATGCTGACGGTCGGGCGGGATCGCATTGTCCTCGGCGTTTCGTTCCTCGCGGTCCTCGCGCAGGTCGTCACCTTCACCACGATGTTCGGATTCACGCCGGAGCAGGCGACGCGCCTTGGGGCGAACAAGGCCGATCTCAGCTGGCTCACGCTCGCGGCCACGCTCCCAAACGCCATCGCGTCGTACTTCAGCGGCAGCTTGTTCTCGCGCTGGATGGGCGAGCGGAACGTGGTGGCGAGCGGATTTGCCATCGCGGCGCTCTTTACGGCGGCGATTCCACTCTGCCACGCCCTACCGCTTCTGTACGTCACCCAAGCCGTGAACGGCTTTGGCCAAGGACTGTGCATGCCCGTGCTCATGGGCCTCGCTATCCGCCACATCGAGGCGGGCCGCCGCGCGACGGCGATGGGCTTCTATCAGGCCATCTACGCCGTCGGCATGTTCGGCGGGCCCGCCGTTGTCGGTTGGCTGGGCGATCACGCCGGCCTCAGCCGCGGCTTCCTCGCCGTCGCCGCGACGAGTGTGATCGCCTGCGCCCTAACCTTCGCGCTTGCACCCAGTCGCGCGTCGGCATCTCAGGTCATCACGCGCTCCAGCTGATCGCGCAGCGTGTTTACGTCGATGAAGTGCATCCCGGCCACCATGCGGAGTTCAGACGCGATAAATCCGGCGGTGGAGAGCACGATGAATTTTTTGCCACGGGCCCGCAACAGCTGGAGGGCCCGCTCAAAGTCGCCATCTCCACTGACCAGGATGGCCATGTCGTAATTGTCAATGGTATTGAACATGTCCAGCACAATCTCGATGTCCAGGTTGGCTTTTCGCGTGATGGACCCGTCCTCCTGGACGATTTCCTTGATGTCTTTGGTCACGATGGAGTACCCGCTGTACGCGAGCATGTCCAAATACTTCTGCTCCCGGACGTCGCTCGGAGAACTTCTACCTATATAGTAGAACGCGTCCACCAGTTCGCCTTTGCTCTTGGCCCACTCCAACAACTTCTGCGCGTCGATGGTCCACTTCAGTTTGTCTCGCTGCATGTAGTAGTAGTTCGCACCATCGACGAAGAGCGAAACTCTCATCTTTCGATGACTCCTTTTCTCTGGTTGGCTCGGCGCTTACGCTGTGGTGCAAACCAGGTTGCCCAAGTCCCTGTGTCGAAGGGGCGCGATCACGTCGGCATCGGCTCCATAGCAGAAGCAAACAACGTCTCGTGCACGGCGAGGAGCGAGGCGCCGATGGCCACGGCGTGCTGACTCCCCACGCGCACGGGGATCTGCTTGTTTTGGAGCAGCGCGCGGTGCTTGATGACGCGCTCCACTTCAGGGAGCACGAACGTGGCAGCGCGCGCCACACTCCCCCCGAGGATGACCTCGTCGGGGTTAAGCAGGTTCAAGAGATTGGCAATACCAAGGCCAAGATGCTGCCCCAGCGAATGAAACGCGCGAATGCACGCGCGATTGTCGTTCTGAGCCTGTTCCAGCGCCTGCTCGAGCAGCGATTCGCGCACATTCAACGCGGACAAATCCGCGCCGGCTTCGCGCAAATACCTCATCAGACCGCGCTCGGAAGCGTACTCCTCCCAACATCCGTAACTTCCACACATGCACGCTGAACCCATGGGATTGATGGTCATATGGCCCGCCTCGCCCGCGATGCCATCCCGGCCGCGGTATAGCTTTCCCTCGATGACGATGCCGGCCCCAATGCCGAGTCCCATGTTCACAAACACGAGGTTTTTGAGCTTCATGGCGTGCGCCATGTACTCGTTCCAGGCGCCGCAGTTGGCGTCGTTATCGAGAAAGAGCGGGATATCGACGCTCCGGCCGAGATCGGCGAGAATCTCCCATTCGCCGACAAAGGCGCTCGGGAGGTAGTACACGGCACCTCGGCGGAAGTCCACCATGCCCGGAAGCGCGAGGCACGCACCGAGGAGTCCGTACGGGCTCGGAGGAGCCGCGGCGATGGCCTTCCGCAGCTCCTCCTCAATCGCCTCGAGCAACACAGCTCGCACGTCCTGCGCCTCGGAAAGCCCTAGGGCCCGCACCTGGCGATACACCGGCTCGCCGCGGATGTTACACACGACCGTCGTCATGTGCGACAGTTGTACGTCCACGCCGATGGCGTACGCCGCATTGGCGTTGAAGCGAAGAAGGATGGGCTTGCGTCCGCCGCTCGACGATCCATACCCGACCTCGAGCACCAACTGCTCCGCAATCAACTCATCCACGATATTCGACACGGTGGCCTTGTTAAGGCCGGTCATCTGCGAGATGTCGATGCGCGAGGTGGTCCGGAGATCGCGAATCAGCTTGAGGACCGTGGCGCGGTTCATTCGGCGCATGGCCGAAGCGTCGACGTTGGCGTGCAACCCTCGGTCACCCCTCGAATTGGCGGCCCCATTGCCTCGCATGGCGGACGATGCGTCCGTCTATTGCAAAGCCCCGCGGAATGCCCTAGCATGAAGGTCATAGAATGCGAGAATGGCACGTTACGTATCAGTATACGCCGTCCGGCGGTTGAACAGAAGTGGGACGGAGGAGGAGCCCGCTTGACCCTGTTTCGCAAACTCGTCATCCTGTTCAGCGTCGTGATCCTCGGCACCCTTTCCGCCACGCTGACCATCGTCTATTTCAAGAGCCGCGAGAGCATTATCGATCTATCGAAGGAGAAAGCGGTTTCTATTGTCCAGACCATCGACTCGGCGCTCCTCAGCGACGTCCCGGACTATCAGTTCGAATCCGTGCTGCTCAATCTGAAACGACAAAATCCGGATCTGGTTTCGTTCGACATCTACAAATTAAATGACTTTCTGTACGACATCGCGTCGACGGATCCTCGCCGCATCGGCAGCCAGGCGTCCCCTTCGAGCACCATCGCGCTCGGCGAGCGGAGAATCCTCACATCCCTCGAGGGTTCCACTATCGATCTCGTCGTGCCCCTCACAGGCTACGCCGGCATGCAATACAGCGCGAACGTCCGCTTGTCCATCGCGTCAGATTTGGCCTCGTTGCAGAGCCTCCTCACGGACATTCTGGTGGCAGGCGCCTGCGCCTTGCTCGTGGCCGTCGCGTGCGCGTGGTTGTTCACGCGGCAGGTGCTGTCGAAGCCACTGCAGTCCATGATGGACGCGGCCAACGAGATTGCTGCGGGCAATTTTTCCGTGACGCTTTACGCCTCACGGCGCAGGGACGAATTGGGAAGCCTCGCGCGCGGCTTCGAGCGCATGGCGCGGAGCCTGCAACAGCTGGTGTCTCAGATGGGGGAGACCGCGGAAGAGCTGTACAGCGACTTCAAGCAACTCATCGAAAATGGCGACTACACCGCCCACGGCGCGCTGCACATGGCGGACGTGTTGCAGCACGTGCGCGACGGGATCGAGCGCGTCATGGCCAACGTGCGCCAGTTGGACGGGCACCTTGCGGAAGCGGCAGCAGCAAGCGCAGAGACGCGCCGGTCACGGAGCAACGAGCCGGATTTCGAACCCATGCGGCGGACCGTGAGCCGGCTCATGGACGACCTCGCGCAGGTGATGCGCGATCTCGACGGCCTGTCCACGACAGCGCGGGGGCAACTGTCCGCGGTGCAGCAGGTGAACCGGACGGCCGGCCGGCTGAGCGAGCGCGCGAGCGAGCTCCATCAGCTGATGGCGAGCTTCGAAGTGTAGAAGGCGGAGGTGGAAGCATGGCGCAGCGGAGATTCGCACAGGTGGCGGGTTGGAGCGCGCTGTGCCTCGCGCTGGCGGGCTGCGGAGCGGCGGGCCAACACGTTGGGCCCACGCCTCGTCCGGTGTCTCAGGCACAGGCGGAGCAAGATGTAGAAATTTTCAGCTGGTGGACGGCGAAAGGCGAGACCAACGCGCTCAACGCCCTCATCTCCGTCTTTCGCTCCCGCTATCCGCGCGAGCACATCGTGAATGAGGCCGTGGCGGGCGGTGGCGGCGACAACGCCAAGGCCGTGCTCGCGAGCCGGATTACCGCGGGCGATCCGCCCGAGACCTTTCAGGTCCACGTCGGGCAAGAACTGATGGTCTGGGTGAAGGCCGGAAAGATGGAACCGCTCGACGCGCTGTATCGCGAGCTGAACCTCTACAAGGTACTGCCCAAGGTCGTGATGGACGGTGTGACGTACAACGGCCACGTCTACGCCGTGCCCATCGACGTGGAACGAGGAAACGTGCTCTGGTACAACGCGCGCGTGCTCAACAAGTACGGGCTCAAGCCGCCCCAAACGTTTGATCAGTTGCTCGCGGACTGCAAGGTCCTCAAGGCGCACGGCGTGACTCCCATCGCCTATGGAGACCGGGATCAACTGGGTTCCGTGATGCTGTGGGAGGACGTGCTACTCGCGACCGCAGGCCCCAAGACCTATAACGGCATCTGGAACGGCACAGTTCCCATCTCGTCGCCCGTGATTCGCAAGGCGTGCGACAATTTCCTGCAGTTGCTACCCTACACCAACGCCGATCACGCCCAGTTGTCGTGGGATGGCGCATGTGGGCTCGTGGCTTCGGGCCAGGCGGCCTTCAACGCGATGGGCGACTGGGCCAAGGCGTATTTCGTGGCCAGCGGTTGGAAGGAAGGACGAGACTTCGGCTGGACGCCGTTCCCAGGCACGGGCGGTGACTTCGAGTACATCATCGACACGTTCGGCATGCCCAAGGGGTCCAAAAATCCCGAAGGCGCACTCGACTTTCTGCGCGTCGTGGCGTCTCGCGAGGCAGAACGGCAATTTAATCTGTGGAAGGGATCCATCCCGCCGCGAACCGACGTGTCCCTCGCCGGCTTCGACGCGTATAGTCAGGCGTCGGCCGCGGCTTTCCGCAAAGATGCGCTTGTCCCGAGCCTGGCCAACGGCGAGGCTGCCAATCCTGCGTTCGAGCAGGCGGCAGCCCAGGCCATCACAATGCTCATCAACACCGGCAATGTGAGTCAATTCATGCAACTCCTGAAGCAGGCCGATCTGGCCAATCCGGTGCCGTGAATTCACCTCACCCCACGGGTACGCCAGATGTCTTCGCGCGGATGGGCGCGTACGGGCAGTCGTCCGTGTCGAGCGTGGTCCGCGTGAGCGCTTCGACGTTGGCCCGCGCGATCTCCGGCGAAGTCACCCACGTCTTGTAAAAGTCGAACGGGCACTCGCAGACGCCGCGATTGCCATCACCGGAATACAGATAACCGGCGTATCCTCGATGAAGAAGTTTGAAGAGATGGTTTTGGGCCTGAGCCGTTCGCCGGAATTCGCGGATTTGGGAGATGGAGATCTCCGCGTACTGGACGCCGTACTCCTCCGTCCCGCATTCCCCGAGCGTCCTTCCGTCGAAGCCGATGATGGCCGAGTGCCCAAAATAGGCGTAGACCCCGTCGAATCCTGTGGCATTCGCGACAGCGACGTAACAGTTGTTCGCCCAAGCCATGGCCTTGGCCATAAGGATCTGTTGCTCCTTGGCGGGATACATGTAGCCCTGAGGCCGCACGATGAGTTCGGCCCCTTTCATGGCACAGTCCCGCCAAATTTCGGGATAGTTCCCGTCATCGCAGATGATGAGGCTGATTTTGATCCCCTTGGGACCATTGGAGACAAACGTCTCCTGTCCCGGGTACCATGGTTCGACGGGCGTCCACGGCATAATTTTCGATACTTTTGCACGATCTCGCCGCGATCGTTCACCAGAATGGCCGTGTTGTACGGCCACTTGCCTGGGTGCTCTTCGTGTCGCTCCCCGGTCACGGAAAACACGCCCCACACCCCGTGCGTCCGGCAGGCGTCACACAACACGTCGGTCTCCGGGCCGGGGATGGAAGCGGCCGTCTCGAACATCTCCTGTTCGTCATACATAATGCCGTGCAGGCTGTATTCGGGAAAAACGACGAGATCGAGCCCTGGGTAACCGAGTTTCAATCCCCCAATCATGTCGGCAATGCGCCTGGCGTTGTCCATCACTTCCTCGCGCGTGTGCAACCTGGGCATCTTGTAGTTCACCACCGCAATGCCGACGGTGTCTCGACTGCTCACGATATCTCCGTGCCGCATGGAATCGTCCCCCTTTCATTTCGTCACATGTTCACCCGTGCACGTGGCCCAACTGCCAGGGCCGGCCTGCGCGAGCCGTGGCGTGGCCATGGCGATGGCCTGCGTGCGGTCCGCCTTGCAAAGGTGGTTGGTCTCGAACGACGCAAACGGGCCCTTTCCCGCCACCCGACCGCGCGCGGCGATCAGCCGACACCGCGGCACCCACATAAAAGGAAGTGAACTGGCGAAGAGCCATCATGCCGCAATACGGACAGCGCGCGGTGGAGCCGGCCTCCTTCATGGGTAAGTCGCGATCGAACGTTCCACAGGTTTCGCACGCGAAGCGGTAAGTTGGCATCCTGCCTCATCCTTTCGGGCGAATGTCGCGATCGAAAATGGCGGTGGGGATGGCGAGCGTACAGCAGGCGTTCGGGACGTCCACGATGCCGCTAATGCGTCCCTCGACGGGAGCAACGCCGAGCAACATGTAGGCTTGCTCCGCCGTGTAGCCGAAGCGCTGCAGATACTCGATGGCATTGAGACACGCGCGTCGGTAGGCCACGTGCGCGTCGAGGTACAGCTGCTCGCCCGTTCGCTCGTCCACCGACACACCCTCAAACACCAAATATTCCGAAAATCTAGGTTCCATGGGCCCCGGCTCAAACACTGGATTGTGGACAATCCCGTATTTCGCCATGCCGCCTTTGATCACATCGACGCTCATCTCGATCCAGCCGCTCATCTCGATGGCTCCGCAAAACGTGATCTCGCCATCGCCTTGGCAGAAGTGAAGATCGCCAACCGAAAGCTTGGCGCCCTTGACGAACACGGGGAAATAAATCCGGCTCCCCTTCGACAAGTTCTTGATGTCGCAATTGCCGCCGTTTTCGCGGGGCGGGACCGTGCGAGCGGCTTCCTTGGCGACGCGATCGAACTCGGCGCCTCGCAAGGTGCCGAGTACCGCACTCCGGGGATCCGGCAAATTGGCGAGCGCAGGCACCCGATTCGGGTCCTTCGCCACAAGCTGTCGCTCGCGGGCGTTCCACCGATCCAGTAGTTCCGCCGACGGCGCGACGCCGATGAGGCCTGGGTGAATCAGCGACGGGATGCGGACCCCCGGCACGTGGCGGCTCACCGCGTAAATTCCTTGAAAGTCCCAAATGGACTTGAGCGCCTCTGGAAAGTAGTCGACGAGAAACCCTCCGCCGTTCTCCCGCGCGAAAATGCCGTTGAACCCCCATTCCGCGCCGGGAAGCGGCCCCATATCCAGCAAGTCCACCACTAGCAGGTCACCAGGCTCGGCCCCGTCCACGTAGATGGGGCCGCTCAGGACGTGCACTCTGCACAGGTCCACATCGCGAATGTCGGACGGATCGTCGTTGTTTTGAATCTGACCGTCGGTCCAATCCTTCATCTCAATGCGGAACACGTCACCCGGTTTGACGCTCACGACAGCAGGGATGTCCGGATGCCAGCGGTTGTGGCCGGGGACATCCTGTTGGTCCATCGGCTTAGTCAGGTCGACGCGAAAGAGAACGTTCGACAACCTTACATTCACCTCACTCTCTCGAGATGGAACAGGTCCATTATCACTTGAAGAGTGCACAACATGTCAATGTAACTTACCTAACACATGCTCATGATAACGTTTACTCTTTGATTTTCGTCAATTTGTATGACAAAAAAGGTTGCTTGGGCTTGTGGAGACGTGATACGGTTCAAAACACAGACAATTTTGATTTCAGAGGAATTTGGAGGGGTTTCGATGTCCGTACTGCAACCTGAACGCGGGCGGCCCACGCCCAAGCGCACCTTCAATCGATGGGTGCAAAATCCGGTCCTTGAGGACTACGCGCTGCGGTACGCCCCAAAGTCGTTTCGCCGGTGGAGCGAGTGGACCGTCATGAACTCTGCGCTCGGCGGGATCGCCTACATGGCCGACTTCGCCATCGGCGGTTCCGTCGTCCTGGCGTACGGATTCGCGAATGCCGTCACCTCCATCCTGGTCGTTGCTGCCATTATCTTTCTGACAGGCCTTCCGATTGCGTACTACTCCGCGAAGTACAACATCGATATGGACCTTCTCACCCGAGGCGCGGGCTTTGGATATTACGGGTCTACGCTGACGTCCCTGGTGTACGCGTCGTTCACGTTTATCTACTTTTCACTCGAAGGATCCGTCATGGCCCAGGCGCTTGAGGAATTTTTCCACATCCCGTTGCCTGTCGGCTACTTGATCTGTTCCTTGGTCATTATTCCGCTCGTGATGTTCGGCATGACCGCTCTCTCGAAGTTGCAGGTCGTCACGCAGCCCATCTGGCTCGTGCTGATGCTTGGCCCGTTCGTCGCCATCGCGCTCCGAGACCCGTCGGCCTTCAGCCAGTGGACACACTTCGGCGGCGCTTCGGCTTCGGGCAGCCATTTCAGCCCCATCGAGTTCGGACTCGCCGCAGGCGTCACCCTCTCCCTCATCGCGCAAATCGGGGAACAAGTGGACTATCTGCGTTTCATGCCCAACCTCACGCCGCAAAACCGCAGCAAGTGGTGGTTGGCCGTCTTGCTGGCAGGGCCCGGATGGGTCATCCTCGGCGCCATGAAGCAGCTTGGCGGATCACTTCTGGCTTCGTGGATTGCGCCGACCATGGGAACGAAGGCCGCGGACGAACCCATCAACATGTACACACAGGCGTTCCATGTCGTGATTGGCAACAGCTACGCAGCCCTTGCACTTGCGACCTTCTTTGTTCTTCTATCGCAGATCAAGATCAATGTCACCAACGCGTACTCTGGATCGCTGTCGTGGTCGAACTTCTTCTCCCGCATCTTTCACACGCATCCTGGGCGCGTGGTGTGGCTGTTTTTGAACGTCGGGATCGCCCTCGGCCTGATGGAGGCCGGCGTCTTCGGCTTCTTGAACACCGTGCTCGGCTTCTACTCGAACCTGGCCGTTGCATGGATTGGAGCCGTGGTGTCCGATCTCGTCATCAACAAGGGGTTGCTCAAGATTAGCCCCTCGTACATCGAGTTCAAACGCGGCCACCTGTACAACTTCAACCCCGTCGGATTTGGCTCGATGATCCTTGCGGCGGGTATCTCCATCGCGGCGTTTTTCGGCGCGTTTGGCCCAGTGATGCAGGCGTACTCGCCATTCCTTTCGCTCGTGCTCGCGTTTGTGCTCGCGCCAGTCATTGCCATCGTCACGCGCGGCAAGTACTACATTGCGCGGGAAAACACGTTTGAGAAGTCGGATCGCCACCATGACGGCCATCGCCATTCCGAATTGCCGGCGGAATTCACCTGCGCCTCCTGCGGGTTTGAATACGAAAAGATGGATATGCTGTACTGCCCGTTCCACAAAGCGCCCATCTGCTCGCTGTGTTGCAGCCTGGAGAGCAAGTGCCACGATCTCTGCAAGGCAGGCCACGTGCACTGAGACACGCCTCAACGCGCGGCAGCGGCCCCTCCGCTGCCGCTTTTTCGCGTGCCCTTCCGAGCGAAACTCCCCGATGGCGCGATAGGAAAGCGAGAAAAAGCTTGTCTCCGTGGAGCAAATCTTGGCTATACTTAGGCTAAGCCGGTTCGATCCCGGACGCGAAGCCCTGAGGGAGGGATGTCGAGTGACGAAGAAGCCGTTTACCGCTGGATCCCTTGCGATTATCTATATCCTGGTGGCTGCCATCATCATCACCGCCTTGATGGTTCACCTGTCGACGCACCCGGGCATGGTCCTGACGGTCGTGGCGCTTCTGACCATCCTGCTTCTCGTCTATCGGATGCGAACGACGAGTGGATTCACGCAGACAGTGCACATCGCGCTCATCGTGCTCATTGCGGTTGTGAGCCTGTTCATCATCGGCCTCGGCAACGGCGGCACGCAGCTTTGGTTCTCGACGCTGTACGGCGTTTTCGACCTCCTGCTGATCCTCGTCGAAGTGGCGTTTTTGTTTCCGCGCGAGTACACCTGACGTACTCGCGCTCGTCGCGCCATTGCGTGAAAGACGCCAAGTCTTCGCCGCTTCGTCTATTGACGAAATGGCAGGCTCGTCCTTAAGCTTGAGATGTCGCACGTTGTCTACAATTGTCGTGGTCGCGGGACCATCACATCTGTCGCAAAGCGGGTGCAAACGTTGAACTTCGAGAACCAAGGGCTCACACCGTGGCTCCGAATCATGCGAGACGGCGAAGGCTTGGATAGCGCGAGTACGAGTAATATGACGATCACGCTGTTGGGGTCGTACAACGGTGTGGAATTGATTCGGCATGAGTTGAAGCGGTTTGGACTCATGGGGTTCAATTCGTCGCCCACGTCGGCACCATTTGAGGGGATCGTGTTGGTTAAGGGAAGTCTGAGGGTGGCGTACGATTCTGAGGTCGAAATAGTCGGCCCGGGTGCGGTCGTCACCATGCACCCTGTGAAGGGCGATGTGTGCATTATTGCTATGCAAGATGCAGAATTTATTTATATAAGCTCAGCACCTATCTTCGACTCGTACAGACGCGGTGTCGAGCGTTTTCATCAAATGGCAACTGAAATTGCTCAAAAAGATGGGTACACTGCGTCACACTGCGAGAGGATTCGCAAGTACTCCGTATTGATTGGCTGCGAGCTCGGTCTGTCTGCACGAGAACTCCTGTCGTTGAGTTGCGGCGCTCTTTTTCACGACATCGGCAAGACTCAAATTCCTGACGAAATTCTTAGGAAACCTGGTAGACTTACGCCTGAAGAGTTTGATATCATGAAGATGCATACAATTTACGGGCGCGACATGATGAGTTCTCCGTCGAATCCCTTTCTACATATCGGGAGCACCGTCGCTGAGCAACATCATGAGCGCTATGACGGCAGCGGTTATCCTTACGGTCTCAAGGGCGAGGAGATCTACCTCCCCGCTGCCATCGTTGCGGTAGTGGACAGCTATGACGCCATGACGTCGAAGCGCCCTTATCAAAGGCCCAAGTCGAAGCAGGAGGCTATCGACGAAATTCGGGCCTTACGAGGTAAGTTGTACGACCCACGCGTCGTTGACGCGTTTCTTAAGGTCGTAAGCACACTTGATGACTTGTGAGGAGGCACGTAAGATGAGGAAAATCAAACATCTTGTGACGACTGTGCTGGCCGTAGGTACACTTGTAACGGTATCGCCCGTCGTCGCGAATGCGGCGGTGGCTCATTCGGGCAACACGTACAGCGCAGTGCTTCAAGAACCGCAACCTGCTTCGTGAACACGCACACAACCGCACGCCCCTCGCGGGCGTGCTTTTTCATTTCCCCATTGCATTCCCCCGCCCTTTGCCGTCACAATACATCCACAACCAACTTTTCGGGCCAACCCACACCACACCCACAGGGATGGGAATCACGATGACTCTGGACCATCACGCCCATTTCATCAATCGAGAAGTGAGCTGGCTTCTGTTTAACGAGCGCGTCGCGTTTGAGGCGGCCCGCGGCGACAATCCGCTGTTCGAGCGGCTCCGCTTTCTCGCCATCTGCGCGTCCAACTTGGACGAATTCTTCATGGTGCGCGTCGCCGGTCTGAAGGACCAACTCAAGCTCGGCGTCGGGCGCCCAGACAACAAGACCGGCATGACGGCCGCGCAACAACTGGCCGAAGTGGCCAACCGAGCACACGCGCACGTGAGCCACCTGTATCGACTGTGGAACAAGACCCTGCTCCCCGCGCTCCGAAAAGAGGGCATCGAAATTGTCCAACCAAGTCAACTGACCCATGCGCAGCGCGCACACCTTGAGGAGTACTACCATCACCACGTCTTCCCGGTGCTGACGCCCCTTGCGGTCGATGCGAGCCATCCGTTTCCGCTTCTCGCGAATCGTTCGCTGAACATCGCAGTCCTTTTGGAGCCCATCGCCGTCCGCCTGCCCCACGAGTCGCCGCTGTTTGCCGTCGTTCAGGTGCCAAGCGTCCTCCCGCGGTACCTCGAGCTGCCCACGAATGGCCGCAAGCGAGTGTTCGTCCTGCTCGAGGCCGTGATCGAGATGTTCATCGACACACTCTTCCCCGGGCACACCGTGCTCGAGCACGCGTGCTTCCGCATCACGCGCAACGCCGACATTACGGTGGACGAGGAGAGCGCGGAGGATCTGCTCGAGGAGATCGAACGAGAGGTCAAAAAGCGCAATCGGGGCGCGGCAGTGCGGCTCGAAGTCCAGAACTCCATGTCGTCCGAGCTTGTCGAAACTCTGCGGGATTGGCTTGAACTCGAGGCGGAGGACATCTACGCCATCGACGGGCCGCTGGATCTCACGTTCCTCATGCGCTTCTCGGCGATGCCCGAATACGCCCACCTTCGCTTCTCGCCCATCTCGCCGCAGGTGCCGCCCGACTTCATCGGGGAAACCGGCTTGTTCGAGGCCATCGCCAAGCGGGACATCCTGCTGTTTCACCCCTACGAATCGTTCGATCCCGTCGTTCACTTCATCCATCTCGCCGCGAACGATCCGCAGGTCCTCGCCATCAAGCAGACGCTGTACCGCGTGAGCGGGAATTCTCCCATTGTCCACGCGCTCGCGCGGGCGGCGGAAAATGGCAAGCAGGTGACCGTCCTGGTGGAGCTCAAGGCCCGGTTTGATGAGGAGAACAACATCGTCTGGGCGAAGAAACTGGAGGAGGCCGGCTGCCACGTGATCTACGGCCTCGTGGGGCTCAAGACGCACAGCAAAATCGCGCTTGTCGTGCGGCGCGAAGGCGAGCGGATCGTCCGCTACGTCCACCTCAGCACCGGGAACTACAACGACAACACGGCGCGCCTGTACACGGATCTCGGCATGTTCACTGCGCGTGAAGAGTTCGGCGAGGACGCGTCGCTCTTTTTCAACCACCTCACGGGGTTTGCCGATCCGCCCGCGTGGCGGCGCATCGCGACGGCTCCGCACGGTCTGAAGGACGCGTTTCTCAAGCTCATCCACCGCGAGATCGATCACGCCCGCGCAGGGCAGCCCGCGCGGATCATCGCCAAGATGAACGCGCTGACCGACAAGGACCTCATCCTTGCCCTGTTCGAAGCGTCACAGGCGGGCGTCGAGATCGATCTCCTGGTGCGCGGAATTTGCTGCCTGCGCCCGGGGATCCCCGGCGTGAGCGATCACATCCGCGTGTCGAGCATCGTCGGGCGCTTTCTCGAGCACAGCCGCATCTACTACTTCCTGAACGGGGGCGAGGAAGAGTACTATCTCGCGAGCGCCGACTGGATGACGCGCAACATGGTCAGCCGCGTCGAAATTCTGTTTCCGGTGCTGCAGGACAATCTCAAGCAGCGCCTGAAGCACATTCTCGACGTGCAGCTCCGGGACAACGTCAACCGCTGGATCCTCGCGGCCAACGGCCAGTACGAGAAAGTCGAGCCCAGGCCCGGCGAGCCGAAGGTCGCGTCGCAAATGCAATTCTATCTCGAAGCGTGCGGCGCGGCGGACGAGACGGCGAAGGCGATTGCGGAGTCGATGATCCCGCGCACGCCCCCGCGCCTCCTGCCGTAATCAGGGCTGAACCAACGCGTGCCACCGCTCGTTCCGTGCCCGAAGCATCTGCTCGACCTCATCGATGGTCTGCGGCGAGAGCGCCTGCATCTTCTCGGCGATCTCGCCGTCCATCCGAGCGAGCTCATTGAGCAGTCCTTCATGCTCCGCTCGACCGTGAAAAACATACTCGTCCGGTGGCACCGGCGCCGACAGCGCAAGGGTCCGCACCGATTCCACACGCCGGATATAGGCTTCAAGCTCCTTCACAGCCGAGAGCGCCTCGAGGTTCGGGAACGGGTCCTCGCGCGTCGGCTGCGGAAGGCGCTTGCGGAGCGACGCCAACTCTTCCCGCAGCTGGGCTAGGTACGCGCCAAACGCCCGATCCATCGCGTTATGAAACGCAACCATCCGCTCGCGCAGGCGGAAACGTGGATCACGCATGTTCACGAACCAGGCGTTCATCCAACCCGTGAGAATTTGATTGACCGGCGTCCCTGGCGACACCGCTATGCCGTACCGCATCAGATCGCTCATCGCAACGCCTCCTCAGTGCTTGCTCTCCACTTGCGTGATGCGGTCGGCCGCGACCTGTGGATTCCCGATGAAGAACGGCTCGCCGATAGCCATGTTCGGCGCGGAAATGACGCCCTTTTGCGCCATGATCATCGCCGTGTAATACCGAACCGCGTCGATCTCCGAAAGCCCAAACGCGCGCAGCGCAATCAACTCCTTCATCCGTTCGTCCCGCGGGTACACGAGCGCCTTCACGTCATTCAGCGTGAGCCCGTAGACCGAGAGGAACTCTTGAAGGTGCTCCTTCACGAGTTCCAAAATTTCAGGCATGCGTTCATTGACGCGCTCCAATTCGGTCAGTTGCACGATCTTGTTGATGGACTGCTCGATGACCGGCCCCGCGTACCAGTTGACCTCCTTCATGCTCACGTAATGGCCTGACATCGGCATGTGCTGCACGAGCTTCAGGGCATCCTCCTTGGTGTCCACGTGGACGTAACAGCTCACGTGGTAGCCCATCTCCGCCATCTCCTTGGAATAGGCCACGCCCGACACCTCAAGGATGAGCTTCGCCCGGTTGATGTATATCACCTCGTACTGCCACGGGCTTTGGCCCCCGAAGAACGCCTGCTGGAACGCGCCAATGATGGGGCGATCCGGCGTCTGGATGACGTACTGTCCCGTCTCGTACACGTTCAAAATGGCGCCGCGCGACTTCAACACCGCGAAATGATTCGACTCCACCGTGAGCAGCGAGCCGTTGAGAATGCTGTTGTCCGGGTAGTGGTAGACCAACACGTCCGGTCCCATAATCTCCTTGCCGTCGTTGGTCAGCGTGCTGATGACTTGGCGAATCTGCGGCATCAGGCGTCCTCCCTTGTACGAACGATTTCCATTCAACGTTTTCAGCAAAATTCCTAATCATGTTAGACCCATGATACCGCCTCGCACTTAAATTGGGAACCACATTTCGATTAGCTGAAATTCGTTGCCCCGCGCCATCGAGATAGCGGTAAGATAAAAAGAAAAACGTTGGTGATGGCAGATGGAAACCTGGCAACGAAACCTGGTAGTCCTCTGGATTGGGACGCTGCTCACGTCCGCGAGCTACTCCATGGTCATCCCGTTTTTGCCGCTCTTTCTGCTCAAAATCGGGGTGCACCAACACACCGACATCTGGTCCGGCGCACTCTACAGCGCGGCGTTCGTCGCCGGCGCCATCGCGGCGCCCTACTGGGGCTCGCTCGGGGATCGATACGGTCAGAAGCCGATGATCGTCCGGGCGGGCTTTGTGCTGTTTGTGATCTATGGCCTGACGGCCTTTGTGCAACATCCGTGGGAACTCCTCGTCCTGCGCACGCTTCAGGGGCTCCTGTCGGGGTACATCCCGGGTTCCGTGGCGCTGGTAGGGAGCAACACGCCAGAGGACAAGGTGGGTTACGCGCTATCGACCATCTCCGCCGCGAGTTCCGCGGGCGGCATTGTCGGGCCGCTGCTCGGCGGCACCATCGCGCGCCTGTTCGGAAACCGCGTGGCGTTTGGGAGCGCTTCCGTGCTCGTGCTCATCTCCACCCTGCTCGCTCTCCTCTTCGTGCGAGAGATGAATAAAAAACGCGCCACGTCCCGGCCCTCGGTGCTTGGCGCCATTGGCGGGGCGCTTCACAACAAGCCCCTTCTCACAGCCCTTTCGCTCAACATGGTGGTCTCATTTTCCATCATGACCATCGAGCCGGTTCTGACCCTGTACATCGCCGAGCTCGATCCGTCCGCGAGCGCGAAGAACGCGTCGTTTCTCGCAGGGCTTGTGTTTTCGCTCGCCGGGATCGCGAGCGTAGTGTTCGCGCCGCTCTGGGGCAAGTACGCGGACCGCATCGGCTTCGCAAAGGTGCTCACCATCGGCCTCGCGGGCGGCGCCGTGTGGACCTTCATGCAGATCCCGTTTCACAACGTGATTGCATTCGCGGCCGTCCGCTTCGTGTACGGCGCGTTCTTCTGCGCGGTGTACCCGGCCATCAACGGGCTCATCGTGCGCTCGACCGAAACCACGTTTCGCGGCCGTGCCTTCGGACTGAATCAGACGGCCAACCAGATTGGCAACACGGTCGGGCCGCTGGTGGGTGGCGCCATCGCGGACGCGACGAGCATCCACGGCGTGTTCTGGGTGACCGGCGCGCTGCTCGCCAGCGTCGCCGCCGGCGCGTACGCACTCATGCGCCACCCAAGCCTCTTGCCCCGGAACGAGCAGGCCCCACACACGCCGGCTCCATAACCGAGCCGCCGCTCCATCACGCCTCGTCCTGGCCCGTGGGCGCCGCCTCGTCCCCTGCGTGCCTGCGGGCAATCTGGAGCGCCTGCAGCACGGTGTCCATGTCTTTCTTCAGCGCCTCGTACTGGCGCTTCCAGCGGTCGATTTCGGCGCGGGCGCGATCGTAGCGCGTGTTGGCGGAGTCGAGCAGCGCTTCGAGCTCGATGCACCGCTGGCGGAGATCGGCGAGTTCCCGCGCCTCCTCCCCGGACTCGTCGACAATCTCGACCTGCTCCAGGTATCGAATCAGCGCCCGCTTCGTAATCCGCTCGCGGCGCGCGCCGTCGGGCGCCGGCTCGCTAAGCGCATCGACAATTTCGCCCGCGCCTTCGGGCGCCGCCACCGCGAGCCTCTCGACGGCTTCCTCCCGCTTTTCCGCGGCCTTTGCCGCCATGCGCGTGCGCTGTAGCCCGGCGAGCGTCCGGTGCAACGTGGCCGTGGTCCAGTCTTGCGCGGCGGATTTCGCCTTTTCTTCGCCCGGCTGTGCTTCGCGCTTGTCCTCAATGCGAGAAAGCACGGCGCGACGCCGCTTTTTCCACGCCTGTTGCAGGCGCGACTTCGTCTCCGAGACGCGGCGGGACCACATGCCGAAGTTGGAGCCAAACAATCGGCCGAGCGGGCTCCCGTCCGCAGGCCGTTCCTCCACAATGTCCTCGAGCTCAAATTCCCCGCGCCGAATGGCGTTCACAAGCGCGTACAGGCACGCCTCGTGGTAGGGTCCGGCGAGATCGAAATGGCGGCACTCCTCGCAGACGAACTGGCCGAGCTTCTGCAGGAATTCGTCCGTCAGCCGAGCGGTCCGCGGCACGTGGTAGTAGACGCCGTCGTCGCGATCGTCCACCTCCAGCATGCGACGGCTGCCGAGGCGAAGCGCCGCCAGTTCCGCCGCGGCCACGTTGATGACGGGGCCCTCCGTCTCCTCGATGACGAGATCCACCCGTCCGTGCGCCTGCTTCTTCTCCCGAAGCGCCTGATAGATGTGCATGAGGAGCACATCCTCGGCCTCTTCCTCGGTATCCGGCCAGTCCTTGAGGATGAAGCTGTCCGGATCCCGCTTGGCCTCGATGAACTCGCGCGCCTCCTGCACGGTCACTTCATTCCCATAATATGTATCATAGAGCGTAATGCCGTATCGAGCGGCGACCTCGAGTGCGTCCATGCCTTTGAGCGTCTTCACAAGCGTCCCCTCGCAATGCCCGAGGCATTGCCTCGGTTTCTACATGGTTCGATCCTATCGGATTCTCCTCGACAGATAAAGCCATCGGGCCTGCGATTTTTTGGCGATGAAAAAAGCCCTGAAACCAGGGCCTCGCGGAAAGCTTCCTCGCGCGGCGTCAGGCGGTTTGATGCGCCGCGCGCAGCGCTCGAAGCAGCTTCATCCGACAGTCGGGCTCCAACCAAGGGATCTCCTCCACGACGAGGGACACGACCCGCATCTCATCGTCGCAAGCAAACAGCTTCCCCTCGATCCGGCCGTCGTCTTGCACGTGTCGAAACCACACGTACCAGCGCCCATTGTGCGCGATGACGCCAGCGACGGGATCGCGCGTCCAGATGACCTCCCCTTCGCTCAGCAATTCGTCGATGGTCTGCTCAAAGTGGTTGTGCGCACGGTCCAGAATGTCCTGTCTGCCGAAGCAGTACGCCACCATCTGATCCACCGTCGACAGCATCTCGATCGACTCCTTGCGCGAGAGATCTGGAAGGCGAAGGTCTCCGAAGACCAGCATACGCGCGATTTCTCGAATCATGATTGAAAGCAGGCGGCCCCGCGCGGGCCGCCCAACTCATTGGACGTTCGGCGCCTGCGGCATGCCGGGCTGCGCCATCCCCCCGGGCATTTGGTACGAGTCGATCATCGTCTGCGTCGTGTTCTTCTGCAGCGTCGCGACCTGGTAGTCTCCCTTTTGATTCATGTAGGCGAACAGATCGTACGCCATGCGGTCGCACAGGCTGGCGCTCGTCATGAGGAACGTGCGGAACTGCGGATTGGCACATTCCAGCGCGAACATGGTGCACATCATTGCGCCGAACTTGTGCAGGTTCAGCGCGACGGCGCAGATGGCGCGATCGGACGGCGCCTGCGCCTGCAGGTTAGGTGCAGGATACGTGGGATGGCGAAGCCCCAGCTTGGGCTGCGTGTGCATCGACGTCTGGTATCCCTGTCCGCCCATGGGGCTGTTGGTCTGCAGGACGCGCACGCCCTCGACGTAGTGTTGCTCCATGGCCTGCGCCTGGCGTTCGAGCAGCTGGCGCACCTGAGGGTCCTGCGCGTGATGCGCGAGGAAGTTCAGGACCTCGGCGTTCGCCGACGTGGCCTGCAGGACCTCGTTCATCCCGATGATCTCGTGCGCACCAAAGGGCGCGTTGGGCGCATTTTGGCCCTGCCCCTGCGATCCCGCCTGGGCGTTCGGCATCATGTTGCCCTGCATGTGAGGCTGCATGTGTGGCTGCTGCTGCATGACTCGACCTCCTAAGGTGAGTATGGTGTCGTCGACCTTAGGATGCGCAGGAAACGCAACCGTATGTACGCCAGCCGTGGCAAGATGCGCCGCTTCGTCACGAAATATCATATGATGAAAATATAGAGGCTATGTTATGATAAACTTTGATCAAAGGGCGCGAGGTGAGAGGGGTGTACCCAAAGGAGCGACAGCGTGTGCTTTTGGAACTGCTCGCGCAGCATGGCTTCGCGTCGTACCGCCAGTTGGCGGAGAAGCTCGGCGTGTCCGAGATCACGGTCCGTCGCGACATGAAAGCGCTCGAAGCACAGGGCCTCGTCGAGACCGCGTTTGGCGGCGGCCAGGTGGCGCGTGCCGCCCGCGAGCTGCCGTACACCGACAAGCGCGTTCTCCAGATCCCGGAGAAGATGGCCATCGCCAAGGCCGCGCTTCGGCAGATTGAATCCGGCATGACCATTGCCATTGCCGCCGGCACGACCACGTGGGTCCTTGCGCAACATATCGCCGGCTTTCAGAAGCTGACGTTTCTCACCAACTCCGTGAATGTCGCAACCGAGTTGAGCAAGAACGGCTACAGCGACATCTTCCTCACGGGCGGCCAGTTTCGAACGCCGAGCGACGCCCTCGTGGGCCCCGTGGCCGAGCAGATGATCCGCCAATTCCGGGCGGACATTCTGTTTGTGGGCGCAAGCGGCCTGCACGTCGATCACGGCCTGTCGACGCCCAATGTGCTCGAAGCCGCGGTCAACCGAGCGATGATGGAACGCGCCGCACGCGTGGTGGTGCTCGCCGATCACACCAAATGGGGTGTAGAGTCGCTCATGAGCTTCGCGAAACTGAACGAAATCGATGCGCTCATTACGGACCGGTGGCCGGGCGAGGCGGAGGCGACCGCCCTCGCGGACTGCGACGTGGAGCTCATCGTCGCCGATGCGCCGAACGCCGAATCCTCCCATCGAGGTGATGCCCAATGACCGAACTCCGATACAACCCGCTGTTGCGCGACTGGACCATGGTGGCGTCGAATCGCCACAAGCGCCCGAATCTGCCGAAGGACAACTGCCCATTTTGTCCTGGCTCGGGCAAGGTGCCGGACGACTACGACGTCCTGGCGTATGACAACGACTTTCCCGCGCTGTCTCCGAATCCGCCGCAGCCGGACGACGTGGCGACTGAGCTTTATCGCGTTGAACCCGCTTACGGAAAATGCGAAGTCATTTTATACTCGAAGGAGCACACCACGACGCTGCCCGAACTTCCGGTGGCGCACATTCGCAAGCTCGTGGATCTGTGGACCGAGCGTTTTCGGGATCTGGCCTCGAATCCACGTCATCAATATGTGCTCATCTTCGAGAATCGCGGCCCTGAGGTCGGCGTCACCATGCCACACCCGCACGGTCAGATCTATGCCTACCCGTACGTGCCGCAGAAGCTCAGGGTCGAGATGGAGTCGTTTGCGGCACACCGGAAGGAGACCGGCCGCTGCCTCATGTGCGACATCAACCGTGAGGAGGTCGCGTTTGGCAAGCGGATGCTCGAAGAAACGGAGCACTTTTACGCGTACATCCCGTTCTTCACGGACTACCCGTACGGCGCGTTCATCGCGTCCAAGCGGCACGTCGGCAGCCTGCTGGAGTTCACGGACGACGAGCGGACGGATCTCGCCCGCATCCTGAAGCGCGTCACGAGCGGCATGGATGCGCTGTTTGACCGCGAGTTCCCGTACATGATGGTGCTTCACCAGAGCCCTGTGAATCAGGCGGAGCCCGTCGACTTTCACTTTCATATCGAATTCTACCCGCCGCTGCAGACGGCCACGCGCCTGAAGTACCTCGCGTCGTCGGAGACGGGGGCTTGGGCGCCGTGCAACCCGATGGCGGTCGAGGCGACCGCGCCGCAACTGCGGGAAGCGATTCAGAAACGAAAGGAAGCGAACCGACATGTCGATCCCCTGGCCTAATCTGATGGACCACATCCTCGCCTTTTCGCCCGGCGACGCGCGCGAACTGCGGGCGTACTTCGCGCCGGGGCGAGTCAATCTCATCGGCGAGCACACCGACTACAACGGGGGCTACGTGCTGCCCGCCGCGCTCACGATGGGCACATGCCTCGTGGTGCGCCCCCGCGCCGACCGCCGGTTCCGATTCGCAACAACGTTTTCGAATCACGTCGTCGAGGTGGACGCGGACGACGTGCGGTTCCGCCCGGAGCAGGACTTCGCCAACTATCCCCTTGGCGTGATCGACGTGCTGAGCCGCCGAGGCGTGGAAGCGCCAGGCATGGACCTGTTTTTCTTCGGGAATCTCCCGATTGGCGCTGGCCTGTCCTCGAGTGCATCCGTCGAGGTGGTCACCGCATTCGCCATCAGCGACCTGACGGGCGCCGGGCTGGACCGCGAGTCGCTTGCCGTGATCGCGCAACAGGCGGAAAACGAATTCGTCGGCGTCAACTGCGGCGTGATGGACCAGTTTTCCGTCGCCATGGGCAAGAAGGACATGGCGCTTTCGCTGAACTGCCTCACGCTCGCGTACGAATGGGTGCCCGTGCATTCAGAGGGGTATCGCCTGGTCATCGCCAACAGCAACGTGCCGAGGAAGCTCTCGGGATCGAAGTACAACGAGCGGCGCGCGGAATGCGAGGCGGCGCTTGCTATTGTGAAACACCGGTTTCCGGACGTTCAAGCGCTCGCGGAAATCGAGCCAGGCCAGTGGCCCGAGGTGGAGTCGCTCCTGCGCGCGGAGGGCGCGCCAGGATTCGAGGCGGAGATCCTCGTCCGCCGTGCGCGGCACGTCGTCATGGAGAGCCACCGGGCGCGGGAGGCCGCGCGCCTGTTGGCAGATAGGAACATCGAAGCGTTCGGTGAGCTGATGAACGCGTCGCACCAATCGCTCCGCGACGACTACGAGGTGACTGGTGAGGCACTGGACGCCCTCGTCGAAGCCGCGTGGAGGGCGGAGGGCTGCATCGGATCGCGCATGACGGGCGCAGGCTTCGGCGGATGCACTGTCAGTCTGGTTCGAGAGGATGCGGTGGAAGCGTTCACGAGGCACGTCGAAGCAGCGTATCAACGCGCCACGGGCCGCAGTCCCTCGTTTTACATCACCGACATCGGCGACGGCGTGCACGCGGTTCCCGCGCTGGACGCGCTGGTGCGCTGACGGAAGAAGCATCCCCCTCGCCGCTCTTTAGGAGGGGGATGCTTCGCGGTGCCGAGCGCGCCATCAGGCCTGGACGTCGGCGTAGTCCGGCCTCCGTCGAAAGCGCAGCACGGCGTACGAACACACGGGAAACAGCTTCACGCCCCGCTCGCGGGCCATCGCTACCAACTCGTCGACAAGCTTGGCAGCAAGCCCCTGCCCCTGATAGGCCGGATCGACAACCGTGTGATCAATGGTCCACACGCCATCTCCCCGGTCGGTACAGGTGATATACCCTATCCGTTCCCCATCGTCGTTCCGAAGTTCCACACCGCGTTCCACGCGCAAGAGTTGCATCGCCCTCGCCCTTTCCGCGAATGACATCACGTGCCGTTTTGCAGCGATCCGCCCGCGGTCTCGTTGTTGGACGGCGTCGCGCTGCCTTCGCCGGCGCCGCTCCCGGTCGAATTCCCGGACCCCGTTGAAGGCCACCGGGCCGGATGGAGTCCTTGCGGCAGCGGCTGTGAGACGTGCAGGTAGCTCGTCTTCATGGTCCAGACGATTCGCCAGGTCATGCTCCGCACGGCGATAGCGGCCTTGTCCCCCAGCGCGTGCGCGACGACAGGCGACGGCACGCCGATGACCGCCGCGACGGTCGCACTCTGAAGCTGCGGTGCCCCGGAAGCGCGAGAGATGGCAAAGTGGCCGTACACCGTGGTGTGGGCGAGAAGCGCCTGAAGGTCCGCCTGCGACATCCCGCGGCTACTGAAGAGCGCGGAGCCGATGACGCCCGCGACCCACGGACCAAATGCGGATCTCGCGGATGCCGCATCCATGACCGCCACCACCTCGTCTTCGCTCCCGCCTTGCGACACCATGCGCGGCGACGTCCACGCGCCGAGCACAGGATCCCATGGGGCCAACGGCGTCGCGGTGCTCACCCAACCACCCTGCTCCTTTTCGTACGCCGCCCCCCGGAACCAAAGCACGCTCGCATCCCCCGAAGTGCCGGTGCACGTGTACGACTCGGCCTCTTCCCCGTTCACCTGCCACACGTCGTCCTCTGCTCGAAAGAGCGCCAATTGGCCGTCGCGCGCGAGCTTCTGGGCGAGATGAATCCAGGCTGGCGACTGCGCATACGCGGCCTGCCAGGCGACGGAAAGGCTCGCCTCGCCGGATGCCTGCGTCTGGCGATACGGCGCCTGCCGCCACGATTGAATGGCCTGCTGCAGCTCGGGCCCGGGCGACGACGAAGCCGCCGCAACCGGCGGGCTCGCGGCGACCAAACCCACCACACCTGTCCAGCACACCCCGCGCACCACGCGCCGCAGGGACATCGCGATCCCTCTCCTTCGCCTTCTTGGGCACATTCTACCACTCGGGCGCGAGGCCGAAAAGCTCACTTTTGGGCGAGGCGCACCACGCGCCAGAACGCCTCCTTCGCGCGGTGATGGACGTCGAAGAGAAGCGGCCAGTCCTTCCTGCCCTTGACGGGGAAGTCGTCTCGCCACGTCGAGTCATCCGCCACGCCCCAGAGCGTCACGTTGTCGATGGCATCCCGATGCCGCAAAAAGAGCGCAAACAGCGCCTCGTAGCGCGCCGCGAGCCGCTCGGCCAGCTCCTCGTCGTACGGCCGCGCAGGCGCCTGTGGGCGATCCGGCTCGTGCACCCACGGGTACACGCTCACATCGAGCTCCGTGACGTGCAGCCGGAGGCCAAGCGCCCGATACCGCTCGATGGCCTCCTCCATCTCCTCGATGGGCGGATCGTCCAGCGAGACGTGCATCTGCAGCCCCACGCCATGAACAGGGACTCCGCGGTCCAACAGGTGTCCGAGCAGCCGCAGGATGCGGTCCCGTTTGTCGGGCTTCGTCTCGTTGTAGTCGTTGTAGAAGAGCAGCGCGTCGGGATCCGCTTGGTGCGCCAAGCGAAACGCCTTCTCGATGTAGTCGTCCCCCAGCGCCTGCCGCCATGGGCTCGGGCGCAGCCAGCCGTCGCCTTGGTCGATCACGGCCTCGTTCACCACGTCCCAGCACGAGACGGCGCCGCGGTAGTGCCCCACGACTTCGGCGATGTGCCTCTCGAGCCTCCCTTCAACGAGCTTCGCGGGCGCAGGTTGGCCGAAAGAGTCTAGGAACACCCAAGAAGGCGTCTGGTTATGCCACACGAGCGTGTGGCCGCGCACGAACATGTCGTGATCGCGGGCAAATAAAACGATTTGGTCGGAAGCTGAAAAAGAATACGTATTCTCCTCCGGATGGATGCGCTCCCATTTCATCTCGTTCTCCGGCGTCACACTGCTGAAGTGACGCGCCAGGAGATGCGCGTGCGTGTGAACAGTCGCCGCGTTGACCGCAGCGCCGACGCGAAAGCGGGAAGCGTACGCTTCTTTCAGAGACGGTGCTTGATTCGTCATGCTCGATCTCCTCCCTGGCCGATCTTTGTCCTAATGGGCTCGATAAGGTGGTGCTAACTGGAACGCTTAGGGTTGACTTATTTTACCAAGCGCCATTATGATGAGGTTGTATAGGTGTTGCACCGGCCTTAGGCGGCCAAATCTTTGCAGAACTGAGGACGATGGAAGATGAGCACCCTTTCACCATCCGCCAAACTCGATGAACTCATGGGACGAGAACAGCGCAAGACGCCGAGCTGGATCGGCGATGCCATTTACGGCGTGAACGACGGACTCGGCGCCATCTTTGGCATCATCGCCGGTGTCGCCGGTTACACGGACAACAATCAGACCATCCTCATCTCGGGCTTTTTCGGGGCCTTAGCGAGTACGCTGTCCATGGCTGCCGGCGCTTGGCTCGCGACGAGATCGGAAAACGAGCTGTTGGACAAGGCGTTCCACGAAGCGAAGCGGGACATCGAGCAAAACCGGGAGCGGGAGGTGCAGATCCTCTCGCTCATCTACGAAACCCGCGGGTTCGAGCCGCACGAGGCCAAAGAAATCGCCGAGCGCATCGCCAAGGACGACGACCTCTTCCTCAAGACCATGGCACAGGAGAAGCACGGCATCCACGAGGCAAGCCGTGGCAACGCCTGGGGTGCGGCATTCTCTGGTGGCCTGTCGACCTTCATCGGCGGCGTGGTCCCGCTCATCCCGTTCTTCTTCATGCACGGGCTGGCAGCCATCATCACCGCGGCGGCGGTAAGCCTTGCCGCACACTTTGTCGTCGGTGCGTTGAAGAGCCTCGTCACCGTTCGTTCCTGGTGGTCGAGTGGCATCGAGATGACGATTGCAGGCGTCATTGTCGGCGTGGTCTCGTACCTGCTCGGCCTCGCAGGCAGCCACGTGCTGTAGGCGCGAATGGCACAGCGGGCGATCGCGGCTTTTGTCGCGATCGCCCGTTTTTACGCCTGCGGGTAGACGATGACCTTGATGCTCTCGCTCTTGTTCGTCCGCGCGCGCTCGAGGGCGTCCCCGGCCTCCGCGAGGGGAAACGTGTCCGTGATGAGGTCCCACACGTCGATCTCGCGCATGAGCTGAATGCCCGCAGGATACGTGTTGGCGTATCGGAACACGCCGGCCATCTCGATCTCGCCGTCCGTAAGCTGCGTCAGATCGAGTTCCTTGAGCGGCGACTGCGACAGGCCCACCACCACGAGCCGCCCGCCGCGGCGCAGCGCCGGCAAGAGGGAGGCCACCGCGTCGGGGTGGCCGGCCGTCTCGATGGCCACGTCGACGCCTTCATGGAAACGCTCGTGAACCGCGTCCGCGATGGCGCCGCGCTTCGCATGCACCGCCTCCGTGGCCCCGAGCTGAAGCGCGAGTTGAAGCCGCTTCTCCACTGTATCGCTGACCACCACGTCGCCCGCGCCGAGCCGCCGCGCCGCGATCACCGTGAAGAGGCCCACGGGCCCCATTCCAGCGATGGCGACGCGATCCCCAGGGCGCATGCCGGATCGGCGGATGGCGTGAAGCGCGACGGAGAACGGCTCGACCATCGCCGCCTGTTCGTACGACATGTCGTCCGGGATGGGATGGACGAAGTCCGCGCGGTGAGCGATGTACTGGGCAAACGCGCCGTCGACGGGCGGCGTCGCGAGGAAGCGGACGTGCGGGCACAGGTTGTACCGCCCCGATTTGCAAAAGTCACACCGCCCGCAGGTCACGCCGGGCTCGATGGCCACGCGCTGGCCTGGACGCAGATGCTTCACGTTCGCGCCGACGGCCACGACGACGCCTGTTGCCTCGTGGCCCAGAATGAGCGGGCCGTCGACCACGTACCTGCCAATCCGGCCGTGTTCGTAGTAGTGGACGTCGGAGCCGCATACCCCGACCGCTTCCACCCGAATCAAGGCGTCGTCCGGCCCAGGCTCAGGCACCGGAACCTCGCGGACTTCCACCTGTCGGGTACCGACGAGGTACGCGGCTTTCATCGTCTTGGGAATGGCGCTCGACACTGCCACGAGAACTCCCCTTCCTCATGCGTCCTGCACTTCGATTCTAGTATACAGAAGAAGATCAAGGCGAAGGGTCACCGCTCACGTTTGCGCCCGAAACGCCGCGATGGCCTCGCGAACGACCTCGAGATCGATCTCGGCCGGAATCTCCACCTGAACGGTGTACGTATCCGTGCCAAACTCCCGGATGGCGAGTGTCGCCTGCCCTCCGGTCATCTCGATCATCTTCGCCTCGAAATCGCGAAACGAAATGGCATACGGCAGCGGGACCGTACACAGCTTGTTCCCTTCGCGCGCGCCCACCGTGATGGCGGAACTCACCACCGACGCGTTCGGCAGAACGCGGCGGACGCCGCCCTCTTCGAGGATGGTATGATACCAATTCACGTCTACGACGGTGCCGCTGTACTCGACGCCGCCGAACAGATACGTGCGGAAGCTGACGTATTCCCCGAGCTGAAACGGCCGGACCGCAAACAGCACCAGTCCCGCGATGAGATTCGCGAGCGTCGACTGCGCACCCACGCCGACAATGACGCCCGTCACCGCGCCGCCGACGAGAATGCTGCCGACCTTGACCTGCAGCAGATTGAGGCCAATCACAAGGACAAACACGTAACCCACCGCGCTCAGCGCCCGATTGATCACGCTCAGCACGCGGATGTCCGCGCTCGGGTGCCGAGCCGCCATGACGTTGACCGTGCGGCGAAGCTGGTTGACGACCAAGGCGCCCATCACAAACCAGGCGAGCGCGATGCCCCACTCGATGATCTGGCGGTCCAGCGAAGGCAGCGATTGAAGTCGCTCCGACTCGCGCCCGAGGTACGCGGCCACCGCGAGCGCCACCAAGAGCACCAGATACATCGTGAACCGCCGCCACCCGGCGGACCTACGGCGGAACCCTTCCGTCAATGAAGACACCTCGGATCTCAAGACTCGAGAAAGGCCACAGCGGACGATCGCTGTGGCCACACAAGTACCCCCATGATACCGCAGGAACGGATGGCCATCAATGGCTCTGCTCCGGCAGCAGGTACGCGGGCGACTGAGTCCAGTTGGACGGAATGGCCGTGTTGGTCCACTGGCTCTTCGGCATCCAAGGCTCGTGATGCTCGTCGAAATACGCATCGATCATCTTGCGCGCCAGGATGGCCGAAAAGCTCGCGCCGTAGCCTCCGCCCGGTGCCATCACCGCCACCGCCACGAGTGGGTGATTCAGAGGCGCGTAGCAGATGAACACCGAGTTGTCGGTGCGGTGTCCGTTGATGACAATCTGCGCCGTTCCCGTCTTTCCAGCGGCCTGATAGGGCGCTCCTAGGAAGGCGTAATACGCCGTGCCCGCCGGATTTGACGTCACGCCGTACATGCCCTGTTTAATGAGATCCCACTGCCAAGGCGCGGCGCTCACGCGGCCGAGAATCTGCGTCTTGTACGTGAAGATGGGCTTTGCGCCCGAGTTCGGCGTGCCGTTCGGCGCATAGACGTTCTCGAGCAAGTGGGGCTTGAGCCTGAGCCCCTCGTCCGCCAGCGTCATGGCGTAGACGCCGAGCTCCATGGGCGTGAACATCTGCGACTGGCCGATGGCCGCGTCCGCCAGGCTCGCTGGCGAGCCGTAGTTCACATACTTTCCGGTCTTCGCGATGGACGCCTCGCTCGCCTGCAGATTGTACGGCACCTGGATGTTGCCTTTCCGATAGTCCTCAATGTAGAACTCGCCGTGCTCCTCGAAAGGCAAGTCGATGCCGGTCAGCGTGCCGAGACCGAAGTCTTCCTCTTCCTGAAACATCGCGTTGATGCCCTTCACAAAGTCGGTATCCAAGTAGTTCTGATAGCTGCCGTCCGAAGCGGGATACGTCCCTCCAGACGTCGGGCTGGACCCAAACCACTTACCAAGGTGCAGGCCAAGCTCGTAGAAAAACACGTCGCTCGACACCGTGATGGCCTCGATGGGGTTCACCCAGCCAAACACGAATCCCTCGTCCTCGTTTTTGCGCTGTGTGCCGATGTAGATGTACCCGTCGTCCAAGATTTCGGTCTTCGGCGTCACCACGCCCGCCTTGAGCGCCGCCAGCATGTTCGCCGGCTTCACCGTCGAGCCGGGATAGTTGAACGTGTCAATCACGTTGTTCAGCTGAGCCCCTGAGGTCTCCAGATAATGGACGTGATTGACATATGTGCCGTCTGTGTACCAGTTGGGGTCCAGATACGGATAGCTCACCATCGCGATCACGCCGCCCGTCTTGACGTTCAGCATCACCGCCGCGGCGTCCGTGATGTCCTGCTTGTTCGTCTGCGACGAGTCGATCATGTTCTGCAGGAGTTCCTGCGCCACCGCCTGCTCATGCCCGTCGAGGGTGAGCTGGATGTTGTCCCCGTTTTGCGGGGCAATCTCGCCCACGCTGCCCACCGCCGTCCCACTCGACGTGACCGTCACCAGTTCATAGCCCGGCTTGCCCTGAAGGAGATGCTCATACTCGTACTCAATGCCCGTTTCGCCGACCTGCTGGCTGTACAAATACCCCTTGTATTGGCTCACGTTCTGAGCGGTGATGGCGCCGACATAGCCGAGCACTTGCCCGGCGAGATCGCCGTATGGGTACTGGCGCTCGTAATCTTGGACCACCTGAATGTTCGGCAACTCGCTCTGGTGTTCGACCACGTACGCGACCTGCGCGTCGGTCACATTCCGGGCGAGCGTGACCTGCAGGGCCCCTGGGTCGCTCTGCATGGCTTGATACAGGGCCTGCGGCGTCGTCTGAAGCACGGGCGCGAGGATGGACGCGACGCGGTGCATCTCCGCGTCCGAGATCTGCGTGTAGCGATTGAACTGAATCGTCAGGACGGGTTTGTCCCACGCCAGCACCTGGCCGTTGGCGTCGTAAACCCAACCGCGCTGCGGGAGGATGGGTACGCGGGCGTATTGGGTCAATTGTTCCGAAGCGCGAAACGAAGCGCCCTTCACCACCTGCACGTACGCCAAGCGCAGAATGAGCGAGGTGAACGAGAGAAACACGAGGCTGTACACGACGTGAACGCGGAAGCGGCGCCGTTTCGCAATCTTCGCCGGATCGGGCGGCGTTACGGCGCCATCCCGGCGCTGTGCGCGCTTCGTTCTCGACCTTCGCACGGCATCTCACTCCGTCCCTCAGTCTCTACTCTTGCTATTTAAATCAGACCCACCCCGCTCAGCGCAAGTTCAACCGCTGCCACGCGATCCGCCGGCCTTCTGCGTCGAAACGTTTGCCAAAATGTCGGAAACGCGGCGTATGCGCCCCGCAGATTTTCGGGTAGAATGAGTATAGTGTGGTTCGCAGGACGAGCCATGTCCGAATTTCGAGTGCTAGGAGTGCTGGCATGTCGCGAGACGATCCAGGCTCGGTCCTGTTGTCGTTCGACGCGAGGGCGGCGCAGGGCAAGCGCGTCGCCTATATGGCGGTCTATGCGCTTGGCGCGTTTGCCATTATCAACCAAGGGTTGGGCGTTACATTTCTGAACCCCATCGCCAATGTCTGGGGTGTATTTCCGGTCTTCGCGCTCGCTTGGGCAGCGATGGTGCGCCGCGCACACGGCGTGGAGCGTTCACAGCCTGCGTGGGCGAAGTACGCATGGTGGTACGTAGTCTATACGCTGGCCCTCGTGCTGGCGGATCTCAAGCATCCCGTTCTCGCCCTGAACGCGTGGACGGTGGACGTGGAATACATCTTCGTTGGCCTGCTCGTCCCGCTCGCCCTCGACGCGGAGGACACCCTGAAGCTGTTCTATGGCGTGATCGCCATGTCTATGCTGATGGGTGTAGACGGTTGGTTTCAATTTCTCATCAAAGTGCCCATCCCGAGCCAGTGGCTCGACGTGGGCGAGCACGTCAGGACCCGCGTGTTCACGGTGATGAAGTCGCCGGCGGAATTCGGCGCGAATCTGGAGCTCACGTTGCCCCTGATGCTTGGCCTCTTCGCCGTCGATCAGGACAAGCGGCGTCGCAGGGTGTATCTGGTGGGCGCCTTCGTCGCGCTGGGCGCGCTTTTCATGACGTATGATCGCGGCTCCTGGCTCGGTCTCTTCGCGGCCGCCGTCGTGGTTTCCGCGGCGTTCGAACGGCGCCTCCTGCCCGTTTTGGGGGGCATCGCGGCGTTGGGGCTCTGTGTGCCGTCCCTTCGACACCGGGCGCTCGACCTGTTGAATCCGGTCTACTTCGTGAAGTCGTCCGCAGGTGGGCGCATGGCGCTTTGGCAACAGGCGTTCGACGTGATGTCCCGAAACCCGCTCTTCGGCTCCGGGCTTGGGTACTACGGCGGCTATGTGGCGACGTCCCATAGTTTTTCCGCGTTCTCCGACAATTACTACGCCAAGGTGCTCGGGGAGACCGGTATTCTCGGATTGGTGCTGTTCATGGCCATGCATGTGGCCATCGTGCGCGAGATGATTCGATGCGTACGGAGATCGACGGGCGGCTCCCGCCTGTTGGCGCTCGGAGGGCTGACCGGGATCACAGCCATTCTGATTCACAGTTTCGTCGAGAATCTGTTTGAATACAATTACACTGCAAGCTTGTACTATCTGCTCGTGGGGCTCTTGTTCACGTGGGGTCGCAGCTTGCCAGAGGCGGATGAGACGCGCAGCCGCTGGCGGAAAGCGAGGATGTCGGACGAATGACACTCATGTACTTGCTCTGGGACACGTTCTATGACGCGCTGAAGCTCGTCACCGGCCTTGTGGCGCTGTACCAGATTGTGCTGTCCGTGTACGGCATCTGGCACCGGAGACGGCCCATCACGCATGCGCCGCAGAAGCGATTTGCTGTCATCATCCCGGCGCACAATGAGGAGTGCGTGATCGGCCCGCTCCTCGAAAGCCTGAAGCGGCAGACGTATCCCGCGCACCTGTACGACGTGCACGTCATCGCGGACAACTGCACGGACGGCACAGCGGAGCGCGCGCGGGCGCACGGCGCGATTGTCCACGTGCGCGAAAACCGCGCGGAACAGGGCAAGGGGTACGCCATCGAGTGGATGCTCTCGCGGTTGAAAGAGATGGGCGCGCGCTACGATGCCATCGTGATGTTCGACGCGGATAATTTGGTTCATCCGGACTTTCTCTCCATCATGAACGATCACCTGTGCAGTGGCGATCGCGTCATTCAGGGATATCTGGACACCAAGAATCCCTTCGACTCGTGGATCAGCGTGTCGCTCGCCATCTCCTATTGGTTCGACAACCGGCTGTGGCAGTACGCCCGCGCCCGCCTGCACCTGCCGTGTACGCTCGGCGGGACCGGCCTTTGCATCGATTATCCGCTGTTGCAGGAGATGGGATGGAAAGCGACGGGCCTCACCGAGGATCTGGAATTCGGGATCCGCTGCGTCCGCAGGGGAATCATCCCCGTCTGGGCCCACGATGCGCGCGTCTACGATGAGAAGCCGACGAGCTTCGCAGCGTCGTTCCGCCAGCGCCTGCGCTGGCAGCAGGGGCATTTCCAATGTGCACGTGAACATTTGATCCCGATGTTCCTCGAAGGGCTGCGCGAACGGAACCTGGCCAAAATCGACATGGCCATTTACCTGTTTCAGCCCATGAGATCCATGCTGTTGTTTGTGGGCGCGATGATTGTGGTCGGCCTTCACTATCTCTCGCCGGATCCAACCGATGCGGCGTCCAACCCGGCCGCGCTCATGGTCACGAATCTGTGGGTCGCAGTAAACGTCATCCTATTCCTAGAGGTTCCCCTCGCGCTGCTGCTCGAACGGGTGAACTGGCGGGCGTATTTTGCCCTGCCCCTCCTTCCGTTCTTTCTCTGGACCTGGGGCCCCGTGACGCTGCAGGCCTACTTCACGCGCAGCAACCGAACGTGGTACCACACGGTGCACAAGCGCGCCATTCGCCTGGATGAGCTGCGCGAGCGATGAGGAGGCGGAACAGTGAACCGAGACCCCCGCGGTTCCCATGACGATTCGCGCAACCACGCGCAGCACAGGTCTCTCGAGTCGCGTATCGAGGCGGAAATCGACGAGCTCGCCCACTATGCGCGGCGCGTGGCCCGTGCGCTTTTTTTTTCGGAGCGCTGGTGCTTATTGGCATTCTGCTCACCATCGCGTCCATGGTGATGCACATTGCGCCGTGGTGGATGAGCGCGGGATTGTTTGCAGTGCTCGTGGCGCTTCTCGCCGCGGCCATTTGGCAGGAGCACGACGTGTGGGCGCGCCGACTCGCCCTCACCACCATCTCGGTCCTCACGCTGTTCCTCGTCGCGAGCATCACCTACTTAGTGCACGCGCTATTCCACGAAAACATCTCGGCCGTTGCGCTGTTTCGGGACGCATTGTTGCTCTGGGTGACCAACATCTTCGTCTTTGCCGTGTGGTATTGGGAGACCGACCGCGGGGGACCCATTCGGCGCCACCGAGGAAACCCCGATCCGCCGGACCTCCTTTTTCCGCAGATGATGGCCGACGTTCCCGGGTGGAACGGCTGGCAGCCGACGTTCATCGATTATCTGTACCTCGCGTTCAACACGAATACGGCCTTCAGCCCGACCGACACCGCAGTGCTGTCCCGCCGCATGAAACTGCTCATGATGACGCAATCCGTGCTCGCTCTCGTCGTGGTCGCCGGGGTCGCAGGGCGCGCCATCAATATTGGATGATTGCGATTGGATGGTTGGGTTGCCAATTTGTGAATAAGAAAGTGATCGTCATCAAAGTGTTGAAGAAGTTCAACAACTGGCTTGGCGCCCACCTGGCTTATGGCCTTTCCACCATGGCCTGCTTTTACATCGTCTTCGCCATCTGCGTACTGCCGCTTCTGATCGAGAGGCCCCAGACGCTGATCGGATGGGTGCAATCTATCATTCAAAGCATCTTTCAAGGAGCATCGTTGCCCGTCTTGGGCTATGTGGCTCGAAGCGTGGGAGACAAGCAGGAACGCGTCATTCACCAGCGACACGACATGCTCATCGAGGAGCTCAACAAGCTGCGGGACGATCTCGACGCAGCTCGCGAAGAGAACCGGCAACTGCACGGCTTGCTCAAGGAAATCCACCAGTCCATCAAACCTTGAGGCCTTCCACGGTAAGGAGGTTTGAGCCTATTTTAAGAACTTTCCCCTATATTGCTGGTAGGCCAACCTGGCCAAACTTAGCCATTGAGGTGGGGGTTACCATGAAAAAGTCGATTCTGGCAAGCGTGGCTGCGCTGACGCTGTTTGCAGCGCCGAGCGTTGCGTTTGCGGGAACGGAAAAGGCTGCGCATCCTGCTCATGCGGTTGTGCACGTGCACAAGGCCAAGACGAGTGCGGCGCACAAGGCGGTGGCGAAGAAGTCCACTAAGACCGCTCCGAAGAAGACCGTCGCCAAGAAGACCGTCGCCAAGAAGCCGGCGAGCCACAAAACTTCGAACAAGAGCACATCGAAGTCGAAAAAGAAGTGAGCTGAAGCGCGGCGATGGGCTCGCCGCGCTTCTCACTTCTGACATGTTTGCCGAGGGCGAGACCGCCACGAAAAGTTGACGAAACGCCGAACACCGCCCTTCCCACGGCCCGCGCCTTTGGAGCACGCGTCGAGCTTGGCTAGAATGGGTGGGGGACGGTGAAGATGCGGATGAACCCACTTTGGGACGAAGCGCGCGCCTTTCTCGAGGTGTGCTATCGAGAGCTCGGCAAAAGCGAAGCCGATATCGAGCGTCGGCTCGACGAGGTGCGGCGCCAGATCGACCGCGACGGCACCTATGAGCACACATTTGAGGAGCTCGAGCACGGCGCGCGCATGGCGTGGCGGAACAGCAACCGCTGCATCGGCAGACTGTTCTGGCAGACGCTCCACGTGTTCGACCGACGCCACCTGAAAGGGCCACGCTCCATCTTCGAGGCCGTCTGCGAGCACCTCGATTTCGCGCAAAACGGCGGCAAAATTCGCCCCACCATCACCGTGTTCGCCCCGGCCTCGCGAGAGCGCGAAGTGCGCATCTGGAATCACCAGATTGTGCGCTATGCGGGTTACGAAACCCCGCGAGGCATGGTGGGCGATCCGGCCTCCGCAGCCTTCACCCGCGTCTGCCAAGGGCTAGGGTGGCGTGGAGCAGGCACGCCGTGGGACGTGCTCCCCGTGGTCATTGCGGACGGCGAGGCGTTAGCCTGGTTCGATCTGCCGCGCCATCTCGTCGTCGAAGTGCCCATCGAGCACCCCGAGCACCCGAGCATCGCCGAACTCGGCCTGCGCTGGTACGCCGTGCCCGTCCTGTCCGACATGGCGCTCATCATCGGCGGCATCCGCTACACCGCCGCCCCGTTCAACGGCTGGTACATGGTCACCGAGATTGGCGCGCGCAATCTCGCCGATCCATTTCGCTACAACATGCTTCCCGCCGTCGCCGACGCGCTCGGCCTCGACCGATCGAGCGACGCGACCTTGTGGCGGGATCGCGCGCTGGTGGAACTGAACGCCGCCGTGCTCCACTCGTATCGCAAGCGAAACGTCACCATCGTCGACCATCACACGGCCGCGCGCCAATTTGCCTACTTCGAACAGCTCGAGCGAGACGCGAACCGCCGCGTCACGGGCGACTGGACCTGGCTCATTCCGCCCCTGTCGCCGGCCGCGACGCACATCTTTCACAGCGGGTACGACAACGATTTCGTGCTGCCGAACTTCGTGCGCCAGCCGCGCCCCTACCCAGCACCGCACTTCCGCGCCGATCCGTCGATGTTCCGTTAACCGCGGTCCCCACCGCGACGCAGCTCCTCCATGCGCTCGGCGTTCGCGACGCCAAGCCACGTGCCGAGGTTCATCGCGTCCGAGAGCGCGCTCGGCACGACAATCATGGACGCCTTCTCCTTCAATCCCTCGTACAAGATGTTCATGGCGCGCAGTTGAAGCGCGACGGGATCGCTGTGATACAACCTCGCCGCCTCGAGAAACGACTCGGCCACCTGAACCTCGGCCTGGCCCAGGATGACCCGGGCGTTTCGCTCGCGTTCCGCCTGCGCCGCTCGGGACATGGCGTCTTGGAGGTTGCCCGGAATCTTGATGTCGCGGATCTGGACGCTCTGAATTGAGATCCCCCAAGGCCCCGTGCGCTCGTCCAGAAGGCGCTTCAGTTCGGCATCCATGGCCTCGCGGCTCGACAGCATATCTTCCAGCATCATCCGTCCAATCAAATCCCGCAGAGCCGTCTGCGCAGCCCAAGAGAGCGAATATTCGTAATCTGCCACCTGCAGCGCGGCTTTCTCCGCGTCCACCACGACCCAAAACAGCACCGCGTCGATGTTAACCGGGACCGTGTCCTTGGTCAGGGTTTGCTCCGCGGTGAACGTCGTCGATCGCACGCGCAGATCAATCCAATCCGCCACCGTATCCACGATGGGCAACAGAAAAAAGGTTCCAGGTCCCGCGAGTTGGCGAAACTTGCCGAGGCGGAGCACGACCGCCTTTTCCCATTGGTTGGCGACATGGATCGACGCCGAGATGGCCCAGCCCACCAACAGAATCACCAGGCCGAGCGCGATGCCCATCACGCGATGCGTCCGCCCAAGGCCCGCCGCTGTGGCGATGGCGCCAAGCACGAACACCACGAAAATCAATCGTTGCACACCGGCCACGCGCCGCATGCGCATCTCCTCCTTCTCCGGCAGAAGCCGGACGGCGTTCACGCCGCCGTGCTCTCTCACGAGGTCAGGATGGCACGGCTTCGACAAACTGCACGATGCCTCGCGCCGCATGCGTTTGCCACGGCAGGAAGGATCGCTCGATCACGACAGGCGGCATCACCTCGAATCCCTGTGCCCGTCCGGAGGCGAGCACGAGCGCGGGTTGAAACACCAGTCCTTGCTGGACCGTTCCCGGATGCGGTTGAAGGAGATACTCGAGCACGGCCGTCTGCCCGGGCTTCAACGTGAAGGGCAACCTCATGCGGTGGGCTGCACTTGGCGTCTCAGACACAACCACCCTCACGCCTGAAATGCCGTCGTCTCCGGCCTGCCAGAGCCCCAGGATGCGCACAGGCGCCTTCGTTTCGTTGCGAAGCTGCAGCGTGACAGGATTCTCCCGCATCACGAGTGGCTCCTGAATTTCTCCGGAGGCAAACGAGACGTTGAGCCAATCGACCGAGCCGCGGATGATGCGGCAAGTCACCCTTCCATACGGAAGTATGCGCTTCCACGGTCCGGCATTCACCAGAAAGCCCATTCGCTGATCCCGATAGCTCCTCGGAAACCGCACCGACAGGGCGAGCCGGCACAACTGATACGAGACCCCGTTCTCGACATCGACTTCGTGCGTGAGCGTCGACTGGACCACTTCAAAGTCGCCCGCCGGGATCGGCTCTAGGTCCAGCGCGTCCGGCGCAGTGGTCGCGGCCGTCCACAGGTTGTACGTGAGCACCAGGGGCTTCCCCGAATCCACGACGGCGTTGACGCGCCATCCCGCTTGCGCCCACCACTCGGCCTCGCGGGCCCTTGGCTCGGCCCGCCGAGCCCAAAGCCACGAACCGAAGGCGAGAGCCAACAGCACCGCTATCACGGCCGCAGCGAGCGCCCCCTCGCGACGCTCCCTCATGCCACACGCTCCTCGCTGAGAAGATCCATGGATCGCTGTGTACAAGCATGTCGCTGGTTGTAGATCATCGTAACGTTCCCTCCGCGCGGTGTCCAGATCCGTCCTCAAAAGCCCCGTCGACACGGACAGGCATCGACCGGGATGGGTTCTCAGGCCGCAGCCCATGTACGCCGAGGGCCCGCACACATGGCTTTGTCGTCGCAAGGTGATTTTCCTGAAACCGATGCGCTTCAGATGGCTTGACACGTCCGTCCGAGGCGACTATAATCATCATCGTGACTCGCTTTTGAAGCCATGTCGAGATGGCGGAATTGGCAGACGCGCACGTTTGAGGGGCGTGTGGGGTAACCCGTGCGGGTTCAAGTCCCGCTCTCGACACCAGAAGAGCACAAGGCGGAAGGGTTCGGAGACATTCCGAACCCTTTCTTCTTATTGGGAACCGATGTCATCGGACGCCACGATTCGCAAGAAAGGAGTTCAACCATGCCGACGGAGCGACAGTTGCGCCTGCTGAACATGCTTCAGCGCGCCGAAGTCCCCATACCCGGGCAAGCTCTCGCGGAGGCGCTTGGCGTCACGCGACAGGTGGTCGTACACGAGATTGCCCTCCTGCGCGCGGCTGGCGAACCCATCTACGCCACGCCCAAGGGCTACTGGCTCAACCGCGCATCCTCCGGTCGAGAAACGGTGCTCGCCGTCTCGCACACGCCGGAGCAGACCCAAGACGAGCTGTACGCACTTGTCGATCACGGCGTGCGCGTGCTCGATGTCCGGGTGGAACACGCCATTTACGGTGAAATTGTGGGCCAACTGCTCATCACGTCGAGGCGCGACGTGGACGTGTTTCTCGAGAAAGTGCGCGCAGAAAAGGCGGCGCTTCTCTCGAGCCTCACCGGGGGCTTCCATTATCACCGCGTGCAGTTTGACCGAGAAGATCAGCTCGCCGAAGCCTGCGAGGCGCTGCGCAGGGCTGGGATCCGGGTCATGACAGATCATCCATCCAATCAAACCCTCTGACCTTCGGTCTTCACACCCGCTCGGCCGCATCGTAGGCCCGAAAGAAAACCCCGTACAGCACCGTCGAGACGAGTTGAAACCCAGCCGCAAAGACGAACGGAAGGGCCAGGCTGCCTTCGTCCAACAGCCATCCGGACAGCGTTGGCCCCACCGCCGAAGCGGCTCGCGTGAAAAACGAATTCATGCTCAGTGAGAATCCACGGCGATCATCGCCCGTGAGGCTCGCGCCGAGCGCGGATCGAGCGCCCTGCGTTCCGCGGCTCAGGGCGGATCGCGCGGCATACAGGATAGAGGCCAGTGCGAACGTAGGCATGAATGGGAGCGCGCACATCAGGCCCACCCCCGCGAGCCGAAGCCAGACGACCGCGCGCACCATGCCGACGCGGTCAGCCAAGTACCCGGAGAAGAGCGCCGCAAACCCTGTGACGACGAAGGACGCCGCCATTGTTCCCCCTATCTCCCCGCTCGTCGCGCCGAATTTCGTCGCGAACCAGTAGGACATCATCGGGCCCACAAAGCCGACACCGAGCCCGTTCAGCAGATTGACCAGCGCGAGCCGAGCGATGTTCCGGTTCTCGTGCTGTCGCTGCGGATGGCGCCGAAGGCGTTTCGGTTCCGATTCGGGTCGGTCCAGTGCTCGAGCGCTTGAGTCCTCCTCGCGCACGTCGTGAACCCGTCGAGCGTCCCGGTCTCCCCCTGGCGTGATCCACACAAGGCCCGCGCAGGCGAGCGAAAGGCCGGCAATGCCGCAAAAGAGCGGTCGAAACGCGAGGGCTCCAGGCAACGCGTTCGGCCAGACATGATCCAGTCCCGCGAGCAGGCAGCCTGCGGCCACGCCGAAGAAACCAATGGCCGTGTTCGCGCTGAACACGCGGCTGCGCTGATCCCGCGGAATGTTCTCGGCCATCCACGCCTGTTCCACAGGCGTAAACGGCCCCGCCGCTCCATTTTGCCCGCGGCCGAGGCCTGTGAGCACAATGGCGACCGACAGCAGGGTCGGATTGCGCGAAAGGGCTACCACAAGCGCCGCCGCGCACGTCATGAGCTCGTAGGCGAGCAGGAAGGGCTTTCGCCCTATGCGATCCGACAAGGGGCCGCAGAGCAAAATCAAGGCGGCCCCCACCACACCGGCCGCAGACAGGACCCCGCCAATCGCCGTGGCGCGCCAGCCGAGCGCCTTGAGCAGGAGGGCCATATCGACGATGGCGATGCCCTGCCCCACGCTCCGCAGTGCCCGCGCCCCTTGCAGACAGGCTACCGCTCGGTTTCGATTCTCCACCTTCACCGCCTCCTAACCCTTCTGAGGCAGGCGCCAGGCGGGATCTCCCCCATAGATTTTCTTGTACAAATCGTAGTTGTAGAAGACGCGATCGACGAAGTGGCGCGTCTCCCCGACGGGGATCTGATCGATGTCCTGGAGCTTGCCGTTCCACACCCCGTCCCTCAGCCACTGTGACACGCGCCGCGGGCCCGCGTTGTACGCCGCGACCGCGGCCACCACGTTGCCGTGAAAGTCGTCGATCAGGCTCTTCACGTACCAGCTGCCAATCAGGATGTTGTACTCGGGGCTCGCCAGCTTTTTTGCGTCTTTCGGCAGCTTGCGAAGCGCGCCGCCCGATCCCGACGTCTGATTCCGCAGCATCTCCGCGATCCACTCGGCCGTCTGCGGCATGAGCTGCATCAGCCCCACGGCGCCTGCGTGCGAGACGTCCTCAGTCCGAAACTTGCTCTCCACGCGGATGATGCTCGCAATGAGCAGCGGATCCACGTCCGCAAACCGTGCCGATTGTTGGATCTGGACCTGGTACTGGATGGGATACATCAGGCGCCAGAAACCGTTGGTCGAGATGGTCACGAGGACGGCGATGAGCAAGACCCCCGCGATGAGCTGGCGGAGGCTCAGCGACAGGAAGAAGGGCCGCTTCGGCTTTCCGCCCGAAGTTTTTGCCATAGCGCCTGCACCTGCTCTCGCGTGAATTCCAGCGGTCCGTCGTTTTCAATGACGTACGTGGCGACGGCCCGCTTTTCGTCGATGGGCATTTGGGCCTGTATCCGTCGGAGCGCCTCCTCCTCGCTCAAGCCGTCCCGTTCCATCACGCGCCGGAGCTGCGTCGCGGGACTCGCATACACGACGACGATCTCGTCCACAAGCCGCTTCGCCGTCCCCTCGATGAGAAGCGGCACGTCCCACACGACCGGTTCTCCAGGGTGATCTCTCCAATAATCCGTCGTCTCCTGCCACATGCCCTGCTGCACGCGCGGGTGCACGATGCGATTGAGTTGCAGCCGCTTCTCCTCGTCTCGAAACACGATGGCCCCAAGCTTCTTTCGGTCCAGCGTCCCGTCGGGCTGCAACACGTCTTCTCCAAACACTTCCACGATGTCGCGAAGCCCGTCGCTTCCGGGTTCGACCACCCGGCGCGCCCACACGTCGGCGTCCACGACGAACGCGCCGAGATCGCGCAGCATCTGGGACACCGTGCTCTTGCCCGTGCCAATGCCCCCGGTCAAACCGATGATCTTGCCTCTCACGCGTTCACCCCCGTTCCTTTCGGTGCGGCGACGGAGATGGGCTGACACGCCGGACACACGTGCGTGCCACGGCCCGCCACCTTGATCTTCTGAATTGCTCCGCCACAACGCGGACAGGGCTTGCCTTCGCGCCCGTAGACCGCCAGTTGAATCTGAAAACCGCCATGCCGGCCATAGCCGTCGCGAAACGATCGAACCGACGATCCGCCCTCCCGGATGGCGCGCGCGAGGACAGCGCGGATCTCGCGAAGGAGGACGTCAAGCGTTTCCGCGCCCACTGCCCCCGCAGGCGTCAGTGGGTGAAGCCCCGCGGCAAACAGCGCTTCATCCACGTAGATATTGCCGAGCCCTGCAATCTGCCGCTGATCCAGCAGCAGGCTCTTGAGAGGGGCGCGGCGACCCCGCCAGCGATGTCGAAGAACCGCGCCGCAGAGCGCCGGATCGAACGGCTCCGGTCCAAGCTCCGCCAGCCCTTTGGGCAGCGGCTCGCCTTCGAGGACGGCATCCATCGTGCCGAACTGGCGCACGTCCGCATAACGCAACTCACGGCCCGACGCGAGGCGAAACACCACATGGGTGTGCGGAAGCTCCGGTTCAGCCGGATCCGCCACGGTGTAACGGCCCTCCATGCGCAGGTGAGAGACGAGAAGCACGCCATCCAACTCGAACAACAAATACTTGCCCCGCCGCTCCACGCGGCAAATGCTCCGATCCTTGAGCCGCTCAACAAAAAGGCTAGGCGAAGGATGGCGCACGATGCGCGACAGGCGGACCGCCACGTCGAGGATCACATCCCCCTCGATGAGCTCCGCGAGATGGCGTCGGACAGTCTCCACCTCGGGCAATTCCGGCACGTCCCATCCCCCCCCTCACTTGGCGTCGTACCACGTCGGGCCGTACGCAGTATCCACCTTGAGCGGCACAGACAAGGTCATCGCGTTTTCCATGTTGTCCCGGACCAGCACTTCGAGCGCGGCCAGTTCGTCCTTCGGGCACTCGAAGATGAGCTCGTCGTGCACCTGGAGCAACATGCGCGCGTCCATCTGCGCGTCGCGCATGGCGCGATCGATCCGCACCATCGCGAGTTTGATCAAATCCGCGGCGCTGCCCTGGATGGGCGTGTTCATGGCGGTGCGCTCGGCGAAACTTCGGAGCTGATAGTTGCGGCTGTGGATGTCCGGCAGATACCGCCTGCGGTTCATCAGGGTGGTGACATAGCCGCGCTCGCGCGCCTGCTTGACGATCTCGTCCATATATCGCTTGACACCCGGAAACTTCTCAAAATAACTCTCGATGAAGCGCTTCGCCTCTTTCTGCGGAATGTTGAGGTTCTGCGCGAGCCCAAAATCGCTGATCCCATATACGATACCGAAATTGACCGCTTTCGCCTGACGGCGCATCAGGCTCGTCACCTGCTCCGGCGGCACCTCAAACACGTCCGCGGCCGTCCGCGTATGGATGTCCATGTCGCGGCGAAATGCGTCGATGAGCGCCTCATCGCCAGACAGATGGGCGAGGATCCGCAATTCGATCTGTGAATAGTCGGCCGCGAAGATCACCCAATCTTTGTACGTCGGCTCGAACACCTGGCGCAGTCTGCGCCCTTCCTCGAGCCGGATGGGGATGTTCTGCAGATTGGGCTCGCTGCTCGACAGTCTGCCGGTCGCCGTGAGCGTCTGATGAAACCGAGTGTGCACGCGGCCCGTCTCCTTGCGAATGACCTTCAGCAGGCCCTCGACGTACGTCGACTGCAACTTCGCCAGCAAGCGGTAATCCAAGATCTTCTGCACAATCTCGTGCATCGGGGCCAGCTTTTCAAGCACGTCGGCGCTCGTGGAGTAGCCGGTTTTCGTCTTCTTCAAGGCCGGCAGCCCCAGCTTGTCGAACAGGATCTCGCCGAGTTGTTTCGGCGAGTTCAGATTGAACGAAGTGCCTGCGAGATCGTAGATCTCCTCGGTGATGCGCTTGATCCGCTCCGTCAATTCCTGCCCAAACGCCACCAGTTTCTCGCGATTGACGTAAAACCCCGTGATCTCCATCTTCGCGAGTACGAACGCCAGTGGAAGCTCGACCTCTTGGTAAAGACGCTCCATCTCCTGCATGCGAATCGTGTACGCCAACGATTCGAAGAGCGGAGGCAGTTGAGACGCGGTGTAGGCGAGCCACTTCTCGCGCTCGCCCTCTTCCAACGCGGGCAACTCCTGCCCACGCTCGCGGGCGAAGACATCGGACAGTTCGACCTCGCCGTCCTGCGGATTGAGCAAGTACGCGGCCAATTTGACGTCCTGCCACCCGCTTGCCGACGTCAGCCCGATGCCGTGTGCGTCCAGCGCGAACGCCATTGACTTCAGGTCGAACGCCACCTTCGGCCGATCCGACACGAGCCACGGTCGGACATCGCTCAACTCCAATCGCTCGCCGAAGCGAACATAGTACGCGCGTTTTGGCGTCGCGACGGCCATGCCGCGGATCTCCGCCCGGTGATAGTCCGGATCTGCCAAGTCCATCATGACGCCGACCGGTTCACTGAACGACGATACAATTTCCTTCCAGCTCCCCGCATCCTCAATCAAGCTGTACGCGAAGGAGCTCCACTCGCTCGACGCGCTACGCGCGTCCGCCGGTGAAGGAGCCGCCGTCGAATCGTGGCTCATTTCCTCGGAAATTTTGTCGACGAGGGATCGGAAGTCGAGCTCGCGGAACCAGGCGATGGCGCGGGCGGGATCCGGTCCTTCGTATCGCAGCGCCTCGAGATCCACCTCGATGGGCGCATCGCAGGCGATGGTAGCGAGGCGTTTGGAGAGGAACGCGTCCTCGCGGTGCTGCTCGAGGCGCTCTCGCAGCTTCTGGCCCTGGACCTCATCCAGGTGCTCGTACACGCCTTCCACCGTGCCAAAGGACGCAAGCAGCTTGAGCGCCGTCTTTTCGCCCACCCCGGGCACGCCCGGAATGTTGTCGGACGGATCGCCCATCAGACCCTTCAGGTCGATGACCTGCGCGGGCTTAAGCCCCGGATAACGGCGAGCGACGGCCTGCTCGTCAAAGTGCTCCATCTCCGTGATGCCCTTTCGCGTCAGGAGCACGTGAATGCTACTGTCGACCAACTGCAACAGGTCCTTATCGCCCGAGACCACGCGCACGTCAAAGCCAGCTTCCGCTGCACGCTTGGCGAGCGTTCCGATCACGTCGTCGGCCTCGTATTGGTCGATCTCGATCATCGGGATGGACAGCGCCTCCAGCGTGCGCCGCGCGAGCGGAAACTGCTGCACGAGCTCGTCGGGCGTCTCCTGGCGCGTCCCTTTGTACGCCGCAAAATCAGCATGACGAAACGTCGTCTTAGATTTATCAAACGCGACGGCCAGATGCGTCGGTTTTTCGTCCGACATCAGCCGCAAGATCATCGTCGTAAAGCCGTACACGGCGTTCGTGGGCGTGCCGTCCCTCGCGGTGAGCGGCGGCAAGGCGAAGAACGCTCGATACAAGATGCTGTTTCCATCAATCAACACGAGTTTCGACGCTGGCATAGGCCACCCCAGACTTCGCGCCGTTTGGCGCACTGTTGTCCCGCTCCATTCTATCACATTCCCCTTGTCGGCCCGCGTCGTCTTGTGGCGGCACGAAAACGGCCTCACACCCAGCGGGACGCACGCCGCGTTGACACACTTCACCGAATTGATTATGATGTTCACAAAATTCATCGAGCGAAGGCCATGAAGGAGAGAGTACGTCCGCCGGGGCGGTGCAGAGAGCCAGTGGAAGGTGCGAACTGGTCCGTGCCGCGGACGGAAGTTCACTCTGGAGCCGCCTGGTGAACCGGACGCGACGAGCGCTTCGCGCGGGCCGCAAGTAGCCAGCGCCGGTAGGCGAACACCTACCGTTATCCCAATGAAGTGAAACGCGGGTGCGCAGGCGCCCGTCGCAGGGTGGTACCGCGAGCGAAGCTCGCCCCTCACGGGGCGGGCTTTTTTGTTTGACCGCCCGGCCCAGGACGAGGCGCGAGAGGATCCCGGGCTGCCTCTGCGCCCAGCGCCTTTCGAATCAGGGTGGTACCGCGGGCGACGCCCGCCCCTCACGGGGTGGGCGTTTTGCGCGTCCATGCCTGCTCATTTCACACGCGAAGGGAGAGAGCCGAAGTGCAGCGCCCACTTAACGAGGAAATCCGCGAGCTGCGCAAAGCCATTGACCACATCGACGAGCACATCCTGACGCTCTTGGCCCGGCGCTTCTCCATCGCAGACGAGATCGCCGAACACAAGGCGCGGCGAGGCCAAGCGATTGTGCAGCCCGAGCGCGCGCAACAGGTCCGCGCGCGATACCTTCAATCGGGAGCCGCGCGGGGCCTCAGCCCGACCTTCCTCGCCGCGCTCTGGAAACTGGTGCACGACGAGTCCTGCCGGCGTCAGGCGGAGCACGTCAAGGCGCTCGACCGCTCCCAGCAGAGCGGTTGACATGCGAAAAAGCCAAGGGACGTATGCCCTTGGCTTTCACCTGCCTGCTCCCTGTCACGAGATCACGGCGATCAGTCTGCGCACGGATTCGGCCGACTTGTCAAGCGCCGCCTTTTCCTCCGGCAGAAGATCGAGTTCCAGGATGCGCTCGATGCCGCCTTTGCCGAGCACCGTCGGAACGCCGAGCGTGAGATCTCGATAGCCGTACTCCCCTTCGAGATACGCGATGGCGGGCAACACGCGCCGCTTATCCTTGAGGATGGACTCCGCCATCTGCAGAAGCGATGCGGCCGGGGCGTAATACGCGCTCGCGTTGCCCATCAGGCTCACAATTTCGCCGCCGCCGTTCCGGGTGCGCTCGACGATGGCGTCAATCCGCTCCTTGGGGAGCAGCTTTTCAAGCGGCACGCCGCCGACGTTCGCGTAGCGGACGAGCGGCACCATGTCGTCGCCGTGCACGCCGAGAACAAAGCCGTGCACGTCCTCCACCGACACCCCGAGCTCCATGGCCACGAACGTGTTGAATCGGGCCGTGTCGAGCACGCCGGCCTGACCGATGACGCGCTGTTTGGGAAATCCGCTCGTCTTGTACGCCACGTACGTCATGGCGTCCACAGGGTTGGAGAGGACGATGAGACAGGCATCCGGCGAGTGCCGGACCACCTGCTCGGTGACCGACTTCACGATGTTCGCGTTCGTCGTGACGAGATCGTCCCGGCTCATGCCCGGTTTGCGCGGCAGTCCCGCCGTGATGATGACGAGATCCGATCCGGCGGTATCCTCGTAATTCGACGTCCCCACGACGCGCGCGTCGCTCCCAAGCATGGGCATGGCCTCGAGCATGTCGAGCGCCTTGCCTTTGGTGGGATTCTCGAGCGACGGAATGTCCAAAAGGACCACGTCTCCGAGCTCCTTGGCCGCCAGCAAAAACGCTGTGGTGGCGCCCGTGAATCCGGCGCCGATCACCGATATTTTCTTCCTCTCCACCATGCGAACCGCTCCTCAGTCCATATTTTTGATGATGTGATCGCCGAACTCGGAGCACTTCACCTCGGTCGCGCCCTCCATCAAGCGGGCGAAGTCGTACGTCACGATCTTCTGCGCAATGGTCTTCTCCATCGCGCGGGTGATGAGATCGGCAGCCTCCTGCCAGCCCATGTACTCGAACATCATGACGCCCGAGAGAATCACCGAGCCCGGGTTCACCTTGTCGAGCCCCGCGTACTTCGGCGCCGTGCCGTGCGTCGCCTCGAAGACCGCGTGCCCCGTTTCATAGTTAATGTTGGCGCCCGGCGCAATGCCAATGCCGCCGACCTGCGCGGCGAGCGCGTCCGAGATATAGTCGCCATTCAGGTTGAGCGTCGCAATGACGTCGTATTCGGCCGGACGCGTCAGGATCTGCTGCAGGAACGCGTCGGCGATGACGTCCTTCACGATGAGCTTACCTGCCTCCACGGCCTCCTTCTGGGCCGCGTCCGCAGCATCCTGACCCTTCTCGGCCTTGATGCGGTCGTACTGCGCCCACGTGAACACCTTGTCCGAGAATTCGCGCTCGGCAAGTTCATAGCCCCAGTTTTTGAACGCGCCCTCGGTGAACTTCATGATGTTGCCCTTGTGGACGAGCGTGACGCTCTTGCGGTTGTGGCGCAGGGCATACTCAATGGCGGCGCGCACCAAGCGCTCCGTGCCCTCGCGCGAGACAGGCTTCACGCCGATGCCGGACGTCTCCGGGAAGCGGATCTTCTTGACGCCCATCTCCTTCTGGAGAAACTCGATGACCTTCTTGACCTCCGGCGTACCCGCCTGCCACTCGATCCCGGCGTAGATGTCCTCCGAGTTTTCGCGGAAGATCACCATGTCCACGAGTTCAGGATGTTTCACGGGCGAAGGAACACCCTGGAAGTAGCGCACGGGGCGCTGGCAGACGTACAGGTCCAATTCCTGGCGAACTGCCACGTTCAGCGAGCGGATGCCGCCCCCCACCGGCGTGGTTAAGGGACCCTTGATGCTGACGATATATTCCGACAGCGCCGTCAGCGTATCCTGCGGCAGCCATTCGCCAAACATGTTGTACGCCTTCTCGCCCGCATACACCTCGTACCAGGCGATCTTGCGCTTTCCGCCGTACGCCTTCTCGACGGCGGCGTCGAACACGCGCTGCGCAGCGCGCCAGATGTCCGGCCCTGTGCCGTCTCCTTCGATAAACGGAATAATTGGGTGATCCGGCACGTTCAGCTTTCCATCCACCAACGTGATGGGTTCGCCCTCCGTCGGCAGTGAATACCTCTCAAACGTCGGCATGGCAGGCCCTCCCAATCTCGATGCGTTCTCTCTCGATGACCGTGCGCGACAAGGAGCGGCGCAGTCTCCCGCCGCCCGCCTTGTCTCGCAGTGCATCCTCACCCATCATATAGCACGCCAGCCCGCTCATGCAATCGCTCTCAATGCGGGCGCAAAAGCGGCACGTGCAGCTCGACAAAAAATCGATCTTCGTCTGCGTCGATGCGCAAACGCCCGCGCATCCGGTGGACCAGGCGCTCGACAATCTGCAGGCCGACGCCGCGCTCCGGCGCGCGAGGCCTGTCGCCCGCCTGATCAGCCACGTCGTTTTCAACCGTGAGCACGACCCACTGGCCCTGTCGGTACAACGACCAGACGGCGGTCGACGGGCGCTTGGCGTGATCAATCACATTCTTGAGCAGCGTGCTCACCAGCCGCTCCCACTCGCCCTGATTGGTGTACACGTAGAGCCCCTCTTCGGCCTGCCCGCGAAGCTCGATGCCCTCCGCACGCGCGACGGGCTGATACCGCTCGGCAATTTCGAGCGTGAGGTCCGACACCGCCACAGGTTCGGGCGGATCGTCGACCAAACCCGAGCGCAACTTCGAGAGGTAGAGCATGTCCGAGATCATCTTCGACGCGCGGTCCAGCTCGCGCCGGATCTCGTTCGCCGCCTCCTCCGGCACATCGCGGTTGGCGAGCATCGCGCTGGCGGTGGCGATGGGCGTCTGCAATTCGTGCGACAACTCCAGCACCGCCTCCTGGTACGCCGCCCAGGTCTGAAAGGCGGGCTGGACGAGGCGCCGGGCCAGGACGAGATCGCCCGCGATGGCAAGCAAAAATCCCGCGCCGCCGATGAACTCCATGAGGTGGAGCGTGTGCGTGAGCATCGAGCGCTCTTGCGTGATGAGACAGTACATGTAGAGCACCACGGTCGATCGCGTCGGCGTGAGGGCGGGCGAACCCGCGATGCCGCGCACCGCGTCCTTCAGCGCGCTTGTGGCCAACAGCCCTCGGGTCGAAGCCCTGCCGACCGAACCTTGATACGACGTCTGGATGAGGGCAGGCGCCATGGTCGGATCCGGCACGACCACGGTGTACAGCCGGTACGGCTCGTTGTCGTACGTGAACGTCACAAAGTGCTTGAGCACCGCCTCGCCGTGCACGACCGAAAACGGGACGGGCGCGTGCGGCGAATGGGCGACGGCCGCCGGGCCCACGGCATAGTAGAAGATGGTATTGCCGAGATCGTCCCGGACGGGGGGGCCGAGGCCATCCCGATACACGCTCTCCGTGAGCGCCCGCTCGACCGCCGGCACGGCCTCGGCCATCGCCTGCTCCGCGTCTCTGGCCACGTCGTTCGTTAGCTCGTGGTACACGGCGAGTCCCACGAGCACGAGCAAAAGCCCCGTGCTCACGATGAGGAGGCTCGCCACGGTGATGTACATTCGGCGGAACATCGGTCACTCGCCCTCCGGCTGCAGCGCATAGCCCCGGCCGCGCACCGTGACGATGGCGTTTTTCCAGCCGATGTTGGAACACTTCCTTCGCAAGAAGTAAATGTAGGTGTCGAGCGCGCTGTCCGCCACTTCCGCATCCGGACCCCAGACTTTGGCAATCAGCTGATCGCGGGTCATGACCTGGTGCTTGTGGCGGAAGAGCGCCTCCATCAGGGCGAACTCCTTGCTCGTGAGTTCCAGGGTCCGACCGTCGTACTCGAGGCTACGCGACCGCGTGTGCAGTTTCGCGCGCCCATGCTCGAGCACCTCGTCGTCGGTGAGCGCGGGCGAGCGCCGGACGAGCGCCCCCACCCGGGCCAGGAGTTCGTCGGGATGAAACGGCTTGCCCAGGTAATCGTCGGCCCCCTTGTTGAGCCCCAGCACGCGGTCCTTTGGGTCATTTTTCACCGTGAGCATGAGAATGGGGGTCGTGCACCCCGCCTCGCGCAATTGCGTGAGCGCCTCAATCCCGTCTCCGTCTGGCAGCATGTAATCGAGCACGATGCAGTCGTACGCGCCGCTCATGCCGTGTTCTACCGCCGCAAACACCGTATCCACGGCGTCCACCGTGTAACCGCGCTGCTGAAAAAGCTTTACGAGCTCCCGCTGCAGCGCCGCCTCGTCCTCCACCACCAAAAGCCGCATTCCGCATCCCTCCCTGCGCCCGCACGGCGGGCGGCTCGGCGCGGCTCAGACCTGCAAGAAGCCGACCTTCTGCTGCACCTCCCGGAGCGTAGCGGCTGCAATTTCACGCGCCCGCTCGGCCCCTTGGCGCAGCACGTCATCGAGTTCGCTCGATTCCATGAGATCCTGGTAACGAGCTTGAATGGGCGCCAAGCGCTCAATCACGACTTCCGCCAGTTCCTTCTTGAACGGCCCGTAGCCCTGGCCTGCGAATCTGCGCTCGACTTCCTCGAGCGAGACGTCGGCGCACAGCGCGTAAATGGTCATCAGATTGCTGACCGCAGGTTTCCGCTCCGGGTCGAAGCGCACTTCCCGCTCCGAGTCCGTCACCGCGCGGCCGATTTTTCGACGTATGGTGTCCGGATCGTCCAGCATGGAGATGTAGGCGTTCGCGCTTTCGTCGCTCTTGCTCATCTTCTTCTCCGGATTTTCGAGGCTCATGATGCGCCCGCCAATCTCCGGGATATAGGGTTCCGGCACCACGAACGTGTCCCCGAATCGGCGATTGAAGCGGCCCGCGATGTCCCGGGTGAGTTCCAGGTGCTGTTTTTGATCTTCCCCAACCGGCACAAGATGCGCGTTGTAGAGCAAAATGTCCGCAGCCATCAGCACAGGATAGGTGAACAGTCCCGCCGTGACCACCTCGTGGCGGCTCGACTTGTCCTTGAATTGTGTCATGCGCTCGAGCTCGCCGTGGTAGGTGAAGCACTGCAGGATCCACCCAAGCTCGGCGTGCTGCGGGACGTGCGACTGGACAAACACCGTCGCCTTCGCAGGGTCAATCCCCGACGCGAGATACAACGCGGCCACCGAACGAGTGTTGTGGCGGAGCGCCTCCGGGTCCTGCGGCACCGTGATGGCGTGCATGTCCACCACGCAGAACAGACAATCCGCCTCGCCCTGCAGCTTCACGAAGTTGCGAATCGCCCCGAGGTAGTTTCCAATGGTCAGGGTTCCGGATGGCTGAATGCCCGACAACACGCGTTTCATGGACATCATTCTCCCAACTGTTCAAATTCGGTTCAAATCGGAACGGCGCCCCATACTGGGGGCTCTCGCCGATGCGCGCCAAGCGCCACTCGCTCTCCATCATAAACGAAAGCGGAATTCCCCTTCAAAGCGGGGAATTCCGCGCCGCGCGCCTGTATCCGGTCTTGAGCCGGTGCGGCTCTTAAACCGTGTGCACCTTCATGAAGTTCGTCGTGCCCGCCGTGCCCGCGGGAATGCCGCCCATGATGATGACGCGATCGCCCTTGTGCACATAGCCGGTCGAGAGCGCCCCCTGAACAGAGCTCGCGAGCAACTCGTCCGTCGTACCCGCGATGTCCGGCACGACGACGGGGAGGACGCCCCAGTAGAGCGTCAGGCGCCGCGCGACGTGATCAAACGGCGTGACCGCGATGACGGGCGTCATGGGCCGGTGCTTGGACACGCAGCGGGCGGTGTGCCCCGACGTCGTCGCCGTGATGATGGAGATCACGTCGAGATCGGCCGCGAGGGTGCGCACGGCGTGCGCGAGCGAGTCGGACACGGTGTGCGTGACCTCCGTGCGGTGTCGATAGGCCACCTCGTCGTGCGCGATGGCGGCCTCGGCCCGCTCCGCGATCTGCGCCATGGTCCGCACGGATTCCAGTGGATACCGCCCGGCGGCGGTTTCACCCGAAAGCATGATGGCGTCTGTGCCGTCGAAGATGGCGTTCGCCACATCGCTCGCCTCGGCGCGCGTGGGCCGCGGATTGCGCTGCATCGAATCGAGCATCTGCGTCGCCGTGATGACCGGCTTGCCATACCGGTTGCAGATGGAGATAATCCGCTTCTGCGCGAGCGGCACCTCTTCCGTCGGGATCTCGACGCCGAGATCGCCGCGGGCCACCATCATGCCGTCGGATACCTGCGCGATCTCGTCGAGCCGATCCAGCCCCTCGCGCGTCTCAATCTTGGAGATGATGTCCGCCTGGTAATTGTGCTCCTCCAGAATGCGGCGCACCTCGAGCACGTCCGCCGCCTTGCGCACGAACGACGCCGCGATCATGTCGACGCCGTGCTCAATGCCGAAGCGGATGTCCGCCTTGTCCTTCTCCGTGACACCCGGAATCCTGAGCGTCACGCCAGGGACGTTGATGCCCTTGTTGTCCTTCAGCACGCCGCCGTTGGTGACGCGGCAGTGAATGTCGTGGCCCTTGACCTGGATGACCTCGAGTCCAATCAGCCCGTCGTCGATGCGAATCGGCGCGCCGGGATACACGTCTTCCACGAGCCCTTCGTAGGAGACCCACACGCGCTCCTTCGTGCCGTACTCCACCGGATCAATGGTGAGGACAATTTCGTCTCCGTCTTTCAGCTCCACCTGGCCACCTTGGATCTTGCCCGTTCGAATTTTCGGTCCCTTGATGTCGAGCATGATGCCGACGTGCTTGCCCACGCGGGCCGACGCCTCGCGAATGCGCCGGATGCGCTCTGCGTGTTCTTCGTATGTACCGTGGGAGAAGTTGAGTCGGGCGACATCCAAACCGGCCTCAATCAGCTTGGTCAACATGTCGAGCGATTCGCTCGCAGGCCCGATGGTGGCCACAATCTTCGTCTTTCGCATGCCTAACCCTCTCTTCACGAAACTTTCGACCTGGCCCCGTGCGCAGGCGCGCACACAAAGGAAGAAGCGGAAAGTCCGGCGGCGCCGGACACCGCTTCACGGCCGTTCGACGTAGGTTCCCATTTGCCGATACTTATGGTAGCGCGCCTCGAGCAGTTCATCAATAGGCACAGACAAAAGCTCGCGCAACCCGTCCATCACGACCTCCCGCACCTTTCGCACCATCCACTCCGGATCCTTCTGCGCGCCGCCCATCGGCTCCTCGATGATGCGGTCGATCACGCCGAGATCGAGCAGGTCCTTGGCCGTGAGCCGCATGACCTCGGCGGCCTTCGGCCCGAGCTTCGCGTCCTTCCACAGGATGGCGGCCGCCGACTCCGGCGCGATGACGCAGTACCACGCGTAGTCGAGCATGTAAATCCGATCGGTGATCCCGAGTCCGAGCGCGCCGCCGCTCCCGCCCTCGCCGGTGACGATGGACAGGGTGGGCACGCGGAGGCCGGCCATGGCGAGAAGGTTTTCGGCGATGGCCACGCTCTGCCCGCGTTCCTCGGCCGACATCCCTGCGTAAGCGCCCGGCGTGTCGATGAAGAAGACCACGGGACGGCCGAACTTTTCCGCCTGCTTCATCAGCCGAAGCGCCTTCCGGTAGCCCTCGGGATTGGCCATGCCGAAGTTGCGGCGGATGTTCTCCTTCGTGTCCCGCCCCTTCTGATGGCCGATGATGGTCACGGGCTGGCCGGAGATGAGCCCCACGCCGCCGACGATGGTGAGGTCATCGGCAAAGTGGCGGTCGCCGTGCAACTCTACGAACTCGTCGCACAGCCCGCGGATGTAATCCAGCGTGGTGGGTCGCCCAATCTGGCGGGCGAGTTGAACGCGCTGCCACGGCGTAAGATTCGCATACGTGGCCTCCGTGAGTTCCTTCAAACGCTCCTCCAGCTTGGCGACCTCTCCCTGCAAGTCAATGTCGTTCTTCTCCATGAACGCCTTGAGCTCGGCGATCTTCGCCTTCAGCTCGGCGATGGGCCGCTCAAAATCCAGCTCATTCGCCATGCGCCCACCCCCGAGCGGTGTGAATGCGCACCAGCGCCCCGAGCGTCTGGCGCATCTGCTTTCGATGCACGACCTTGTCGATCATGCCGTGCTTCAGGTTGAACTCTGCCGTCTGAAAATCGTCAGGCAGACTCTGCCGCATGGTCTGTTCCACGACGCGCCGGCCCGCGAACCCAAACATGGCGCCCGGCTCTGCGACAATGATGTCGCCGAGGCTCGCGAAGCTGGCACTCACGCCGCCCGTAGTAGGGTGCGTGATGACCGAGATGAACAGCACCCGCGCCTCAACCATCCGCGTGAGGGCCACGCTCGTCTTGGCCATCTGCATGAGAGACAGAATGCCTTCCTGCATCCGTGCGCCGCCAGACGCGGTGAACAAAACAAGCGGGCGCTTGCTCTCCGCCGCTCGTTCCATCGCCCGCGCGATGCGCTCGCCCACCGCGGAACCCATGCTGCCCATCATGAAGCCCGGATCCATGGCACCGATGACTATGGGCACGCCGTCGAGCGCGGCCTCGCCCGTCACCACGCCCTCGAGAAGCCCGGTGGCGCGCTTCGCGGCCTCAAGCTTCTCCTCGTACTGGGGAAAGCCGAGCGGATTCGTCGACGTCAGCCGGGCGTCAAGCTCGCGGAACGTCCCCTCGTCGACCGTGATCTCGATACGCGTGCGCGCCCCGATGCGGAAGTGGTAATTGCACTCCGGGCATGTGTACAGATGCTTCTGCAATTCCTTCGCCAAAATGAGGGCGCCGCACCCGTCGCACTTTTGCACGAGGCCCTTCGGCACATCCCGCTCCATCGCAGGTCTTGTCGGCCGCGCCTCGGGCGCCTCCTCGCCCGTCCCCACCGTGACGTACTGGCGCCGTCGGTTGAACAGATCTTTTAACACAACCCCACCTCTTTAACCCCGCTGTTGCGCCCGAAGCGGGCCGTCACGACAACGACGAGTGCAGGATGTCTCTCAGGACATCCTGCGCCTCGTCGAGCTCGCTCTCTG